>JAKAYQ010000003.1 GCA_021826725.1 Actinomycetes bacterium
GGCCGCCGCCGTCGCCGACAAGGGGACCATCATGACCCCGCACGTCATGCAGGTGATACGAGACGCCCAGGGCAACGTCGTCACCCGCTACACCCCCAAGCCGTGGAAGCAGCCCGACACCCCGACCACCGCCGCGGCCGTCAGCGGCCTGATGCAGCAGGTCGTGGCCGCGCCCAACGGCACTGCCCACTACGTCGGCTTCAACCCTGCCGACCAGGTGGCGGCGAAGACCGGTACCGCCCAGACCGGGCCGAACAACTCGCTCACGACCAACTGGATGATCGCCTTCGCCCCGGCCAACCACCCGAAGATCGCCGTGGCTGTCGTCGTCCCCAACCTCCCCGGCGGCGCCACTGGCGCATCTTCCGCCGGACCTGTCACCAAAGCCATGATCACCGCTGCGCTCGGGCATTGACCCTCGATCGCTCCGGCCTGCTCCCACCAGGAGGACCACCCCGTGCATGACTCCGATCGCCCCGTCAGCCGGCCTAGGCTCTGACGAGCCATGGAGGTGAACGACACGCCCCGAGTCCTGTCGGACCGGTACGAGCTTCGACACCTCGTCGCCCGTGGGGGGATGGCAGAGGTGTACCGGGCCCAGGACCGGCTGCTCGATCGCCCGGTGGCGCTCAAGATCCTGTTCCCCGAGCTGTCGATCGACCGGTCGTTCGTGGAGCGGTTCCGCCGCGAGGCTCAGGCTGCCGCCAACCTGTCGAACCCCAACATCGTGCCGGTGTTCGACTGGGGTGAGGACGGCAGCACCTACTTCATCGTGATGGAGTTCGTCGACGGCCAAGCCCTGTCCTCGATCCTTCGGGGTGCGGGGCCGCTGCACCCCGATCGGGCCGCCGAGATCGCCGCCGAGGTGGCCGGGGCCCTCTCCTATGCGCACCGCCACGGCGTCGTGCATCGCGACGTCAAGCCCGGCAACGTGCTCATCACCGACGAGGGCGCGGTCAAGGTCACCGACTTCGGCATCGCCCGGGCCATCAACACCGAGGAGAGCCTCACCCAGACCGGCGCCGTCATGGGCACCGCAACCTATTTTTCTCCCGAGCAGGCCGAAGGGCGCAGCGTCGACGCCCGCGGTGACGTCTACTCCCTTGGCGTCGTCCTGTTCGAGATGGTCACCGGCCGGCCGCCCTTCGTCGGCGAGTCGCCGGTGGCGGTCGCTTCAAAGCACGTGCGTGAGGCGCCGCCCATCCCGCGCGAGATCAACCCGTCGGTGCCGCCCGCGCTCGAAGCCATCATCCTGACCTGTCTGGCCAAGTCGGCTGACGACCGCTACGCCAGCGCGGACGACCTCCGCCACGACCTGCTGCGGTTCCGGGACGGGCGCGCCGTCCAGGCCGGCGCAGGAGCGGCCGCTGCCACCCGGCCGGCGCAGGTACCTCCGTCGACGACGCGTGCAATGGCCGCCTTCAGCGGTACCCAGTCCCTGCCGGTCGTGACCGGACCCGCTGCCGTCGAGGACTCCAGCCACACCGGCTGGTGGATCGCCTTGCTGCTGCTGCTGCTGGTCGCGCTCGGCGTGGTCGTCTTTTTCCTCGGGCGCACGCTCGGCTGGTGGCACGTCGGGACGGCCGTGGCCACGGTCCAGGTGCCGTCGGTCGCCAACGACACGGTGTCGCAGGCCTCGGCCACACTCCAAGCCCAGGGACTGAAGGTTGACGCTCGGGGCGCGCCGGGGAGTGCCACCGTCACCCGGACGGTGCCCGGCGCCGGCACCTCGGTGACGAAGGGAACTACCGTCGACCTCTACACCCGCGTCGCCACTCCCGTCGCCACCACGATCACCGTCCCCGACGAGCAGAACCAGTCGCTGTCCATCGCCCAGCAGGACCTTCGCAGCCTGGGGCTGGTCCCCAGCGTCCAGTACAGCGGCACGTGCACCCAGGTCAACGTGGTCTGCACCCAGAGCCCGAACGCCGGGAGCACCGCGCACAAGGGCGACACCGTCACCCTCGTGACGGCGGCGCAGTCGACGACCACCACGACCTCGGCGAACGTGACCATCCCCGACGTCTCAGGTGACAGCCAGAACACGGCGTGCAGCCTGCTGGGAAGCTACGGGTTGACGTGCAGCGCCAACACGGTCCTGCAACCCAGCAACGCGGTCAAGACCGGGCAGGTGATCACCACCCAGCCGGGTCCCAACAAGCAGGTGACCCGGGGTTCCACCGTCATCCTGGTGGTGTCCTCGGGGCCGGTCGTCCCCAACGTGGTCGGAGACACCGCCGGCACCGCCGAGCAGACGCTCAGCAGCGCCGGCTACGTGCCCCAGCCCGACAGCACCTGCTCGAGCCCCGGCGACACCGTCGTGAGCCAGAGCCCGGCCTACGGGACCGCGGCAGCGTCGGGGGCGAGCGTCGCCATCACCTGCTCGTCGGGGACGTCGTCGGGTCCGACTAGCTCCGGCAGCGCGAGCTCCGGGTCGAGCAGCTCGGTCCCGGGCCTGGCCTCCCGGTCCGGCCGGGGTGGTGCGGCCTGATCCCCGGCATGCGTCGAGGTGAGCGAGGTGAGGGGCAGGTGGCTCACCGGCAGCGACGGGTCGGGCCGTGCGCGAGCTGATCGTCCTGGGCACCGCCAGCCAGGTGCCGACACGGCGTCGCAACCACAACGGGTACGTGTTGCGGTGGGACGGTGAGGGGATCCTGTTCGACCCCGGCGAAGGCACCCAGCGCCAGATGCTCCTGGCCGGCGTGCCGGCGTCGGCGCTGACCCGGATCTGCATCACCCACCTCCACGGGGACCACTGCCTCGGTCTGCCCGGTGTCGTCCAGCGGCTGTCGCTCGACGGGGTCGCCCACCCTGTCGATCTCCACTTCCCGGCAAGCAGCCAGCCGTATGTCGATCGTCTGCTGCACGCCTCGGTGTTCACGGAGCTGGCGGAGGTCCGCCAGCGGCCCGTGGACCGGGACGGGGTGGTCGTCGCCGGCCCCCCGTTCGCCGTCGTGGCGCGTCGCCTCGATCACGAGCCCGACACCTACGGATGGCGGATCGAGGAGCCGCCGGGCCGGACCATGCTGCCCGACCGGCTGGCAGCACTGGGCGTGCACGGCCCGGCTGTTGCCGATCTCCAGCGTGCCGGCTCGCTGCGGGTCGGTGGCCGCACCGTGGACCTGCACGATGTGAGCGTCGACCGGCCTGGCCAGGTCGTCGCCTTTGTCATGGACACCCGACTGTGCGACGCCGCGGTGGCTCTGGCCGCCGACGCCGACCTGCTGGTCTGCGAGGCGACCTTCTCGAGTGCCGACGCGGATCTCGCCACCCGGTACCGGCATCTCACCGCTGGGCAAGCCGGCGCCATTGCGGCGGAGGCCGGCGCCAGGCGTCTTGTCATCACGCACTTCTCCCAGCGCTATCCCGACGAGCGGGTCCTGCTCGACGAGACCAGCGCCGTGTTCCCCGACGTCGTCGCCGCCACCGACCTGCTGCGGGTGCCCCTCCCGCCCCGGCGGGGTCCGCGGCACGCCGCCGCCACCTGAGCGTCGCCCGGGTCGGATGTCGCTGGGGCGAAGTGGCTCCGGAGGCGGCGACCGCGTCGGTTGTCTCTCGGGCCAAGTGGTTCCGAAGGCCTCGCCTGGGCTGGCGGCGTCGCCTGGGACAGTGCCGCTCGGGCCTGTTTCGCCTTGAACGGTTCGGCCTGGGACAGTGCAGCCTGTGCGCCCACAGGAACCCGGGCGCGCCGGCGATGGCCGGGATTCCGGCGCTACCCTCGGGACGGCGTTTCGGGACGGCGCCATGCAGGCGCCCGTGCCGGCAGTCGAGAAATGCCGGGCGTCCGTCGCTGCGCGCTGCGCTTGGACGACCGTACGAGAGGTGCATGGTGGGTGAAGACGATCACGGTCCCGAGCCGCGCCATGCCAGGCGCATCGACCGGCGGGCGCTCCTGCGCGGTGCTGGCGCCGGTGTCGGCCTGGCCGCACTGGGGGCGGCCGCGTGGGGGGCCGATGACCTGCTCACGTCCGGCCCGGGCCGGCCTACCCACCAGCGGACGTCCCGATCGACGCCGGAGACGCCGGGCACGCCGGCTCCCCTTGCGGTCAGCGACCAGCCGCTGCCGAGCGGTCCGGTGGTGCCGGTGGCTCGGTGGGTGGTCGAGGAGAACCAGCGCCCGGGCACCCTCGGCTGGGTCCTGGCGAAGCCGACGACGCTGTACGGCTATGCCGACCGGGTGAGCGCGGTGGCGGGCGACACCGTCACCGTGTACGTGGACGCGCCGTCCATGGCGTACCGGGTCGAGCTCTACCGGATGGGCTACTACGGTGGCCTCGGCGGGCGGCTCGTGTGGGAATCGGGGGAGCTTCCGGCCCAGCCCCAGCCCCGGCCGGTGCTGGCTCCGGGCACCAACATGATCGAGTGCCATTGGGCCCCGTCGCTGCAGGTGACCGTCCAGCCGGGCTGGCTCCAGGGCATGTATCTGTTCAAGCTGGTGGCCAGCGACGGCACCACCGACGGTTATGTCCCGCTCTGCGTGCGCGACCCGTCGAGCACGGCAGCGTTCGTGGTCATGAGCGCCGTGACCACCTGGCAGGCTTACAACACCTACGGTGGCTACAGCCTGTACACCAGCCCCGCCGGCGTGCCCGGTCGGTCCCGGGTCGTGTCCTACGATCGGCCGTACCAGCACCCTGACGTCGCGAACGACTTCTTTGGCAACGAGTTCCCGCTCGTGTACATGGCGGAGCGCCTCGGCCTTGACGTCACGTACATCACCAGTGTGGACCTGCACCGCCATCCGACGTTCCTCCTCGGCACGCGGTGCATGTTCAGCCTGGGCCACGACGAGTACTGGTCGGCGACCATGCGCGACGCGGCGACGAGCGCGCGCGACAGCGGGGTCAACCTCGCTTTCCTCGGAGCGAACGCCTGCTACCGGCACATCCGGTTCGCGGCGTCGCCCCTCGGACCCGATCGGCACCAGATCTGCTACAAGGACCGCTTCATGAAGCAGGACCCGATGTGGGGCGTGGACCCGGCAGAGGTCACCGCCAACTGGCCGAGCGGGCCCGACCCGCGGCCCGAGCAGACCCTCATCGGCGAGCAGTACTCCGACATCGCCGCCGATGCCGACATGGTGGTTGTCGACCCCGGCGCGTGGGTGTTCGCCGGGACCGGGGTCACCGCGGGGCAGCACCTGCCCAAGGCTGTCCAGGGCGAGTACGACAACTACCAGAGCTACACGCCCGGGCCCCGCAACGTCACCATCTTGTGCCACTCGCCGGTGCTCAACCGCGGGCCGGGGCGGGTGTCGGACATGACCTACTACACCCAGCCCGGTGGCGGCGGGGTGCTGGCCACCGGCGACGCGGCGTTCGTCGACTTGCTGACCGACGCTCCGCACATCCCCGGCGCCGTCAGCCCGCCCAGGCCCGGGGTCACCCCGGTGTTCCAACGCCTGATGGAGAACGTCTTCTCGGTGTTCGGGGCCGGCCCCGCGTCAGTGAGCCAACCCTCGACGGCGAACTGGCAGCAGTTCTACTGACGGGTGCCGGCGGTGCCGTCCACCCCAGCCCGGCCGTGGCAGCGGTGTCGCTTCCGGCGCGGTGACGAAGCACGTGGTCCAGGCGGTCCACCTGTGTCAGGGAAGCCAGGACACCTTCCCCTTCAGGGCCACATACCCGATGAAGGCACCGGCATCGATGAGCGAGTGGGCCAGGACGAGCCGGCCCAGTCGGTGCTCGCGCTGGTAGATCCGTCCGAAGATCAGCCCCATCACCAGGTTGCCGACGAAGCCGCCAAATCCCTGGTACAGGTGGTAGGAGCCTCGCAGGACGGCGCTGGTGGCCAGAGATCGACGGTCGCTCCAGCCCAGCTGGTCCAGTCGATGCAGCAGGTAGCCACAGATGATCACCTCCTCGAGGATCCCGTTCTGCACGGCGGCCAGAGCGAGCACGGGGATCCGCCACCACAGCGCTGGCAGCGTGGTGGGCACGATCCGGACGCTCAACCCGAGGTGGTAGGCGCCGATGTAGAGGGCCAACCCTGCGCCGCCGATACCGGCGGCCAGCAGCATTCCCCAGAGCACCTCCCGGCGCGGGGCCCGACCGTCGAGCCCGATGGCCCCGGGGGTCTCACCGCCGCGCCGCAGGAGGTGGATGACAAGGACGACGGGGACCAGGGCGACGGCGATGCCGACGAGCTGGTACAGAAGGTCGAGGAGCGACGTGGTTCCGGCCGATGCGTTGATCACCGCGCTCTGGGATCGCAGCGGCTGGTTGGCGCTGAGGCTGCGGGCCAGGTCGAGGATGGCGTAGAGGGCCGACGCCCCCAGGGAGAGCCCCAGGACGATCCATACCTCGGAGACGAGGACGCGCCGAGTTGGGATCGCTTGGTCGGGGACTGAAGCGTGGTTCACCGGGCCGACGCTACCGATGGGGCGCCGGATGACGCGGTCGCCCGGTGGGCGCCGGATGACGCGGTCGCCCGGTGGGCGCCGGATGACGCGGTCGCCTGGTGGGCGCCGGATGACGCGGTCGCCTGGTGGGCGCCGGATGGGGTGGGTGCCGGGTCGCGCAGGTGCGGTACGACCCGCGCTCGGCCGCATCGTCTGGCTTGCCACAGGACGCGCTCGAGGCCATGATCGGCGTGGCGCCCGGCCCGGTGGCCGACCGACGTGGGCTGCTGGCCGGACCGCGCGAATCGGTGACCACGATGCCCGGGAGTGAGACCATGCAGCGCGCGATCGATCTCGACGTCGACACGGACCAGCTGGCCACGGTGGTTGCCGGGGCGCTGCCCGTGCTCGATCCCCGCCAGCGTCGAGCGGGGATGGCGGTCCACCGGTTGCTGAGCGCGGGGGTGGCGGCTACGCCAGAGGCGGTCGCGTCCCTGGCGGGGATGAGCATCACCGAGGCCGGTGACGTCATGGCAGGCTTGCCCACCGCCGTTCGGCGGGGCACGGCGGTCGCGGGGTTCCTCGGGTTGCAGGAAGGCCCAGCAGCGCACCGACTGCGGTTTGCCGGGGCGGAGTGCGGCGCGTGGTGCGCCTGGGACACGTTGTTCGTCCCCGAACTGGTCGGCCGCTTCGCCCGAGCCGAATCCCGGTGCCCGGTCACCGGCGTGGAGATCGTCGTGGAGGTCGACCCCCGTACCGGGGTCGTGTCCGCCGATCCGCACGACACGCTCCTTACGTTCTTGGCCCAGCCCCGACCGTATGCCGGGGAGATCGTGGATCAGTTCTGCCGGTGGATGCACTTCGTCGGTGGACCAGCTGCAGCGGACCGCTGGGCGGCGACCGCCGAGCGGCCCGACGTCATCGTTCTGACCCTGTCTGCCGGGGTGGAGATCGGCCGGCTGACCAACCGCATGGTGCTCGGCCTCCAGGATTGAGCGCATGGTGAGCTGGGCCCGGCCGGCGGTCACCGGCAGCGGTTGCCGTTGGTGACCGGCGACACGTCATGGTCGTGCGGTGAGAGTCGATCCGGCGGGACGGGATCTCCGGGAAAGCCCGGCCCCACACCGTCGATCTTGGGGTTGCGGCGATCGAGGAGCGGTCCAGCCGGCGTCCCGCCGGCATACAGGGCGCTCGGGGTGCGGGGCAGTAGCATGAGAGCAGCGCAACCCTCCGAGGAGGCGCACATGTGGGTCATTGCCGGTATCCTGCTCGGGCTTGTTGTCCTCGTTTCGCTTGTGGGCTTCCATTCGGGGCCGCACGTCCATGCCGCGGCCGGCGTCATCGGTGGGCTCGGGGCTGCCTGGCTTGTGCTCATGGCGGTCGACGGGCGTTCGGCACCGCTGCTGTGGGCGCTCCTCGTCGCCGATCTGGTCGTGTCGGGCGGCGTCGGGTTCCTGGCGTGGAAGGGGCTGCGCGCGTCGGTCGCCGCCGGACCACCTGTCGCATCGCTCGAGGGGACCGAGGGGGTAGCGGTGACCGACCTGGTTCCCGCAGGCATCGTGCGGGTCCACGGTGAGCAGTGGTCGGCGTCGTCGGTCAACGGCACGGTGCGAGCCGGCACCCGGGTGCAGGTGCTGCGGGCAGGCGGCGTCCGGCTCGACGTCTGGGGTGAGGAGCCTGAGGCGGCGCTCCCAAGTGACCTGGTCGGTCCCGCCCCGGGTGAACCCAAGGAGCAGAGCACATGATCGTGGGCATCGTGGTCGGTCTGGTCGTGTTGGCCATGGTCGTGACGTTCGGGCTGTCGGTACGGATCATCCGGGAGTACCAGCGGATCGTGCTCTTCCGCCTGGGTCGCGCGGTGGGTCTGCGGGGTCCCGGCCTCGTGCTCGTGAACCCGGTGACCGATCGGACGACATGGGTCGACATGCGGGAGCGCTTCCTGGAGATCCCGCACCAGACCGCCATCACCAAGGACAATGCCTCCATCTCGATCGACTTCATCATCTTCTACAAGGTGGTGGACCCGGCCATGTCGGTCCTGCAGGTCCAGAACTTCGCTGCCGCGGCCCAGAACGTCGCCGCGACGACGCTGCGCAGCGTCGTGGGCGATATGCCGCTCGACGACGTGCTGTCCAAGCGCGAGGAGATGAACGCGTCGCTTCGGGTCCGGCTCGACGAGGTCACCGAGCGTTGGGGCGTCAAGGTGACCACGGTGGAGGTTCGCGAGGTGAACCCACCTGCCGGCGTGCTCGAGGCCATGACCCGGCAGATGTCCGCCGAGCGGACGCGCCGGGCCGCCATCACCGAGGCCCAGGGGCAGAAGCAGGCCGCGATCACACTGGCCGAGGGCACCAAGCAGGCGGCCATCCTGGGGGCTGAAGGTGAGCGGCAGGCAGCCATCTTGCGCGCCGAGGGGCTGGCGGCCGGCCTCGACACGATCTTGGTGGTCGCTCGGGGGCTCGACCGCAACACCATGCAGTTGCAGTACCTCGAGACGCTCAAGAACGTCGGCACGTCGCCGTCGACGAAGATCGTGGTTCCCATGGAGCTCGGCGGGCTGCTGACCGGGTTTCGCAGCATGCTCGCACCTGAGTCGCCAGCCTCGGCGGTGCTGCCGGACCAGCCCGGGATCCCGTCGAGCGGTGACGGGGCTCGCCCGGAACCCCAGCGGCACCCCGTCGCGGACCGGAGCGGGCTTGCCGAGCATGCGCAGCAGGGCAACGGGGAGGTGCGCGATACCGGGTTGCCGGGGTGCTGAGTCCGGGTGGCGGCGCACTGATACCGGGTCGCCGGGGGTGCTGAGTCCGGGTGGCGGGCGCACTGACGGACTGGCCGGGCCGGCACCGTGGAATAGTTGATAAAACAACTATGTTGGACGTGACGAGACCGGCATCCAGACCGGCGGAAGCGAGGTTCACGATGACCACCCCCACACCCCCCAGCGGTACCTACACGCTCGATCCCACGCATAGCCGTGTCGGGTTCGTCGCCCGTCACGCCATGGTGACCAAGGTGCGTGGCTCGTTCAACGAATTCACCGGGAAGGGCACGTTCGACGGGACCGACCCGTCGAGGTCGAGCTTGGAAGTCACGATCCAGGCAGCCAGCATCGACACCCGGAACGCAGATCGTGACGCGCACCTGCGGAGCAACGACTTCTTCGACATGGACACCTTTCCGGAGATCCGGTTCGTGAGCACGGCGGTTGTGCCGGTTGACGACAGCACGTACCGGGTTACCGGCGATCTCACCATCAAGGGTGTGACGAAGCCCGTCACCATCGAATTCGAGTACAACGGCACGGCAGTCGATCCGTACGGAAACCTGCGCCTGGGTCTTGAGGGCCGGGTCACCGTCAACCGCAAGGACTGGGGCGTCAACTGGAACGCCGCGCTCGAGGCTGGTGGCGTTCTGGTTGGCGAAAAGATCGAGCTGGAGCTGGAAGTGTCGGCCATCAAGGATGCCGCCTGAGGTGGACCCGGCCGGCCGCGGCGCCGCGGCCGGCCGGGGGCCGACCGGGCAGCGAGGAGCGGGGAGGTGCCGGCTGGCGACGAGGACGGGCAGAGCGGCAGGGGGTGCCAGGCGCCGTCGGCGAAGCGGCAGGAAAGGACGGGAGAGGAGAGGACGGCCATGACCGGCACGGATGCGAACGAAGCGGTGCGGTGGCTCGACCCGGCCGAACTGTCGGCGTGGAAGGGCTTGCAGCGCATGCACGCACACCTCAATGGTGTCCTGGCCCGCCAGCTGTCTGCGGGCGGGGAGCTTTCGCTGCAGGACTACGGGGTCCTCGCCGTTCTGAGCGACCGTGCCGACGGTCGGATGCGCGCCTTCGAGCTCGGGCGCGAGCTGGGCTGGGAGAAGAGCCGGCTGTCGCATCACGTGGCCCGGATGGTCGAGCGCGGTCTCGTCGTTCGCGAACGCTGCCCGAGCGACCAGCGCGGGCTGTTCGTGGCGATCACCGCAGGCGGCCACCGCGCGCTGTCACAAGCCGCACCGGGGCATGTCGCAGCCGTCCGGCGTTCGTTCGTGGACCTGCTCACCCCTGCCCAGCTCGGCGTCCTGGCCGAGATCGCCGAGACGGTCGTCGACGCGCTCGGCCCCCGGTGCCTCGCAGAGACCGGTGACCACGGTGGCCAGGAACCAGGCGCTGCGTCTGGTTGACAACTTGACAGTCGCCGTTACTATGTAAACCTATGCAGCCAGGAAGCACTGTCCGGGAACGCCTGCTGGCGGCCGCGCTGGAGGGTGCCGCGGTCCACGGGATCGCCCGGCTTTCCATGGGTGACGTGGCCCGGAACGCGGGGTTGTCCCGGCAGACGCTGTACAAGCACTTCTCGTCGAAGCCAGCCCTGGTCGCCGCTGTCGTCGCCCAGGAGGCCACCAAGATCACGGCTGAGGTGTTGGCGGCGGTCGAGGAGCACCAGGACCCCCGTGCCGCGCTCCGTGCCGCGATCCTCGTGGCCCTTCGGGCGACCCGGGAGCATCCCATCCTCGACCGGCTGGTCCGCACCGAGCCCGATTCGCTGGTTCCGTTCCTGACGATCGAGGGCAGCCCGACGATGGCGCTCGTCCGGCAGGCAGCCGAGGTCGTGGTGGCATCGCGGTTTCCCGACATCGATGTCGTGCACCTCCGTCGTTTCGCCGACATCATCGCCCGGCTACTGGTCAGCTACGCCGTCACGGCCCCTGACGACCCCCCCGAGCTGGTGGCCGACGCGATCGCCGGGCTGTTCGTGGACGGGATCGCGTACCTGGCGCCCGCTGTCTTGTCGGGAGCGGGGGCCGGCAGCGATGACCGCGCCAGGTTGTACGCCGGTACGAACCCGTAACGACCGTGGTGGTCGAGCGAACCCATCACGTCCGCCGACACCATAACGACCATCAAGTCCGCCAGAACCGTCAAGACGGCACGCACCCGTGCGTGCCTCGAAAGCAAGGGGAGGGACCGATGACCATCGAGGCCGCTGCCGGCAGTGCCGGCAGCACGACGGTCGGTGCCAAGAATGCACAGTCCATATATGGAGGAAGCGCAACCTGCGGGCCCGCTGGCGGCGTCGACGCCGACGCGGCAGGCGCCGCGGCGGTCGCGGCACGGGCGCCGGAAGCCGCCGGCAGCGCCGGGCCGGCGACGGAGCCCACCCGGTGGCGCGATCCCCACCGGGCGTTGTGGCTTCTGGGACTGGTGGTTCCTCTCCTTCCGCTCGTCGCATGGGGGGCGTACCGCGTCAGTGGCCTCGGCGTGTTCCTCTGGATGGGGCCGATCTGGGTGCTCGCCGTGATCCCGGCGCTCGACGCCATCGTCGGGACCGACGCCACCAACCCCCCGGACTCGGCGATGGCCCAGCTCGAGCAGAGCCGGTACTACCGGTGGTGCACCTATCTGTTCCTGCCACTGCAATACGCCGGCCTGCTGTGGAGCGCGTGGATCGTCACGCACGACCGGCTTCCCTGGTTCGATGCCCTTGGTCTCACGTTCACGGTCGGTGCGGTCGGCGGCATCGCCATCGCCAACGCCCACGAGCTGGGCCACAAGCGCGAGAAGGTGGAGCGCTGGCTGTCGCGTGTCGTCCTGGCCCAGACGATGTACGGGCACTTCACCGTCGAGCACAACCGGGGGCACCACTCCCGGGTGGCTACGCCCGAGGACCCGGCCAGTGCACGGCTCGGCGAATCGTTCTGGGCATTCCTCCCCCGCACCGTCTTCGGCGGGCTCCGGTCGGGATGGTCGCTCGAGCACATCCGGCTCCGGCGTGAAGGGCGCGGATCGTGGTCACCTCGAAACCGGATCCTGCAGGCGTGGGCCATGTCGGCCGTGCTCTTCGGCGGGATCATCGCAGTGCTCGGCCCCCGAGCGGTCCCGTTCTTGCTGATCCAAGCCGTGTACGGCTTTTCGCTGCTCGAAGTCGTCAACTACCTGGAGCACTACGGGCTGTTGCGCCAGCGGCTGGAGAGCGGGCGGTACGAGCGGTGCCTGCCGGAGCACAGCTGGAACTCCAACCACGTGGCGTCCAACGTGTTCCTCTACAACCTGGAGCGGCACTCCGACCACCATGCCAACCCCACGCGAAGGTTCCAGATGTTGCGGCACTTCGACTCCGCGCCCCAGCTCCCTCAGGGGTACGGCGGCATGATCGCCCTGGCGTACGTGCCGCCGCTGTGGCACCGGGTGATGGACCGCAGGGTGGTCGCTCACTACGGCGGAAACGTGTCGCTTGCCAACATCCAACCCAAGCGGCGCGAGCGGATCCTGCGTCGCTACGCGGCGGGCTGAGTGGGGAACTCGGCAGGGGGAACCGGCCGGCCGAACAGGAACCCCTGGATGAACGGGATGCCGAGCTGTTGGACCTGGGCGCGCTCTTCCTCGGTCTCGACGCCCTCGGCGATGGCGATGAGGTCAAGGGTGCGACACAAGGTGGCCACAGCCTCCAGCAGCGCGGCGGCGCGCGGGTCGTTGGCAAGGCGGGTGATGAACGACCGGTCGATCTTGACGAAGTCGAACGGCAAGTTGGCGAGATACGAGAGCGATGAGTGGCCCGTGCCGAAGTCGTCCATCCCGACCCGGACCCCGAGCGCTCGCAACTTCTCGATCACAACGGCGGAACGTCGCAGGTCGGACATCACGGCGCTTTCGGTCACCTCCAAAAGGACATGTCCCGGGTTCGCGCCGGAGCTGCCGATCGACCGCTCAACGCTTGCCACGATGTCGGGCTCGGCGAGCTGCCGCCCCGAGACGTTGATGGAGACGTGCCCGTCGAACCCCTCCGTGTTCCAGCGGGCGATCTGGCGGCAGGCGGTCTGCAGCACCCAGGCGCCGACCGGCACGATCAGGCCTGACGCCTCTGCGTGCCTGATGAACCGATCGGGCCCAAGGAGCCCGTCGGTCGGGTGCTGCCACCGGAGCAGCGCCTCGCTGCCGATGAGGGCGCCGGTGCCGGCGTCCACCACTGGCTGGTAAAAGAGGCGAAGCTCGTCACCGGCCACGGCACGGCGCAGGCCCGATGCGGTGTCGAGCTGCTCGGTGACCTCGTCGCGCATGCGGTCGTCGAACAGAGCGGAACGGTCCTTCCCGGCGCGCTTGGCCGAGTACATCGCCGTGTCTGCCTGAGCTAGCAGGTCGTCCGGCGTCAGCGAGGCGTCGGTGGTGGTGGCGATGCCGATGCTCACGGAAAGGACGACATGGCGGTCGGCCACGTTGATCGGCATCTGCAGCGCGGTGCGGATGCGCTCGGCGATGTGCTGTGCCTCGGCGGCGTCGGTGTCCTCGCAGACGACGACCAGCTCGTCGCCGCCGAAGCGTGCCACCGCGTCGCTGGGGCGCAGTACCGCCAGGACCCGATCGACGACGGCGCAGACCACGCGGTCACCTGCTGCGTGCCCCAGGCTGTCGTTGACGAGCTTGAAGTCGTCGACGTCGGCGAAGAGCGCTGCCACACTGCCCGGGTGCCGCTGCAGGCGGGCCAGGGCGGTGGTCAGCCGGTCGACGAGCAGCGTCCGGTTGGGGAGCCCGGTCAGCTCGTCGTGCAACGCTCGTCGGCGCAGCTCCTCTTCCATCCGCTGCCTGCCAATGGCAGCGGCGAGCACGTTGGCGCTTGCCTCGAGGAACGAGATGTCGTCGCGGGAGAACGCGTCGGGCACCGTGGCGTGGACGGTCAGCGCACCGTACGGCGTGCCTCCACCACCGGAGATCACCGCGGACGCACCACTGCGGAGCCCGGCCTGCAGCAGGTTCGGGTGGAGGTTGCCCGGCTCGCTTCCCACCGAGCTGTCCCAGACCACGGCTGTCCCCTCCCGCAAGGCTTGTGCCGTCACCGAGACGGGGCGCCCGTCGACCTCGGCGGCGAACGACCCCTGGACCAACGGTGAACCGGCGCGGGCGATGACCGTGAGCCGGTTGCCGCCGGTGACCTGCAGGACGGCGCAGTGCTCCACGCCGAGGGCGTTGGCCACCAGGTGGACCGCTCGGTCGAAGATCTCGTCGAGTGGATCGCCGAGCAAAGCCCGGCCCCCGAGCGTGGCGACGGCACCCTGCTGGGCAGCACGCCGACGGCGTGCGCTGACGTCGCGGGTGATGACGACGACACCACCGAAAGCGGGGTCGTCCAGGCGATTGTGGGCTGTGGACTCCATCCACCGCCAGGCACCATCGTTGGTGCGCATCCGGTACTGGAACGCCACGCCGGGTGTGGCACCGCCAACCACGGCCCGGTAGGTCGCCACGGCGTCCATGTCATCGGGATGGATGAGGGCCGAGGGGTCGCTGCCGACGAGCTCGTCGGGGTCGTAGCCGAGCAGGGACGTCACCGCCGGGTTGCAGAACAGGTACCGGCCGTCCCGACCGTGCAGTGTGATGATGTCCCAGGAGTTGTCGACGAGAGCCCGGAGCCACTGCTCGTTGGCGGCGAGCTGGTCCTGGTAGCGGCGCTGGTCGGTGATGTCGCGCACGTTCATGACCAGAGCGCCGACATCGGGGTTGTCGAGGAGGTTGGTGGCGACGACCTCGACGAGGTGCCACGACCCGTCGTGATGGCGCACCCGGAGCTCGTTCGAAGTCGTGGATCCCGGGAGCGCGGCCAGCCGCTCGAACCCCGCGTGCGCGCGGCTCAGGTCGTCGGGGTGGACAAAGTCGAATGCGGAGCGGGCCATGCAGTCGGCCAGGCGGTGACCGAGCATCCGCGTGCAGGCCGGCGAGACGTACGTGATACGGCCACCGCCGTCCAGGAGGACGGTCAGGTCCAACGCGTGCTCCATCAGCGTCCGGAAGCGCTTGTCCGATCGGCGGCGCGCGTCCTCGGCGGCGGCGGCGGCGGTCACGTCGACGATCTGGCTGAACAGCCCGACGACCGCCCCGGCCGGGTTGTGCACCACGCTGGTGGTGCGCAACGCCACCAGCACCGAGCCGTCGGGTCGGACGTACCGTTTGCGGACCTGGTTGGTGTTGACCTGGCCGGTGAGGAGCGAGCCCATCATGGCGACCGACTCGGAGCGATCGTCGGGGTGGGTGATGTCTGCCGGGCTCATCCCCACCAGGTCGGTCTCGCTGCGCCCGACCATCCGGCAGAATGCCGGATTGACAAGTCGGAACCGCCCGCTTCCGTCCAGGATCGCCATGCCCGTGACGGCGTCGTGGAACGCCCCGCCGATCCCATTGCTCCGGCCTTCCGCCAGCTCCGCCAGGGACGCATCACGCAGAATCATCGGTTCCACCGCTCCTGTTGCAGTCATCGACGCGCGCGTCTGCCGCCTTGAATGTTTGGTGGCGGCATGCCGCAGCAGGGCATGGACCCGCCCCTTGTCGATGCAGGCAGGGAGCAGCGGTCATCGCCGGCAGGTCAGGTGACCGGCGAAGGCCCTGGTGCGTCTGGAAGCGTCCAGAGGCATCGTGTTCGGCAGCGACGGCGGGCTGTCGGCGCCAAGGCGCGGTTCGGTCGGGCAGGTGTCGGCAAGGTCCTGCGTGGGGAGGCGTGGCCGTCGACAGACTCACCCGGCATGTGGGCACAGCGCAGCGGCCGGAGCTTGCAGATGGCGCCGCGTGACGGGGGGCCCGTCGTCGGCGACGAGACTGCGTGCGTGCCCGTCCGGTCGGTCGCTCCGGCGTTGCACGCGGTGACCAGGGTCCGCGGCGCGTCGCCGCGATGCTGGAGGGCAGAGCGAGGAACGACGTCCGATCTGGCCCGGACGGGCGAAGACCGGAAACCGCGACGGTGCCCTGTGCCCGCTGCACGTCCTCCTCGAACCGGTCCGACGCACCACGCCATATTCCCAGCGTAGGACAAGAGGCCGGACAATGCTCTGGCGGACCTCGGTGGACAGCCGCCCCTCCTTCGAGCACCTGGGCCGCCTCCGCTTGGAGCGGCCGTCGGCGATCAGATGGCGAGCCCCAGCCCGCCGTCGACCAGGATGGTCTGGCCCGCCAGGTAGCGCGAACCGACGATGCCGAGGCAGGCGTCGGCGATGTCGTCGGGTGTGTCGATCCGTCCGAGGGGGGCGGCCGCCGAAACGAGATCGCGTTGCAACGACCGGTGGAACCAGCCACACTTTGCGGGCCGTCCTCGCCGGCGACCTCACCGAAGACGAAGCGGGCGAGCTTGTCGACCGGTTCTGCTCCAAGGCACGACGCTCCAGCCTGAAGCCGTTCGTCACCGCGGCCAAGACGAATCCCGAGCGGCGGGCGAAGAACCTGGTGGCGGTGCGCCTCGGCGGAACTATGCCCGCCACGAGGAACTGAACCGCCGAGCTCGCCTCATCGTCAACCGGGCCTGCGGCATGCACTCCGCCGACGCCGCACTTGGCCTCATCGTGCTCATCCTCGGGCCCATCGAGCACGTCCTCCCACACGAACGGCGCCGAAGCTCGGATCCCTGAATCGACCCACGTCCATGTCGGGAGGACCTGAAACTGAACCAAGCGGTTCTGACCTGAAACGTTCGCAGACTATAAACCCTGGTCAGGGCGGTGGAGACGACGATGTCCCATTCGAACTTCCCTGATCTGCGGGAACGGGTCAGTGTGCTCGACTCGAATCGAGTGGGCTGGATCAGACCCGGATCACCTCGACCTCGGGAATGGCGTCGTAGTCGTGGTCTTGGGTGACGACCGGGATCTGCTCGGCAATGGCAGTGGCAGCCACCAGCACGTCCAGGATCGGGACCCGGCGACGATCGGCGCGCAGGACGGCGGCTATGCGGGCGAACTGGCGCGCAACCTCGGCGTCCACTGGTAACGGATCCCAGGTCGACTCCACAGCCGAGAGCGTCGCGACCCTGGCCGGTCGATGATCGTCGTTTGCCATCAGCACGCCGAGGGTCAATTCGGCCAACGTCACCACAGAGACCTCGGTTTCGGTCACCCCTGCCATCTCGCCAAGAGGTCGCCCCGACTCCGTGGCGACGAAGAACGAGGTGTCGAGCAGGGCCCTCATAGATCGTCAGTCGTATCGGAAAGCAGGCCCCGCACCTCCCTCAGGAGGCCACGGTCGGCTGCATGCCGGGACGCGACGGCAAGCGCCTCAGTTGCCGGCACCGTCCGACGACGGCGCAGCGGCACGATCTCGGCGACCGGGCGCCGGTCAACCGTGACCGTCAACCTCTCGCCGCCTTCGACTCGACGGAGCACTTCGCTGACCGTGTTCCGCAGGTCACGAACGGAAATGGAGTCGGCCACGTCCCTGACTGTAGCACATGTAGCCACATGTGGGTTGGTGGAGACGATGGGACTCGAACCCACGACCCCCTGCTTGCAAAGCAGGTGCTCTAGCCAACTGAGCTACGTCCCCAAGCGCTCGGACCAGCTGGTGCGGTTGCACGTCCTGCCCGAGCCCGATGAGCCGGACCCATGATAGGTGAGGAAGTCGCAGTCGGGGTCGGGAGCCGCACCTGAGGTGCCTGAGCGATCGGTGCGGGCGTCGACCCAGGTGGCCGGTCGGGCCCTGGCGGGGCCGGCTGGCAGCGGCTGGAGGTGCGTGTCGATGCGGCTTCCCGGGTGGTCGGTGCGTGTGCCGGCGGTACCGCCCGCCGGGTTGGACCTGCTCCCGGTCCGCCAACCGGTCGACTGTTCAAACGGGCTTTTGAATTTCTGTGCCGGCCGCGGAAGGCTACGGAGATGTCTCGAGGCCACCAGACTGGACGGCGTGGCGGCGCGCGCTCGCCGCACGGGGTGCATCCCGATCGCTACAAGTGGACCGCCCTGTCGAACACCACTCTGGGCATGTTCCTGGTCACGCTGAACGCATCGGTGGTGATCATCTCGCTCCCGGCGATCTTCCGCGGCATCGACCTCAATCCGCTCCAGCCGGCCAACATCAGCTACCTGCTGTGGATGCTGATGGCCTACCTGGTCGTGACGGCAGTGCTGGTGGTCAGCTTCGGCCGGATCGGTGACATGTTCGGGCGGACCCGGATGTACAACGCGGGGTTTGTGGTCTTCACCCTGGCATCGCTCGGCCTGGCGCTGGTTCCCGGCCGAGGTTCGACCGGCGCGCTCGAGCTCATCGTCGGTCGGGCCGTGCAGGGCGTCGGCGGGGCGCTGCTGATGGCGAACTCCACCGCCATCTTGACCGATGCCTTTCCGCAGGAGGAGCGCGGGATGGCTCTCGGGATCAACTCGGTGGCGGCCATCGCTGGATCGTTCATCGGTCTCATCGTCGGCGGCCTGGTCGCCACCATCAACTGGCGGTTGGTCTTCCTCATCAGCGTTCCGGTGGGAGCTGCCGGCGCTCTGTGGGCGTTGCTGAAGCTCAAGGAGCTCTCAGAACGTCGCCCGGCGCGCATGGACTGGTGGGGCAACCTGACCTTCGCCGCTGGTCTGGTGGCGCTCATGGTGGGCATCACCTACGCCATCCAGCCCTACGGCGGGCATGCCATGGGCTGGACCAGCCCCCTCGTGATGGGTTCGTTGGCGCTGGGCATCGTGCTGCTGGTCACCTTCGTCCGGGTGGAGAGCCGGGTACAAGACCCCTTGTTCCACTTGGAGCTGTTCCGCAACCGGTCCTTCGGAGCCGGGTCGCTCGCCAACCTGCTGGCGGCCATGGGCCGGGGTGGCCTGCAGTTCATCCTCATCATCTGGCTGCAGGGGATCTGGCTGCCGCTGCACGGGTACAGCTTCTCTTCGACACCGTTGTGGGCCGGTATCTACATGATTCCGCTCAGCGTGGGGTTCCTGATGTCGGGCCCGGCGTCGGGATGGCTGTCAGACCACTACGGCGGCCGGCGGTTCGCTACCGCCGGCATGGCCGTCGGCGCCCTGACCTTTGTGCTGCTCGAGCTGTTGCCGGCCAACTTCTCCTACGTGACCTTCGCCCCAGTGATCTTCCTGAACGGCCTGGGCTTCGGGCTGTTCTCCGCGCCCAACGCCATGGCCATCATGAACTCGGCGCCAGCCCGCCACCGCGGGGCGGCATCGGGGGTGCTGGCCACGCTCATGAATTCCGGCTTCGTGCTGTCGATCGGGGTGTTCTTTTCGCTCATGATCGTGGGGTTGTCGTCCAGCCTCCCCGGTGTGATGCGGTCCCGGCTGCTGCGTGAGGGCGTTGCCGCCCATGTCGCAGCCCACGCCGCTGCGCTGCCACCGGTGGGGAGCCTGTTCGCCGCCTTCCTCGGCGTGAACCCGATGAAGGCGCTCCTCGGCTCCGACCTTGGACACTTGAGCCCGGCGACGGCGCACACCGTGATCGGCACGAGGTTCTTCCCGTCGCTCCTGTCGTCGCCGTTCCGCCATGGCCTGGTCCTGGCCTTCAGCGCGGCCACCGCCATGTGCCTGCTGGCCTCGGCGGTCTCGTGGCTGGCGGGGGACGATCGCGGTATCACACCGGAGCAACCGGTCAGCGGGCTGCGCGAGGGGTTGGAGGTCGACATGGTCGAGGCGGTGCCGTCGGCGGGAGCGGGGCTGCTGACGGCCGAGTGAGCAGGGTCGGCTGCTGACGGCCGAGTGAGCAGGGTCGGCTGCTGACGGGTGCTTCGCCAGGCGGATGTGGCGTTGCCAGCTGCCGGCGCCATGCCCGTCGACCGCTACGCCAAGGGCGCAATGGCCGGGGCCGGTTGTCGGCGGGTGCTGCACCAGGGAAGGCAGCACGGCAAGGCCGCACCGGCTGCGTACTGGCTGGTACTCGCCGGCCGCAGCACCTCGGCAAGTGTTCGACGCCACCAGGCATGCACGGCGGGGGAGGCGGTGGGGTCGATGGCGCGGCCGATGACGAGCACCGCGACCACCGTGCACCCACCGGCGCGCAGGGTTGCCGCCGCGCTTCGGGCGTGGGCGCCGGTCGTCCACGTGTCGTCCACCAGGAGCACGCGGGCACCGGGGCCGGGGCGCGCCGCCAGACGGAAGGCGGTCGCGGACGCATGGAGATGCCGGACTCGGCCCGGTCCGGGCGCCAGTCGGAGCGGGGGGATGCCGGCGAGCGCCGGGATCCGATCCAAGACTGCTTGCACCGGATCTGTCGGGCAGGGGGCCGGACCCGCTGCGGCGGTCTTGCCTGCTCGCGGGCGCGTGGCCGGGACGGCGCACACGGCGTCGACTTGACCGGTCAAGCGGCGTAGGCAGGGCTGGTGGTCGTCGACGAACGCGCCCAGCGAGGCTGCCAGCCGGGAGGTCAGATGCGATCGGGCTCGAGAAGCGGTGGCGTCCTTGTACCCCCGGAGGGTGGCGTGGACGGCGTCCCCGGTGCGGAAGAGTGCCGCCGGGAGCACCGGGGGTGTCTCCTGCCCGAGCTGCGTTGCGAGCTGCCGGCAGCACCAGCACACGGTGGCGGTGCCGGCAGCCGGCCCGTGACAGGCCCGGCAGGTGCCCGCTCCGGCCAACGGGACCGGGACGCCGAACGCCGGCCGCCGGGCGGGGAGCGGCCGGGCTCCCCAGGCAGCTCCATCGGTGAGGGGGCGGTGGTGATCGGCCGCCGGTACAGGCATGGCGTCTCCCAGGATCGGTGGGTCCACGGTGGGCGGGACCACAGCGGTCCGAACATCGCCGGTCGCCGGCGCCGCCATCGGATCGGCGGGCAGCGGCATGTCGGGGAGAACCACCGGATCGCGCGCGACCGGCTCGTGGGGATCGTACCGGTACGGTGTCGCGCTCGGCGCTCGGCGCTCGGTCTCCACTCCGGTGGGGCTCTCGCTGGTTCCGGAAGGCGATCGTCGGGATAGGAACGGTCTGGGGCCTTCCGCCGCTTTCGTCGGTGGGCCCTGGCACGCGAGCCGAAGGTCTGGGTCGTCCGGCCATAGCGAGATGGCTCGCTGCCATCCCGCTCGGTGCACCGCCACGAAACCGCTATCCCGGGCCGGGGCTGTCGGCCCGTTCCCGGCCGGATCGGTCCGGACTGCTCGCAGCGGCGGTCAGTGTGGCGCAGGGCCCGGTGCCGGCTGGGGGCTCCCGATGCTGGCTGGCGGCTCCCGGTGGAGGAGGAAGGTCCCGGTGGCCCGGCTCACCAGCCGGTCCCGCTCGTCGCGCACCGTGGCCTCGCCGTAGGCGACCTGGCGCGCCATGCGCACGACCTCGCCCCGGATCGCGTACCTCGCGCCGTGCATAGCGGGACGCATCGTCTCCGTCTTCATTTCGAGCGTGCCTCGGGTGCGGTCCCGTCCTGCCAGCGCAGCGTTGATGGCAAAGTTCATGGCTGCGTCGAGCACCAGTGCATGGATCCCGGCCTGCACGGTGCCGTGCGGGTTGCACGCCAGCTCGGTGGGTGTCCACGTCGCGGTGGACCAACCCAGGTCCTCGCCGTCGACTCCGTAGTCGCCGAACGACGCACCGACGGCGGCGATGACCGGCATGCCCCCGTCGCCAAGCCACCGGTCCATGTCCTTCACGCGCCTGGTCACGCCGGTCAACGGTAGTGCCGGTCCGGGTGGCGGGCCCGTATCTCGGGGCAGGCGATCGGTCGATGCGTCCGGTCGGGCCCCCGGATGGTTGGGGCTGGGGTTGGGGCTGGGGTTGGGGCTGGGGCTGGGGCTGGGCCCCCGGATCGGCCTCCGAGTTGACCCCAGGTTGACCCCAGGGCTCGCCATCGGCAAGAATCTTGACCAGTCAGTCAGGTTCGTTGGCCGCCAGGACCGACCGGGCTCATCCGGTGCCGGCGGACCAGCGTGGACCTGCGAAAGGAGATGTCATGACCACAGCCGTGATCGTCGACGCCATCCGCACCCCGGGGGGCAAGCGCAATGGGCGGCTCCGGGGTTGGCACGCTGTCGACCTGGCGGCCGAGACGCTGCGAGCGCTGGCAAAGCGCAACGACCTCGACCCGGCCCTCGTGGATGACGTGATCATGGGCTGCGTCATGCAGGTCGGCGAGCAGGCGCTGAACGTAGGCCGCAACGCCGTTCTGTCAGCCGGCTTTCCCGAGTCGGTGCCCGCCACCACCATCGACCGCCAGTGTGGCTCCTCGCAGCAGGCGGTTCACTTCGCTGCGCAGGGCGTGATCGCCGGTGCCTACGACGTGGTGATCGCGGCCGGAGTGGAGCACATGACCCACACGCCGATGGGCTCGTCGGTGGTCCGTGACCTCGGCTTCCCGTTCGGCCCGACCGTCATGGGACGGTACGCGGAGCGCGGCGGCCTGGTGTCGCAGGGCATCTCGGCCGAGATGATCGCCGACCAGTGGGGGCTCAGCCGCGAGGACCTGGATGCCTTCAGCGCCCGCAGCCAGCAGCGAGCGGTCACGGCAACCGCCGAGGGCCGGTTCGAGAACGAGATCATCCCGGTCGTCGTCAAAGACGAAGAGGGGAAGCCGACTGACGACGTGCTGCGCAAGGACGAAGGCATCCGCCCCGACACGACCGTCGAGGTCCTGGGCAACCTGAAGCCGGCGTTCAAGCCGGATGGCAAGGTGACCGCCGGCAACTCGTCGCAGATCACCGACGGCGCTGCTGCCGTGTTGATCATGAGCGAGGAGAAGGCCAATGCTCTTGGCCTGCGTCCTCGGGCCCGTGTCCACGCGTTCGCGTTGGCCGGGGTCGACCCGGTGACGATGTTGACCGGACCCATCCCCGCCACGCAGAAGGTCCTGGAAAAGGCCAAGCTCCAGATGGACGACATCGACGTCGTCGAGATCAACGAAGCGTTCGCCTCGGTCGTGCTGGCGTGGGAGAAGGAGCTGCACGCGGACATGGCCAAGGTGAACGTCAACGGTGGTGCCATCGCCCTGGGCCACCCGCTCGGCGGGTCCGGAGCCAAGCTGATGGCGACGCTGCTCAACGAGCTGGAGCGCACCGGCGGTCGCTACGGCCTGCAGACCATGTGCGAGGGTGGCGGCCTCGCCAACGCCACGATCATCGAGCGCCTGGGCTGAGGTTGCCCGGAGGGCGCGGCGTCGGGCGCAGCGCCCGATCATCGTGTCCTCGTCCACCAGAGCGACGAGCGGGGAAGGCCGTGTCGCAGGCGCGTGCCCGCTGCGCGTCGTCCGGCCTTCCGCGCCGTCGCCGTGGTGGTGACCTGGCTGCCACGGCAACGGGGTGGTGCTCCGTGCGCACGCCCGGTCGCGTCTCGGTGCCAGTCGTGTGGCTCAGCGCGAGCGCCAGCGACCGGCTTGGTGCGGGCCTGCGTCAGCGATCGGTTCGGTACCAGCGGGTGGATCAGCTCGGGCCGGTGGATCAGTGCCAGCGTGTGGCGAGCCCGAAGCCTCCGCCGAAGATCACGATGCCCCCCAGCAGGTACCAGTTGGTGGGCGATGCCGGAAGCACGTCGAAGTAGTTGAGGATGATCATGAGGACACCGACCAGCAGGACGGCGCCGATGAGCGGCCCCATCCACTTCGGGCTCCTCCTGACATCGCGCGGCGTGGGCGGGGTGTACCGACCGGTGCGGCGCTGGGCGGAGCGGCCCCGGGCCGTGCTCCTGTTGCCAGCTGTGCGTGCCATCCCGAGAGGATAGCCAGCCGGAATGCGCTGCGCGAATCGCCGACCTGGGCGGGAGAGCCCGAACGCACCCGCACCCCGGCAACGCGCTCGCCCACCCCGGCGGTAGAGTCCACGCCGATGCCGGTGCGCGTGCTCGTCGTCGACAACTACGACTCCTTCACCTACAACCTGGTGCAGGAGCTTGGCGAGATCGGTGCCGCGCCGCTGGTTCGCCGCAACGACGAGGTTGACGTGGCCGCCGTGCGCGTGCTCGCACCCGACGGCATCATCATCTCACCCGGCCCCGGCCGCCCCGAGGACGCCGGCGTATCGGTGGACGTGGTGCGCGAGCTGGCAGGCACCGTGCCCATCCTGGGTGTGTGCCTGGGGCACCAGTGCATCGGCGAGGTGTTCGGGGGAACGGTGGTCCGGGCACCGGTGCTGATGCACGGCAAGACCTCCGATGTCCACCACGACGGGCAGGGTGTGCTGCGTGGCCTACCCGATCCCTTCACCGCCACTCGCTACCACTCGCTCGTGGTCGACCCACCGTCGGTGCCTGACGTGCTGCAGGTTACGGCGTGGACCGCCGACGGCGTGATCATGGGGCTCCGCCATCGCACCATGGCCGTGGAGGGTGTGCAATTCCACCCCGAGTCGATCCTGACGCCGTCGGGGCCGGCGTTGCTCGCTAACTTCGTGGCCATCGCCGAAGCAGGCTCTGGCGTGGTCGGCGCGGCGCCTGTCGGCTGAGGAGCGGGGGAGAGCACCATGGCGAACGACAGCAAGTTGGGGGCGACGGTGCTGCCGGGCAGCGCCGGTCGGGGACGCAACGACGAGCAGCGGGCCGCGGTGAAGCCACCGGGATCGGAGCCCGGACGGGGCCCACGTCCGGTGGCGTTCCGATGGGGTCTCCGGCTGGCCCGGACCGCCGTTGTCGTCGTCGCCGCCGTGGTCTGCTGGGCAGCGTTCGTGCGCACCACCCGCACGGTCCCCTCGCGCCTGGCCGAGCTCACCGTGACCGCTCCCCACATGGCGGGCCTCGCCCCGCACCCGGTGCTGGCCAAGGCGCTGCCGACGTCGGGGAGCACGCTGGCCAGTGTTCGTCATTCGGCGGTCGTCGATCCCGGGCACACCGGGATCTTCGAGATCGAGTGGCAGTCGAGCGTCGCCACCGTCCAGGCAAATGCCGGCCTGCTGGTGCAACTGATGCCGACGGCGTCGCAGACCAAGGTGGTCCTCGACCAGGCCCGCAAGCAGTACAGCGCCAGCCGCTCGGTCAATGGGGACGCCTACTCCTTGGAGGGGCGGTTCGCCGTGCCCGGGGTCGCCGGTGCGGAGGGCATCACCTACCACGTGGTGCCGTTGTCTCCTTCGAAGACGAACCCGGCGGGGACGGCAAATGTCGTGATCTTCCAAGTGGGCACCGCGGCAGTGATCGAGCTGGTCCAGTCGACGAAGAGCACGCCCGGAACGCCCGGCGCGGTGGCGCTGGCTCAGGCGGAGGCGGCCCACCTGCGGGCGGTCCCCGCGGGCTTCTCCCTCAGCACGACGTCACGCTCTGTCGGCTGGTCCATCCTCGTGCTCGGGGGCGGGGTCGTGGTCGGCACGTCCGCTGCGGTCGTGCCCGAGGGTGTGGTGGCCTGGCGGGGGCGGCGTCGGGAGCGCCAGCGCCGGCGGAAAACCCGGGAGGCGGAGTTCGAGGGCCGGGGGGTGGCACGGAGGCACCGGGTGCCGTCGTGGCAGCTCCAGGCGACGCAGCGCCGGACGCAGAGGCGGTTGTGGCGCCGCTGAGCGCGGTGCCGTGCTCGCTCCATGGGGTGGTGCCGTGGTTCCGTTGACCCGGGCGACTGTACCGTCCACAATTCCTGGTGGAGTGGTTCCCGCACCCTGTCCCTTGTAGGCGGTCCCTGCTCGCACCTGGGGAGCCTGCTCGTGCCCTGTGGCGGTCGCCGTGGCTCCCTGGGGGACCCGATCCTGGGCCGTACACCGATGCCGAGGAGGCACGATGGTCGATACCGCACCGTCCAGCGTCACCAAGCCCGCAACCAAGGCTGCAGGCAAGCCCGCTCCCGGCGCCGAGCCGGTCTCGGTGCCGGCCGCCGCCTTCGCTCGGACGCGAGCGGCCTACCGCTCGGGGCGGACCCGTCCGCTGTCGTGGCGCGCCGACCAGCTCCGCGGGCTGCAGGCCCTCGTGCGCGAGGGCGAGGACGAGCTGCTGCACGCCATGGCCGACGATTTTGGCAAGCCCCGCGTCGAGGCATGGCTGGCCGACCTGGCGCCGGTCGCAGCGGAGGCCGCCCACCTGCGTCGCAACCTCCACCGGTGGGCCCGGCCCCGGTTGTCGTGGCCGGGGATAGCCAACCTGCCCGGTTCGGCCTGGTCGGTGCCCGAGCCGCTGGGGACGGTCCTGGTGATCTCCCCGTGGAACTATCCGGTGAACCTCGCGCTCGTGCCCCTGGCGGCTGCGCTGGCGGCGGGCAACGCCGCGGTGGTGAAGCCGTCAGAGCTGACGCCGGCGACGTCGGCCACGTTGGCGCGCCTGGTGCCCCGCTACCTGGACGACGAGGCGGTGGTCGTCGTCGAGGGTGCCGTCGACGTGGCTACCGAGCTGCTCGCCCAACCGTTCGACCACATCTTCTTCACCGGCAGCACCACCGTCGGCCGCACGGTGATGGCAGCGGCGGCCACCCACCTGGCGTCGGTCACCCTCGAGCTCGGCGGCAAGAGCCCGGTGATCGTGGCCGCCGACGCCGACCTCGACGTGGCGGCCAGGCGCGTGGCGTGGGGAAAGCTGCTGAACGCGGGGCAGACCTGCATCGCCCCCGACTATGTCCTGGTGGAGCGCTCGGTCGCCGACGTCTTCGTGGACCGTGTGGTCGCGGCCATCGGGGCGTTGCAAGGCCCTGACCCGGCGGCCACCCGGACCCGCATCGTCAATGAGCGGCACGTGGAGCGTCTGAGCGGCCTGCTGAAGACTGCCGGGGGTACAGTCGCCACCGGTGGCGGTGTCGACGTCGGGGAGCGGGTCGTCGAGCCGACGGTGGTGGTCGACCCCGACCTGGGATCACCGCTCATGCAGGACGAGATCTTCGGTCCCATCCTGCCGGTGGTCCGGGTGGACAGTGTCGACGAAGCCATGACCTTCGTGAACGAGCGCCCGAAGCCGCTTGCGCTCTACGTCTTCTCGGGGTCGCGGGCGACCGGGCGGCGTGTCGTCGACGGCACCACCGCCGGTGGTGTCTGCCTCAACCACGTCGTCTACCACTTCATCGCCCCCGATCTGCCGTTCGGCGGAGTCGGGCCGAGCGGCATGGGCGCCTACCACGGCCGGGCCGGCTTTGAGGAGCTGAGCCACCGCAAGGCGGTGGTCCGGCGAGGAATCTGGCCCGATCTGCCGTTCGCCTACCCGCCCTATGACGAGCGCAAGGAGCGGTTGATCCGCCGGTTCATGTGAGCTCCCGATCCGCCGGGCCGTGATCACTCTCGGTCCGGCGGATCCAGCCGGTTACGGTCCCGCCGGTCCCTCGTCCGGCGGGTCTGCCCGTGCGCCAGCCGTGTGCGTCACGCGCCGTTGGTGGCCATGGCCGGTGGTGGTCCGGCGACCGAATCGTCGGTGCTCAGGTCACCGGCAGCCACCGCGGAAAAGATCTGCTGGTAAGCGGCGAGGTCGAAGTGTCGCGTCCGCATCCAGAACCGCCATGTCCAGTCGGGCCACAACGTCGTATTGCGTCCTTCGGCGTCGAGGTACCAGCTGGCGCACCCGCCGGTGAGCCAGACCGTCCCGGCCATCGAGCGTTGCAGGCTCTCGTTGTAGGCGGCGAACGGCTCCGGGAGCACGTCAAAAGCCTTGGCACCGGTGCGGTCCAGTGTTTCGATGGCGCCCAGCAGGTAGTGGATCTGTGCCTCGATCATGACCAGGAGCGAAGTGTGGCCGATGCCCGTGTTGGGCCCGGCCATCACGAACATGTTGGGGAACCCGGGCACCGTGCTGCCCAGGTAGGCCCGCAGGCCGTCCTCGGCCCAGGTCTGGGCCAACGAGCGGCCGGTGGTGCCGTGCAGCCGCTCGAAGGTCGGGTTGTCGGTCACGCGGAAGCCCGTGGCAAGAACGATGGTGTCCACCGGGTGCTCGGTGCCGTCCGCAGTGGCGATCCCGCGGGGTCGGACTTCGGCGATGGGCTCGGTGATGACGTCCACGTTGGGCTGGCCGACAGCCGGGAAGTACCGGTTCGACAGCAGCAGGCGCTTGCACCCTGCGGCGTAGGCGGGAGTCAGCTTGGCTCGCAGGACCGGGTCGGGGACGTGGCGGCGGAGGTGTGCTCGGGCGATGCCCTCGAGCAGCCGCATCAGCGGGGGACGCTTCACCATGCCGAGCACCAGTAGCTCGCGGCTCCAGTAGACGCCGGCGCGAGCCAGGCGCTGCGCCGGCGGGAACATGCGGTACAGGGCCCGCTCGGCGGTCCGTGTCGGCCGGTCGGGATGCGGGAGGACCCACGGCGGCGTGCGCTGGAACAGCAGGAGCCGGCTCGCCACGGGCTGGATCCCCGGAACGATCTGTACGGCGGACGCGCCGGTGCCGACGACGGCGACCCGCTCGCCGGACAGGTCGTGTTGGTGGTCCCAGGCTGCGGAGTGGAAGGTGGTCCCCTCGAAGGTGTCGAGACCGGGGAGCTCGGGGATCGCCGGCTCGGCCAGCGGTCCGTTCGCCACCACCAGGATGTCTGCTGTCCACGTGCCGCCGGTGGTCTGCACCGCCCACCGGGCGGTCGCGGCGTCCCACGACGCGTCGACGACGGTGTGGCCGAAGCGGATGTCGGGGAGCACGCCGGACTCCTCGGCGCAGCGTCGGAGGTAGGCGCCGAGCTCGGGTTGGGTCGGGTAGGTGCGGGTCCAGTCGGGGTTGGGAGCGAACGAGAACGAGTAGAGCGACGACGGGACGTCGCACTGGCAGCCGGGGTAGGTGTTGTCCCGCCATGTCCCGCCGACCTCGTCGGCGCGTTCGAAGACGACGGTCCCGATCCCCCGCTTGCGCAGGGCGATGGCGGTGCCCAGGCCGGCGAAGCCGGCGCCGATGACAGCCACCCGAGCGTGGGGCGTGCCGGCTGGGGCGGTGAAGGACGCCGCCGTGCCGGGCACCGCTCGCCCGTCGTGGCCGGTGCGGCGGGATGCGGTCGGGGACATGCAGGCTCCTCGGCGACACGGGCCGGACCGCCGGGCGGTCCAGAGTTGCCCTGTAGTCAAGAGTACGAAGTATGCCGTAGTATTGAATCCCGTTCAATGTCGTGCGCGATCCGGTAGGCTCGCAGCATGGCGTCCCACCCGCGTGTCCGGTTGGACCCCGGAGATCGCCGGGCACAGCTCATTGCCCTGGGACTGGAGATCCTGAGCGCCAAGCCGGCAGCCCAGGTGGCAGTGGACGACGTCGCCGAGGCAGCCGGCATCTCGCGGGGATTGCTCTTCCACTACTTCGCGTCCAAGCGTGACTTCCAGCTTGCCGTCGTCGAGGCCGCCGCCGCCGAGCTGCTGCGAGTCACCGAGCCCGACGGCTCGCTGCCCGAGCTCGAGCAGCTCAGCGGCTCCCTCGATGCCTTCGTGTCGTACATCGAGGACAAGCACGAGCTGTACGTCGCCCTTGTCCGGGGGTCGGCGGGCGCCGACCCCGATCTGCACGCGATCTTCGAGGAGAACCGCAACACCGTGGCCGACAGGGTCTGCCAGGCCCTCGGCGAGGCAGGCACCCACCCGGCGTTGCGGACCGCGGTGCGCGGGTGGATCGCCTTTTGCGAAGAGGCCACCTTGCACTGGGTCGCGCATCGGACGAGCGGACGGGAGCAGCTCGTGCACCTGTGCGAGCAGCTGCTGGTGACCGCCGTGGTGACCGTCCTGCCGGAGGAGGACTGGCCCGAGTGGTACAGCGGCGGCCCGATTGCAGCGGGGCGGACGCTGTCCGGCACCACCGGGGCCGGCGAAGCAAGCCTGTAACGCTGCAGACCCGGGCCGGCAAGGCAAGCCGTATGCAGACCCGGGGCCGACGAAGCAAGCCTGCAGCGCTGCAGACCCGGGCCGGCAAGGCAAGCCCGTGAAGCTGCAGACCCGGCGGTCGTGCCGAATGTCATGCCCGAGGTGGCTCCAGCGGTCGTGCGGGGCGTGCTGTGGGGGCTGTGCCTGAAGGCGTGCCGTCAGCGGGCGATGCCTGCCGTCTTCTCCTCGATGGCTTCGACGGTGGCGTCGTCGAGCCGCTCCAAGACGTCGAGAGCGGCCATGTTCTCCGTCACCTGCTCAGGTCGGCTTGCCCCGGTGATCACTGTCGTGACCCGCGGGTTGCGGGCACACCATGCGATGGCCAGTTGGGCCACCGTGCAGTCGAGGCCGCGGGCGACGTCCGCGAGCGAGCGGACCGCCTCGTTCCGGGCGGGGTCGGTCAGCAGGTCACGGAGCCATTCGTAGCCTGGCAAGGTGGCCCGGCTGCCGTCGGGGATGCCGTCGATGTACTTGCCGGCCAGCAGGCCGGACGCCAGGGGGCTCCACGTCGTGAGCCCGAGGCCGATGTCGTCGTACAGGCGGGCGTACTGTCGCTCGACCCGCCGGCGCCAGAGCAGGTTGTACTGCGGCTGCTCCACGACCGGCTTGTGGAGGTGATGACGTTCCGCCGTGTCCCATGCGGCCTGGATCTCGTCCGCCGACCATTCGGACGTTCCCCAGTACAGCGCCTGGCCGTTCGACACCATCTCCGACATGGTCCACACCGTCTCCTCGATCGGTGTGTCGGGATCGGGTCGGTGGCAGAACACGAGGTCGACGAAGTCGAGACCGAACCGCTCCAGAGAAGCGTCGATTGCCTGCGTCAGGTACTTGCGGTTGAGTGTCTGCCGCATGTTCACGCCCTCGTTGATCCCCCAGTAGAGCTTGGTGGACACCACGTAGCTGTGGCGCGGCCACCCCAGCTGCTCGAGCGCCTGACCCATGATTCGCTCGGACTCACCACCCGCATACGCCTCGGCATTGTCGAAGAAGTTGACGCCGGCGTCCCGGGCGGCCGACAGGCACTCGGCGGCCAGGCCGATGTCGAGCTGGTCCCCGAAGGTCACCCACGAGCCGAACGACAGCACACTCAGCTTCAGGCCGGTCCGGCCCATGCGGCGGTACGACATGGTCACGATGCGTCCTCCTTGGGTCCCGCACCACCGTAGTGGTGGATCCAGGGCTTTGGCCGGTCGTAGCGGACAGGCGCGGCGCTGGATCGGCGGTCGGCAGCCCGGGGGTACCAGATCCTGTCGTGACGATGTCAGCCGCCATCGTCACGCGCGCCCGGTGGGTGGATGGCGCTCCCGTAGGTGGCCCGGTGAAATGGCCCGGTCAGGGACGGCCGGTCAGGGACGGCCGGTCAGGGACGGCCGGCACCGACGAGCCCGTATCCCCAGATCGGCGCGTAGCTGACCGTCTCGCCTGTCGTCGGGGCGTGGACGACGTCGCCGTTGCCGACGTACATGCCCACGTGCTGTACCGAGCCTGTCCCGTCATCCCAGAAGACAAGGTCGCCAGGCTGGAGGGCCGACAGCGGGATGTGCGGGATGGCGTCGTACTGAGCCTGGGCGGTGCGAGGCAGGGACACGCCCGCCCGCCCCCAGGCCCACTGCGTCAGGCCGGAGCAGTCGAACCCGACTCCGGGCGTCTCGCCTCCCCAGACATACGGCACTCCGAGCTGGCTCTCTGCTGCTGCGACGGCCGTGGCGGCACCACCGGCCGAAGGGAGGTTCGGAGCGGTGGCGCCAGGCGAAACGCCCGAGCCTGCGGCGTTGGCAGCGGCAGCGACTCGGGTCCGGAAGGCAGCGACCTGCGCGGCCTGCTGCTGCGCCTGCTGCTGGGCTACGAGCGTGGCGATGTGGCCGTTCAGGCCATTCAGGATCTGCCGCTGGGAAGCAACCGCAGCCTGAGCCGCCTGGCGGGCGGCGTTGGCTGCGTCCAGCGCTGCTTGGGCCTGGGACTCGTTTGTCTGCAGGGCCCGCTGCTCGGAGGAGAGGAGGGTCTCCGCCCGGCGGAGCTGGTCGATGGCCCCGGCCAGGCTCCCGTCGGCCACGGACCGGTACTCCTGGCTGGCGGACGCCTGCTCGCCGTTGGACGAGAACAGCGCCGACAAGCTGCCCGTCCCCGTGCTGCCCGACATGTACGCCTGCAACGCCTGGTCCCGTAGCCGGGACTGTTCCACGCCGACCTGCTGGAGGGTGGCCGAGATCTGGGTGTGCAGCCGGGCACCCTGTTGATGGAGCGACTGCACCTGCTGCTGCGCGGCGTCGAGCTGCTGCGAGGCGATGTCGAGCTGGTTGGCCTCGGACTGCAGCCTGGCGTTCACCGCGGCAGCCTGGGCCTTAGCGGCCGCCAAGGGATCGGCGGCGGCCTGACCGACCCCCGAGAGGGCAACCGTGGCGACCGCCGTGACGACCGCCGAGAGGAACCCGGTCCACCGCCGTAGCGGTGAGGTCCTCCGGCCGGCCCGTACGATCGAGGAACGCTCGTCGTCCGTCACAATGGACGCATTGCTTAGCATCATGGGTGTTGGGGCCGCAACATTGTGGCGCTTGCCAGCACCGTTCGGCCCGCCGACCTGCGTCGACGGGAGCCGCCCGGCGCCTGGTGCACGCGGTCCGAGACCGCGGACCGCACAGGCTGGCCGCGGTCGGGTCGGTCCTCGGGTGCTGCCAGTGCCAGTGCCCCGTCGAGCCCCGGCACCGGCGAGCTTGGGCCTGCACAGCGGTGCCACTATGTGCTTGGACGAACAACGTGGTACAGGTTGTGGATGACTGCAGAGATCGCTCGGGGGACCACGGTCGCCTACTTCTCGATGGAGATCGCGCTCGACGATGCCATCCCCACCTACAGCGGGGGGCTCGGGGTGCTGGCGGGCGACCACCTGCGGGCGGCCGCCGACACCGGCATCCCGCTCGTCGGTGTCACGCTTCTCTACCACGATGGCTACTTCGACCAGCATGTCGACGCCGAGGGCGTTCAGCACGAGTCGCCGGTCCGGTGGGACCCCGCGACGGTGCTCCAACGGGTTCCTCACCACGTCGGCGTCCCCATCGGGGGCCGGCAGGTCCGGGTGGGCGCGTGGCGAGCAGTGCTCACCGGCGTGGGGGGTCACCAGGTCCCCGTCTACTTCCTCGACACTCGGGTCGCCGGCAACAGCGAGGAGGACCAGGCCCTCACAGACGCCCTGTACGGGGGGGACGCGGCGGTCCGCCTGGGCCAGGAGATCGTCCTGGGGATCGGCGGCGTGGCGCTGCTGGCCGCGCTGGGCCACGACGTCGTTACGTATCACATGAACGAGGGGCACTCGGCGGTTCTGGCGCTGGCGCTCCTGGACCGGTACAGCGGTGGCACCGGGGGAAGTGGCGTGAGCACCACGAGCACCACGAGCAGCGCACGCAGCGCAAGCGGTGCCGCCGGCAGTGGCAGTGGCAGTGGCGGTGGCGGTGGCGGTGGCGGTGGCAGTGGCAGTGGAAGTGGGAGTGATGAAGCCTGGCGCGCGGTGCGCGACCACTGCGTCTTCACGACGCACACGCCGGTGGCGGCGGGCCACGATCGCTTCGACCGCTCGTTGGTGGAAGCGATGCTCGGTCCCCGGTGGACCGTCGCCCTGGAGCGCAAGGGGCTGCTGGACGGCGGCGAGCTGAACATGACCCGCCTGGCTCTGGCTGCGGTCCGGCGGGCGAATGCCGTGTCAGTGAGGCACGCTGCGGTCACCCGGGCCATGTTCCCGGGCCAGGCCATCGACGCCATCACCAACGGGGTGCATGCCGCGACGTGGGTGGCGGACCCTGTCGCCCGCCTGTTCGACCGCCACATCCCCCGGTGGCGTGCCGACAACCCGGCGCTGCGGTACGCGGGGGGCATTCCTCTCGACGAGCTGCAGTCGGCGCATGCCGAGGCCAAGCGCGCCATGGTGGCAGCGGTGGCCGTGCGCACCGGCGTGCGGCTCGACCCCGACGCGCTCACCCTCGGTGTCGCCCGGCGGGCGACCGCCTACAAGCGCACTGCGCTCGTCCTGTCGCAGCCCGACCGGCTGGCAGAGGTCGCGACGACCGAGGGTCCGGTGCAGTTCGTCTTCGCCGGAAAGGCCCATCCCCGCGACGAGGCCGGCAAGGAGCTGATCCGCCGGGTGACAGCTGCCTCCCACGAGCTGCGCGACGCCGTCACCGTCGTGTTCGTCGAGGGCTATTCGCTGGCACTGGCCCGGCTGCTGTGCGGCGGCGTGGACGTGTGGTGCAACACGCCGGTTCGCCCGCACGAGGCGTCGGGCACGAGCGGCATGAAAGCCGCCCTGAACGGCGTGCCGAGCCTCAGCGTGCTCGACGGGTGGTGGATCGAGGGGAACGTGGAAGGTGTCACCGGTTGGTCCATCGGGGCGGGCCCCGATGTGGCCGGAGCCGAGTCCGGCGACCCCGGCAGCGACCCGACGTACGCCGACGATGCAGCGTCGTTCTCCGACAAGCTCCGCGCCGCGGTGGCGCCGCTGTTCTACCGTGAGCCCGAGCGGTTCGCCGCCGTCATGCGCAGTGCCATCGCGCTCAACGGCAGCTTCTTCACCACCGAGCGGATGGTGCGCGAGTACGCGGCGGTCGCCTACGACCTACGACAGCTGCCGTGGTCGGCTGACGAGGTGTCGAGCGAGGCCGGACGCGTCGCGGGGATCTGATGGGGGCGCACGGCCGCCGGGTTCAGGCGCAGTGCAGACAGCCGGCAACAGGCCGGCTGCGGGCCGCTCGTCAAAGACGCGCCGGCTCGCCCACCAGCAACGCTCGCGCCAGTCGGTCCAGGCGGCGGGGCCCGGCAGGGGCGGCGGCCACCATGCGCTCGTCGCCGGAGCGCCGGCCGAGCAGCAGCCACGCCCCGGCCTGGGGCGCCAGCACCACGGTGCACCGCTGCTGCAGGAGCGGCGCGTCGGGCGATCGGCAGGCGGCGGCCTCGATCCGGTGGGTGGCGGAGATCGAGGCCAGCTGCTCGCTGACCGCGCCCCACGCCGGGTCGGCCGGCCCCACCGGGGCAACCTCGTCCGCACCCGGTGGGCAGCCCGCCAGCTCCAGCAGGTCGACAATGCGGTCGCCGGCAGACGCCACGTCCACCAGGCGGGCCGCCCAGCCCCCCGGTGTGGGCGCCAGGTCGAGCACGCCGCCGACACCGCCGGCACTGCCGAGCAGCAGTCGGGCGGCGACCGCCCCCGGCTGGTGGTGGGCCACGACGCTCCCCGCTGCGGCGGCGGCCGCCAGCACCACCGCCAGGGCGCCAGCCGGTCGCCATCGGTCGCCACCGGTCGGCACCAGCAGTCCCCGGTCGGCCAGTCCCTGCAGCACCGCGGCGTTCTCCTCGTCGGTGGCGCCGTCCTCGGCAGGACGTACGGGCTCGGGGAGCAGCGGCTGCAGGAACCCGCGCTGGTTGATGCCTGCCAGCCGCAGCTCAGCCACGGTGAATGTGCCCAGGTCGTCGCCCGGCACGACCGTCACGCCCGGTAGCGCTGGCGAAGCTCGGAGATCCAGAGGTCGGCGCCGCCGGGTTGCGTGACCCGCCAGGCCGCCTGGACCTTGGCGAACGCCACGAAGCGCTCGCCGTCGAGGTCCGGGCGGGCCCCGGCCGCCGTCTCGGGTGTCACCAGGCACTCCAGGTGGCGCATGCCGGCCTCCTGGCGCGCCGACGACGGCGCCCAGAACACCCCCCACCCTCCGCCGAGCGGGCTCACCCTGTCCACGTCGGTGGCCCAGGCCCACGACCACATCCGCCCGTCCGCCTCCACCAGCACGACTCGCCGGTCGGTGGCCACCATGGTGCCGGTGGGTCCCAGCTGCCGGAACGACACGTCGGGGGACCGGTCGAGGACGGCGGTGGTGACGGGGCCGGCGACGACGGCCAACCGCTCCCCCGGCTGCAGCACGCCGTCGGCCGGCGGCACCGCCACGACCCGGCCGGCCTCGAAGTCCGCCACCCACGCCGCCAACCCGGCCATCACGGGGTTCGGCGCGTAGATGGGGGTGCTGGCGGAGGCCCGCTGTCGCTGCCTCATCGCCGCCCGACGCCCCAGTCGCCCGTGCCGGCCCAGAGACCGGCGGCGCCCCGGCCGCCAGCAGCCCGGCGGCAGCCTCGTCGTGGCCGGCGACCCGGCAGACCCCCAGCGGTCGGCGCCCCGTCTGCCCCCGCCCTCACCCCGGCGCCACCCCGTCGAACCGTTGCGGGACGGCGCGCAGCCACTCGTCGAGGGTGCCGCGCGAGGCGGCGAACGCCCCCTCGAACCGGATCCACTGCAACGCACGGCGATGCGGGCTCTGCTGCGGGACGAACGGGTTCTGCTCGCCGGCGATCACCTCCACCACCTCGGGGTCCGGCTCCCGCGCCAGCACCACCCCGTCGTAGTTCGGCAGCACCCGCACGTCGAACAGCTCGTCCCACCGCCACTCGTGCGACACCTTGCTTGCGTTGGCGACGAGCACCCGCTCACTCGTCGCATACGCCAACCCCTCGGATCGGCCCTTCATCCCCGCCGCCCGCATCGACCCCGGGCGCGGCACCCACGCCGCCATCGGCGCCGCCGCCTGCTGCTCGCTCACCCCCACCAACGCCACCTTGGACGCCAGCCGTTCCCCTGGCAACCAGTCCGGTCCGAGGAACCACAGCCCGACGTTGTGGAACTTGCCGGCGGTGAAGCGCCTCGCCCACCGGTCCAAGCTCCGAGACGTGCGCGTCACAGCAACCCCCCCACGAAGCTCCCCACGTCTTCGATCCCACTGGCCAGGTGCCGGCCGACGGACTCCCCTGCCTGCACCGCGTCGCGACCCGCGGCCTCGGCTCCCGCCACCACATGCCGGCCGACAACCTCCCCGGCATGCACCACCGCCCCTGCTGCCTCCACCTGCAGGCGGCCGACCTCGCCCACCACCGCTGAAACCTCGTGCCCGGCGTCCGACGCCCAGTGGGTGATGTCCCCCCAGTGGGACCGCACCCACTCTTGGGCGAAGTACACCGCCGTGCCGGCGACGAGCACCTCGCCGACACCGGGGATCCAGCTGCCCGCCATGTCAACCGTGAGCAGCGAAGCGCCTAGCTCCGTCCCGGTGGCGGCCATGCCGACGCCGGCGAGGTTGGCGCCGGCCACGCCCTTGTCGAGCCCGCTGGTCTGGCCGTCGACCAACATGCCGACGTCGCTGACGACCGAAACGCCGAGCCCGACCTTGCCGAGCACGTCGAGGGCGCCGGCCACCGGCTCGGACGGGACCCGTTCGAGCGGCGCCGCTGCAGAGATGAGCTTCGCCCACCGACCGCCGGTGATGGCCTCGAGGTAGCGGGACTGGGCGGCGATGGCCTGGCCGCTGTCCTCCCCGTAGGTGGCGGCGATGTCCAGGACCTGCTGGTAGGCCTTGGGGTCGGCCTTGGCCAGCGTCTCCCAGTCCCCGGCGTCGAACGCCCGCAACAGCTCCCACATCTTGGTGGCCTCGGTGCCCTGCATGGCCACACCCAGGGTGCCGAGGACGGCACCGGGACTAGCCACCAGGTCGAGGAACCGGTGCAGGGCGGTTTCCTTGGCGTGCTCGGCGACAGCCGCCAGGCGGTGGGCACAGGCCACGGCGGCGCGGCTGGCCTCGGCCGCGGCGTGGGCGCAGGTCGCCGACGCCGACGCATAGGCGGCCTGCAGGTCGGCGCCCGCCTGCTCCTCGGCCGACGACCGCGCCGCTCGGTCGGCGGCGCTGGCCGCCGGAGCGCCGGCCAGCGACGCCATCGTCGCCTGGTACCGGGCCGAAGCCTCGTCGTACCCCTGGACGGCTGCCGCCGTCTGCTGCTGGGCCTCGGCCAGGACCCGGGCGTAGGTGTCGATGGCGGCAGCGGCGTCGTCGCGGTCCCCGGCCATCCGGTGCAGGCCGTCCACCATGCTGGCGGCAGCGGCATCGAAGTGCGACGCGGCAGGCCCCGACCAGTCCCCGGCCACCGCCGACGCCTGCGAATGCGCCGACCCCGCCGCCTGACGCAGCGCATCACCAACCGAGCGCAGCCGCCCGGCCGCCGCCTGCAACGCAGCGGGGTCGCCCTGCGGCACGTCGAACATCGAACAGCTCGCCGGCACCCTCAGCCACCACCCATGCCCCGGCCGATGCCCGACTCCGTGGCCTGGTAGTGGTGCCCGGCCTTGGCCACCGCCGCACCCAGCTTCGACAGGCTCACCGCCGCGGCCCGGTCACCGGCGGCGAAGGTGGCGGACAGGTCCGCCATGGCGTGTGCCAGCACGCCGTTGCCTGCCGCACCGGCGGCGCCGGACAGCGCGGCACCGTCCTGATCGACCGTGTCCCCCAGCTGCCGGCCCAGGTCCGTGAACACCCCGCTCTGAGACGCCACGACACTCGGGGCGACCTCGATCCGCCCGTTCCCCTGGCCCACCGTCGTCGCCGGCCGGTCAGGAGCGGAACATGGAGCCGACCTGCTGCTCGTTCGTCTCGTAGGCGACGCCGGCCTGGCGCAGGAGGGTGGCGATGCCGGTGAGCGCCTGGTGGAGGCCGGCGCCGTCACGCTGCCACTGCTCCCAGAGGGCTTCGAACTGGGCCTGGGCCGACCCGACCCAATCGCCCTGCAGCGGCGAGACCATGCCTGCGAGCTGGCTCAGGATCGACTCGACCTCGCCAGCGCCCGAGGTCACCTGGCTGCTGATCGACTGGAGCTGCTCTGGCGTGACTGCGATAGAACCGGACATCCGTGCTCCCTCCCGCGGGTTTGATCGAGGAATCGTACAGGCGTTTAGGTGTCGTCGGCGAGGGGCACCTGGACCGGTCGCACGTCACCTCCGGTCACGAGCACGCCCCGGCCGGCCGGCCCCGGGAAGACCGAGGTGCGGGTCAGGCGGGCGCCGAGGAGCTCGCCGTCCGCCGGCGACCCGGGGCACAGCAGCAGCCCGGCACGGGACTTGCGGGCCTCGGGAACCAGCCCGCGGAAGCCGCCGAGGTCGGCGGTGGTACCGGCGAGCACCAGGGCGTTTCCCCGGTCCCGGGCGCTACGCAGGAAGCCGACCAGCGCCTCGGCCGCGGGCGCGTCTGCCAGCAGCTCGGCGTCGTCGACCACCACGACCACCGGGGTCAGGGACACGGCCTGCAGCGCTGCGTCCATGTCGGCCCGGCTCGCGACCCGCCCGTCGACCACCCCGGCGACGGCGGCACTGCCGGCCAGTCGCGCCAGCGGCGAGGGCCGGGCTGTCACCGCCAGCACGCGCACTCCCCGGCGGGCGAGGGAGCAAGCCATCACGACCAGTGCGTTGCTGCGACCGCTGCGCGGCGGGCCGGCGACGAGGAACCCGGGGCCGACCTCGGCCAGGTCGACGACCTGCGGGGTAAGCCGATCGCCGCCCACGCCGACGAGGGCTCCGAGCACGGTGCCGCTGCCGGCTGTGTCGAGCGCCGCCTCGGGCAGGCCGGCCAGCGGCAGGTGGGCGGGAAGCACGGCCACCGGCTCGGGCCGTACTTTGTCGGGCAGCGGCACGTCGCGCCGACGGGCCCGCTCGGCCAGGCGGAGCAGCGCGGCGACCTGGGCTGGGCCCGAGGGGTCGTCGGCGAGGAGCGCGACCTGCAGCTCCGTTCCCCCTCGGGGATCGAAGGCGCGGCCGGGTGGGATGTCGTCGGGCAGGTGGCGCGGGTTGATCCCCAGCATCCCGTACGTCGTGCGGTCGTTCAGGCGGAGCATCAGGACCCGGTCGAACAGGCCGGCCACCCGGGGGGAGCCGGCCGTGCGGTCGCCGGTGACGACGGCGCGGATGCCCACCCCGGGGCCCTCGCGCAGCAGGTGCAGGAACGTCCCGACCAGCCGGCCCCCGTCGAGGCCGTCGAACTCGGCGACGTAGCCCTCCCACCGGTCGAGGAGCACGAGGACGTAGGGCAGGCGCTCGTCGGGCAGAGCCGCTGCCCGCTGGTCGCCGATGGTGGAGAACGAGCCGCGAGCCAGCACCAGCTGTCGCCGGGACACCTCGGCCAGGAGCCGGGTGAGCAACCGGTCCACCCGCTCGTGCTCCAGGCGCGACACGACGGCGCCGCAGTTGGGCAGCTCCTGCAGGGGCACGAGCGACCCGCTGCCGCAGTCGATGCCGAAGAGATGCACGTCGCTCGTGCGCACCCGGGCCGCCACCGAGGCGGCCAGCGTGCGCAGCAGGGTCGACCGGCCCGACCCCGGGTCGCCCAGCACCAGCAGGTGCCCACCGTCACGCAGGTCGAAGGTCGCCGCCACCTGCGACTGCTCCGCCGGAACGTCCTGCAGCCCGAAGGGGGCGGCCACGGCGTCCGCCGGCAGGCCGCCGAAAGGCTCGCCGGCTGGCTCTGGCGCCAGCTCGAGCTCGGTGTCAGCCGCCAGCACCTCGCCCGGGAGCACCAGGACCTCGGGCAGTGGCGGCAGCCATGGGCGGGCCGGCGCATCGAACCCGGCCTCGTCGCTGGCCTGGCCGAGGGCGGCGACGAGCGCTGCCAGGTCCGTCGAGTCGGTCTCCAGACCCCCGACCGGATCGCCCGGGAGGGGCTTGGCGAGGTGCTCCCAGTCGACCGGCACCACCTGCAACGGCGCGCTGCCTTCGGCCGCCGGGCGGCGACCGCCCACCCGTGCGGCTTGGAACTGGCTGACCTGTTCGTGCCCGACCCGGACGTAGCCTCGTCCCGGCATGGCTTTGGGGATCCGCGAGGCCAGCGGCGAGTCGATGACGTCGGCGCTGTCGGCGGCGTCGGTGACGCGCATGGCGATGCGCAGGTTGGTGTTGGTCTTGATCGCCGCCGACACCACCCCGGAGGGGCGCTGGGTGGCGAGCAGAAGGTGGATGCCGAGCGAGCGGCCCCGGCGAGCCAGGTCGACGAGGCCGTCGACGAATGCGGGGAGCTCCTCGACGAGGGCGGCGAACTCGTCGATGATGAGCAGAAGGCGGGCGAGAGGGGCCCGGCCGTCGGTGCCGTCGCGCCAGTAGTCGTCGAGGTCGGTGGAGCCTGCCTCGGCGAAAAGTCGCTCGCGGCGGCGGAGCTCCGCGCCCAACGAGGCCAGAGCCCGCTGGGTCTGGTGGCCATCGAGGTCGGTCACCATGCCGACCGTGTGGGGTAGCAGGGCGCACTCCTTGAAGGCACTGCCACCCTTGTAATCGACCAGGACGAAGTTCATCGCCGCTGGCGTGTTGGCAACGGCCAGCCCGGCGATCACCGTCTGCAGGAGCTCGCTCTTGCCCGAGCCCGTGGTGCCGGCGACGAGAGCGTGGGGGCCGTCGTGGGCAAGGTCGATGGACAGCGGCCCGGTCTCCCCCTCTCCCAGGACGGTGGCTGTGGTCCGTCCGCCGTCACGCCAGCGGGCTGCCACGGCGGCCGCAGTGGGTGGCTCCAGTCCGAGCAGGTCAAGCAGGCGCAGCTCGGACGGGATGGTGCTTCCCACGGCGAGCTGGCGGTTGAGGCGCAGCGGTGCCAGACGGCGCGCCGTCTCCTCCGCCTTCATGGCGTCGACCAGTCCCGGCAGCAGTTCCACCGGCCGCCCGGCGCTGGTCCGCACCGTGGCGGTGCCGGTCCGAACGTCGGCCAGGACGACCACGGCCCGGCACTCCTCAGGCAGGAGCAGCTCGGCGTCGTCCAGGCAGATGCAGTGGACCCCCACCGCCGGGCCGTGCCGGAGCAGCTTGGTGACAGCGGGGACTGCCCCCAGGCGGTAGGCGCCGTCCACGACGACCAGATGCGCCGGCAGCGGCGCTGGCTGCGCGTCCGACCGCCCGGCGGCACGCTCGTCGACCAGCCCGGCGAGCTCGCCGGCCAAGCGGAGCACGGTGGCGTCGTCGTTGGCCAGCCGGGCCACGGCCTCGCCGCTGCGGGCGCGCAGGTGCGGCAGCCACCGCGCCCAGCTCCAGGCTTCCTGTTGGTACGGGCCGGTGAGCACCGTGATGACGAGGTCGTCGGGCGCGTGAAAGGTTGCCGCCTCGAGCAGCAGCGCCCGGACCATGCCTTCGACGCGACGACGATCGCCGGCGATGCCGACGACGCCGTCGCGGCGCAGGTCGAGCGTGGCGGGGACGAGGTGGAGCGGCGGTGGGGCATCGGCCGGCCCGGTGTCGCCGGGGGGCCGGCGTCCTTCGACGGCTACCGATGCAGGCCTGTCGGTCAACCCGCTCCACAGGACGAGGAAGTCGGGGTCCTCGGGACGCCGCTCCCACAGCCGAGCGCCGGGGCCTTCGGTCACGGCGGCCGTGGTGGCGGGATCAGCGGCCGCAAGCCGGCGCGCCGCGGTCTCGGCGGTCAGAGCATCGGCCAGGTCGGCGCTGGCCTGCTCCAGTGCTGCCTGGTGCGCCCGGGTGCGCTGCCGGTGCGTCTTCGTGCCGCTGCGTCGCTGGCTCAGGTAGTTGGACACCGCTACAACCGGGCTGAGGAGCGTGAACAGGAGGAACAGCACCTGGTGCACCACGATGGCGAGAAGGACGCCGATGACCGCCGGCGCCAGGGATGCAGCGATCGGGAACGGCTGGACCTGCCGCTGCGGAGCGGCGCCGGGGAAGCGGACGGCCCTGGCCTCGTCCGGCGGGAACATTCGCGGCGGCCGGTTCACCACGATTCGGCCTTCACCGTCGGGCGAGGTCACGACCCCGCCGCCACCCATTGGCTGCCAGCAGAGCACGGAGTCACCGCAGCGCAGGTACGCCCCCGGGGGGAGCTCGGCCTCGGTCACCGCCAACCCCTCCACCTGCACACCATTCGCTGCGCCAGTGTCCCGGACAGTGACCGTGCCGCCGCCGACAACGAGCTCGGCGTGCTCGCGGGAGACCTTGGGGTCCGACGCCAGGCAGATCCCGGCGGCGGCTGCCCGGCCTACCATCCACCGCCCGGGCGCCAGGTGGACATGACGGCCAGCATCGGGCCCTGTCACCACGCGCACCTTGGCCACGGCGGCAGGTGCCGGGGTAGCTGGCGGTAGCGGTCGCGACGAGACCCGCGCCCCATCCACGATCTGCTCCCCGAGGGAAACGTCGGCCTGCAGCAGTCGGTCCCTGATCCACCACATCTGCTTCGATCCCTCGGGGTCGAGGGCGTCGAACAGGGCCGCGCACGGTGTACCCGCTTCCGCCGTCACGACGACGTCGCGGTCGTCACCGCGACGGCCGTCTACCAGGCTCAGAAAGATCCGCATCTGCCCGGGCCACTCTATCGGCGGACCCAGGTGCGCTACGAGATGCGGATGCCAGAGACGACCCCGGCGATGACCGGGCACGAGTGACCGCTCTGGAAAAGCCCATCACCGGAATGGAAACCCCGGACTCGGTGGTCGGGCTGCCGGGATTTGAACCCGGGACCTCCACGTCCCGAACGTGGCGGATCCGCTGACATCAGGACCTACTGCCGTTTTCGTGGGCAGGTGTGACCAGGGACGACGCCGGAGGCGCCATCCGCGGACCGGCCTTCGCCCATTGGTTCTCCGGGGGCGGCACGTCATCGAAGGACCGCCGAGATGGGCGTCGTCACAGCCAGCCTGCTGGCCGGTGGGACACGGGAGTCCGAGGACCGCCAGCCATAATGGAGCAGGTCAGCCGCCTGCGGCTGAC
>JAKAYQ010000112.1 GCA_021826725.1 Actinomycetes bacterium
TCCGATCTAGTTCTACGCAGCGCTGCTTCGCGGACTGGGCCTCGACAGCGAACCGGATCTACCAGCGCAGATGGACCGCGGTCACTGGCCGGAGATGAAGAGGCGGATGGCTGACGTCTTTCGCACTCGCACCCGTGATGAGTGGGTTGCGGCGTTCGAGGGAACCGACGCCTGCGTCGCCCCAGTGCTGTCGCCCGACGAAGCGCCGACGCACCCACACAACGTCGCTCGAGGCACGTTCGTGGAGGTCGACGGCGTGGTGCAGCCCGCGCCGGTCCCGCGCTTCAGTCGGACTCCCGCAACGGTGCAACGACCGCCGTCGCACCCCGGTGCTGACGTCGACGCACTGGCCGACTGGGGTGTGGACCCGGACCGGGTGGCGCAACTCCGAAGTGCAGGCGCGGTGGTGTGAGGCGCCACCAGGCGCGGTGGTGTGAGGCGCCACCCCATCGGGGCCTGCGTGCGCCCCGCCAGCGGTCATCGCTGAGCGCTCGCTGACGGTTCTTGAGGCTGGCGCCTACAGGTTGACGACCGGGCAGGTCACGGTGCGAGTAATGCCCTCGATCCGCTGGACATGGCTCACCACCATACGGCCGAGCTCGTCGACGGACGCCGCCTCCGCTCGCACGATGACGTCGTAGGGCCCGGTGACGTCCTCGGCGGAGACGACCCCGTCGATCGAGCGGACCTGGCTGGCCACGGCCGCAGCCTTGCCGACTTCGGTCTGGATGAGCACGTAGGCGGTCACGGGCACAACGCCTCCTCAGCTGATGGGGTTGTCGAGGCGGTGGGCCAGGGCATCGACCTGTGCGGCGAGCTCGGCTGGCAGCCGGTCGCCGAAGGTGGCGAAGTGCTCGCGGATGAGCGGGAGCTCGGTGCGCCATCCGTCGATGTCGACCCGCATCAGCTCCTGCAAGTCTTCGTCGGAGACGCCCAGCCCCTCAGTGTGGATGGCGCCGGGGGCCGGGAGGTTGCCGATGGGGGTCGCCACCGCCTCGCCAGTGCCCATGACCCGCTCGAAGATCCATGCCAGGACCCGGCTGTTCTCGCCGTAGCCCGGCCACAGGAACCGCCCACCAGCGTCGCGACGGAACCAGTTGACGTAGTAGAGGCGGGGGAGCTTTTCGGCATCGGCCTTGGCCCCGACGCGCAGCCAATGGGCGAAGTAGTCGGCCATGTTGTAGCCGCAGAAGGGCAGCATGGCGAACGGGTCACGCCTGAGGTTGCCGACAGCACCAGTCGCTGCGGCAGTGGTCTCGGAGGCCATGATCGAACCGAGGAAGACCCCGTGGGCCCAGTCGAACGACTCGGTCACGAGCGGAACCACCGTGCGCCGGCGCCCGCCGAACAGGATCGCCGAGATCGGCACGCCGCGAGGGTCCTCCCACTCCGGGGCGCACGCCGGGTTCTGGTCGGCTGGCACGGTGAAGCGTGCGTTGGGGTGCGAGGCTGGCTGGTCCGATGCGGGTGTCCAATCCGTGCCTCGCCAGCTGGTGACGTGCGCGGGCGGCTCGTCGGTCATGTCCTCCCACCACACGTCACCGTCGTCGGTGAGCGCGGTGTTCGTGAAGATGGTGTTGCGAGCCATCGTCTTCATGGCGTTGGGGTTCGTACGGTCGTTCGTGCCCGGTGCCACGCCGAAGAAGCCGGCTTCGGGGTTGATGGCGTACAGCCTGCCGTCCTCGCCGAACTTCATCCAGCAGATGTCGTCGCCGATCGTCTCGACCGTCCAGCCCGGCAGGGTCGGCACCAGCATTGCCAGGTTTGTCTTGCCGCACGCCGAAGGGAATGCGCCGGTGACGTAGCGCACGTCGCCGCTGGGAGCCGTCAGCTTCAAGATCAGCATGTGCTCGGCCAACCAGCCGTCGTCGCGCGCCATCGCCGAAGCGATCCGAAGCGCAAAGCACTTCTTTCCAAGGAGAGCGTTACCGCCGTAGCCGGAGCCGTACGACCAGATCTCGCGGGTCTCGGGGAAGTGGACGATGTACTTGTTGTCGGCATCGCACGGCCATGGAACGTCCGCTTGGCCGGGCTCGATCGGTGCGCCGACGGAGTGCAGGCATGGCACGAAGTCGCCGCCGGCACCGAGAACCTGAAGGGCCCCGGCGCCCATTCGGGTCATGATCCGCATGGAGACGGCCACATAGGGAGAGTCGGTGATCTCGACCCCGATGTGGGCGATGGTCGACCCGAGCGGGCCCATCGAAAAGGGGACAACGTACATGGTGCGGCCCCGCATGCAGCCCCGGAACAGGTCGGTCAGCGTGCTCCGCATCTCGTGCGGGTCGCGCCAGTTGTTGGTGGGTCCGGCGTCGGCCTCGTCCGTGCTGCAGATGAACGTCCGGTCCTCGACGCGGGCCACGTCGCCGGGGTCTGAGCACGCCCAGTAGCTGTTCGGACGCTTGGCATCGGATAGGTGCGTGAACGTGCCGCCGTCCACCAGGAGCTGGCAGAGCCGGTCGTACTCCTCGGCGGACCCGTCGCACCACTCCACCCGGTCCGGCGTCGTCAGCGCGGCGACCTCGTCGACCCAGTCGATCAGCTTCTGGTTGGTGGTAGGTGGCATGAACGCTTCCTCACTCCCGGTTCGGCTGCCGTGGACGCCGATCAATTGGTCTCAAGTGGTGTTGGTGCCGCCAGCGTCCGGTGCCGAGATGCCCGCTCGGAGGACCGTCGCTCTCATCATGGTAGGCATGCTCTGTGGTCGATCCCAACTCGGAAGGCGCGAAACCGGGCAGACGGGACCACCACCCGGGTCTACCACCGCGATCCGCCGTGGAATGGACACGCGGAGCGCGCACGAATCGGGGTGAGGTCGCCGTAGTGGCGGACCTCATCGACCGTCTGCCTCGGGCGCCTGCCGGCGAACGGTGGGCCGGTGACGACGCAGCGGTGGTCTGGGGCGAGGCGGGCCCACTGCTGCTCACCGTGGACGTCGCTGTGCTCGGGGTCCACGCCGATCCCGCCGTGCTCGGTCTCGACGACCTTGGATGGCGGGCCGTGGCCGGAGCCGTGAGCGACATCGCCGCCATGGGTGGCGAGGTCCGGCACGTGCTCGTCGCCGTGGCGGGCCCGGCGGGTGTCGACCTCGACCTCCTGTACGACGGGGTCACCGCTGCCGCTAGCCACCATGGTGCCGCCATCGTCGGGGGCGACCTTTCCGCAGCCGGGCAGCTCATGGTGTCCGTTACCGTCACCGGGCGCATGGGGGGTAATGGTGGCCCGATGGCACCGGTTGGACGTGATGGCGCTCGCCCGGGCCACGAGCTGTTCGTCACCGGGCCGTTGGGCGCGTCGGCTGCCGGGCTCCGGCTCCTTCGTGCCGGCGCCGGGATCGGGGGGAGTGCTGGGACCGCTCCCACAGGAGCTGGTTCCGGTCGGCGGGAGGTGGCGGAACAGGCCCCCACGGCGGCCGGGCCAGCAGGGGTGCCGGCTGTGGCGGCGTCAGGTGCTGGGGCGTCGGGTGCCGGGGCGATCCTCGCGCACCGGCGGCCCGTCGCCCGTCTGGCCGAGGGCGCCCTGGCGTGCCGGGCCGGGGTGTCCGCCATGATGGATCTGTCCGACGGGCTTGGGCTCGATATAGCCAGGCTGGCGGACGCATCGAAGGTCGGTGTGGTGCTCCAGACGGTGCCCGCCCACCCGGCTGCCACGGCGGCAGAAGCGCTCGGAGGGGGGGAAGACTACGAGCTGCTGATGGCGACCGGCGATCCCGGCACGCTGCAGCGAGCGTTCGAGGAGGCCGGGTTCCCAGCTCCCATCCCGATCGGCATCTGCACCGGGGACGTCGGCATTCGCCTGCTCGGCGGGAAGCCGCTCCCGGCTGCCGGCTGGGAGCATCCCTGGGGCTGACCTTGGCTGTATCGCCACGCTGCGTCCGACCTGGAGCCAGGCGTTTCCGGACGGGCGCGGTGGCTGTATCGCCACGCTGCGTCCGACCTGGAGCCAGGCGTTTCCGGGCGGGCGCGGTGCTCAGGCGGGTGCGCTCGCTCCGTCCCCGGTGGCCTTCGCCGCGGCGTTGGAAGCGCTGTCAGCCGGGCGGGCTGCTTCGGTCGTGGGACTCCCGGCGCGAACCGCGCTCACCACCGCTGCCTCGTGGACGACGGCGCTTGCCTGCACGTCGACGAACCCGCTGCGCTGCACCAGTGCAACCCACGCAGAGCGGGACAGCGGGCGCTCTTGGATGCGAACGATGAACCGGACGGCGTTCTTCGCGACTCGCCACCACCCGCCAGGACCGCGCCGGGCCAGCTGGCGGACCTTGTCCGCGATGACGGCCCGGTCAGCCGCGTCGGCGCCGCGTCCAAGCATCATGTCGCCGATGACCAGTCGGCCGCCGGGCCGCAGCCATCGCGCGGCGGCGGCCACCGCCACAGCCTTGTCAGGGTCGCGAAGGTGGTGCAGGGCGTAATTGCTGACCACGATGTCGACGGACCCCGGTGGGAGCGAAAGCCGCTCGATGGGGGATACCAGGCACTCCACATTGGTGATTCCCTCGGCGGCGGCACGCTGCTCGAGCTCGCGCAGCATCGAGGCGCTCACGTCGACGCCCAGGACCTTCGTCGCCCGCTTCGCCAAAGCCAGCGTCAGCTGCCCAGACCCACATCCGAGGTCCACAACGGTTCCGAGCGGTTCGCCGTCGGCAAGGCCGGTCGTCGCGGTGTCGATCACTGCCGCCACGACAGTCCGCAGCCCTTCGTTGTTGGACGCATGGTGGTTCCAGTTCCGGGCTCGGGCCTCCCAGACCCGCCGCTGGCGGTGGATCGCCACGGACTGCTTTGTCGTCGACCCACTCGTGCTTCGTTCCATCGCCGAGCTCCTCTCGATCCCGCCTATCGTGCGCGCTGCCGTATGACGGGCACCTGAAGAGAGCATGCCGGTTCGAAGAGCGGGCCGCGGGGCACCCGAGTGCCCGTCCCTGTCCTGCCCAGTGGGGCCATCGGGGGTGCGGATGCCTTGCGGTTCCTTGGGGCCTGGCGGTTCCGGGGGCCTGGTCAGCCGGATCCCCGAGATCGTCTGGCCTCAGGAAGACTGGGCCCTCAGACCTCGTCGGCGGTAGCCGGGATCTCGCGGCGCTGCGGCTTGGTCACCTTGCCGGCGCGAATGCACGAGGTGCACACGGACAGCCTGCGTGGGGCGCCGTCGACGACGGCCCTGACCCGCTGGATGTTGGGGTTCCACCGCCGCTTGGTCCGGCGGTGGGAGTGGCTGAGCCGCATGCCGAAGGACGGATGCTTGCCACAGAGATCACAAACAGCAGCCACGGCGCGCACGCTCCTCGAAGGCAGACCCTAGGGACGGCCGAAAGGTTAGCATCCTCGGCCATGAAGGCGTTGGCCACGTTGCGAGCGACCGACCTGGCCGATGCCGTGCGGGTCTACCGGACCGCGCTGCGCGAGCACCAGGCCGCCATCAATTCACTGAACGTCTACCCCGTTCCCGACGGCGATACGGGCACGAACATGGCGCTCACGCTGGAGTCGGTCGTCGCCGAGATCGAAGGGATCTCCGGTCCTCCGGTCATGGGGGACGTCTGCCGTGCGGTGGCGCACGGATCGCTCATGGGGGCCCGCGGGAACTCAGGCGTCATCCTGTCCCAGCTGCTCCGAGGGCTGGTCGGGGAGCTTGCCGCATGCGAGGAGGTGGACGGTCCCGTGCTGGCGCGGGCCCTGCGGGCCGCCAGCATCGCCGCGGACGGGGCTGTGCTCCGCCCGGTGGAGGGGACAATCTTGAGCGTGGCCCGGGCCGCCGCACGGGGAGCCGTGGCCCTGATCGGGGAGACTGTCCCCGGGTCTGCCAGCAGCGAGGGGACCGCCATCGACGGGCTCCCCCACGCTGGCTCGAGCGGTGCCGTCGACCCGGTGGCCGGCGGCTACGGGCCTCCACCGTCGCTCGCCGATGTGGCTGCTGCCGCACGCTCTGCCGCCGCCGAGGCGCTGGACCGCACCCCGCAGCAGCTTCCGGTTCTGGCCCGGGCTGGTGTGGTGGACGCCGGCGGTGCCGGTCTGGTGGTGCTGTTCGACTCGCTGCTCAACGTGGTGGACGGCCGGCCGGTGGCGACCCCGCCGAGGGCGCCGCACGCGGTGGTCGGGGAGGACGCGCTGGCAGCCATGGGGGCGGACCCCGAGCATGCCGAGGACGGCTCAGGTGTCGATGAGCTCCGTTATGAGGTGATGTACCTGCTCGAAGCCGAGGACGCGACCATCCCGGCGTTCAAGGAGGTCTGGGCCGGCCTCGGTGATTCCATCGTCGTGGTCGGTGGCGATGGCCTGTGGAATTGCCATATCCACACCGATGAGGTGGGGCCGGCCATCGAAGCCGCTCTTGACGCTGGTCGGCCCCGCGACATCCGGGTGACCGATCTGCACGAACAGGTCGAAGAGGTCCGCTGGGTGCGCGAGGGCGCGGCGAGGGAGCCGGCCGACGAGCCGACGGGACCGCCGCCGCGCACGGCGGTGGTGGCGGTGGCGAACGGGGACGGCATCGCTCGGATCTTCCGCTCCCTGGGCGTCCACCACTTCGTCCCCGGGGGCCAGTCCATGAACCCGTCGACGGCGCAGATCCTGGAGGTGGTGGAGTCGCTCTTGTCGCCCGAGGTGATCCTGCTCCCGAACAACGACAACATCCGCCCGGTGGCCCTGCAGGTCGGCGAGCTCGCTGGCCGACCCGTGCGGGTGGTGCCCACCGGGAGCATTGTCGAGGGTTTCGCCGCGCTGCTGGAGTACGACCCCGAAGCGAGCGCCGACGACAATGCCGCTGTCATGACCGCGTCGGCCCGACGGGTCGTGGCAGGCGAGGTGGTGCGTGCCGTGCGCGACGCCGAAGGTCCAGACGGTCCCCTGCGGGCCGGCGACTGGATGGGCCTGTCACGTCAGGGGATCGAAGTGGTCGGGACGAGCCTGGCCGAGGCGGCCTGCGCGCTGGTTGCCAAGCTGTTGCAGAGCGGCCACGAGCTCGTCACGCTCATCGAAGGTGAGGGTGCCACCGCCGGGGACACCCGGCGCATCACCGAGTGGCTGGCGGAGCAGCGGCCGGACGTGGCCATCGAGGTGCACCACGGGGGGCAGCCGCTCTACCCGTACCTGGTCGGCATCGAGTGAGTGGCGGGGGGCGCGAACTGGCTCCTTCGGCACGTCCGGCAGGTCCGGGTCGTCCGCCAGCTCCGCCAGCTCCGCCAGCTCCGCCAGCTTCGGCAGCTTCGGGTCGTCCACCAGCTCCCGCAGCTCCGGGTCGTCCGCCAGGTTCGGGGGCCGCGCCCTCCCCGGCTCCAGCTGGAACGGTGGCCGCACGAGGGCCGGGGACCGGCGCTCCCGGACCGGCGGGCGGGCGTCGGCTGCGGCAGCTCGCTGGCATCGACGTGTCCGAGCTGCGCGGGGTGGGCGAAGTCCGACGCGACGCGCTTGCCGCACTCGGTGTCAACAGCGTCTTCGACCTGCTCACTCACTATCCGTACCGCTACCTCGACCAGACCCGGCAGGCACGGGTGGCGGACCTGGCGGTGGGGGACACGGCGTGGATCGTGGCAGACGTGCTCGACTGCCGGGTCATTGCAACCCCGAGTCGCGGCGGGGGTGCCCGTGGTGGTGCGAGGGGCGGGCGTGGCGGCCGGGCACGGGTGGAGCTCATGGTTGCCGATGGCCGGGACCGCTTGCGGGTGACGTTCTTCAACCAACCGTTTCGGGCTCGCCAGCTGCCGGTGGGGACACGGGCGCTGTTCTTCGGGCGGCTCGACATGTTCGGGGGGCGCCGGCAGCTCACCAATCCGGAGGTCGACCTGATCGGGGCGCGCGCCGGTCGTGTCGTGCCGCTCTACCCGGCGTCCGAACGTGCCGGTATCGCCAGTTGGGAGATTGCTGAGCTGGTGGGGGAGGCACTCCAGCGGGCAGGGCACTTCGCCGACCCACTGCCCGAGACCTGGCGTCGGCGGCTCGGGTTGGTGGACCGGACCGCAGCGTTCACCGGGGTCCACCGCCCGGCGTCTCCCGACGAGTGGGAGCCAGCCCGCCGGCGTCTCGCCTTCGACGAGCTGCTCCGTCTGCAGATCGACGTGCAGCGCCGGCGGTCGGCGATCGAGCGTGACTCCACCGGTATCCAGCACGTGGTCGATCCTCCGCCAGGCGCCGACGACCTGGTCCGGGCGTTCATCGATCGTCTGCCCTTCGCTCTCACCGGAGCGCAGCTGCGGGCCATCGGAGAGATCCGGCAGGACATGGCTGGACCTCGCCCGATGCACCGGCTGCTGCAGGGCGACGTCGGATCCGGCAAGACGGTGGTGGCGGCAGCAGCGATGCTGGTGGCAGTGCAGGGTGGGCACCAGGCCGCGTTGATGGCACCGACAGAGGTCGTGGCCGAGCAGCACCACATGGGGCTCCGGGCCGTGCTGAGCCAACTCGAGGTCACCGACGTTGGAGCGCTCGGCGGGCGTCGACCGCTGCGGGTGGAACTGCTCACCGGACGGGTGTCCGCGGCGGTGCGTCGGCAGATCGTCGACGGACTGGCGAACGGTGCCGTGGACGCGGTGGTGGGCACCCACGCCCTGCTCACCGGCGACGTTCGGTTCGCCGACCTGGGCGCTGTGGTCATCGACGAGCAGCACCGCTTCGGGGTGGAGCAACGTGCCGAGCTGCGAGCCCGGGCCGAGTCCGCCGGCGGTGCCACCCCCGACCTGCTCGTCATGACTGCCACCCCTATTCCGCGTACCGCCGCGATGGTGGTGCTCGGCGATCTCGACGTCACCGAGCTTGATGAGCTTCCCGCCGGGCGGGCGCCGGTGACGACGGTATGGGCCCGGGATCCCGAGGGCGAGGAGGGCGCCTGGTCCCGCGTGCGCGCCGAAGTGGGTCACGGCCGGCGGGCCTACGTCGTGTGCCCGCTGGTCGAGGGTTCGCCGCGAGTCGAGGCCCGTGCCGTCACCGACGAGCTCGAACGGCTTGGTGCCGAGGTGCTGCCCGGCATCCCGTTGGGGCTGCTGCACGGTCAGCTGAAGGCACGGGACAAAGAGTCGGTGATGGCCCGGTTCCGCAGCGGCGAGGTGCCGGTGCTGGTCGCCACCACCGTCGTCGAAGTCGGTGTTGACGTCGCCGAGGCGACCGTCATGGTGGTGGAGGATGCCGGTCGGTTCGGGATCGCCCAGCTGCACCAGCTGCGCGGCCGGGTCGGCCGCTCGAACCTGCCGTCGTGGTGCTACCTGCTCGACCGCAGCGACGCGCCCGAAGCAGCGGACCGCCTGCAGGCGCTCGAGTCGACGACGGACGGTTTCGCCCTGGCGGAGATCGACCTGGAGCTGCGCGGCGAAGGCACGCTCCTCGGCACCCGCCAACAGGGCCGCAGCGACCTGAAGCTGGCCTCGCTCCGTCGCCGGCATCGGCCTCTGGTGGTCCAGGCGCGCGACGTGGCTGCTGCCGTGCTCGGTGAGGACCCGGCGCTCGAGAACCACGGAGCCATGGCGGACGAGGTCGACCTGTTCCTCGGTGATGCCGGCTCCGAGTTCCTCGCCAAGAGTTGAGCGCTCGAGCGCCGACTGGACCGGGATCAGGTGCGGGCGTGCCGGGATCAGGTGCGGGCGTGCCGGGATCAGGTGCGGGCGTGCCGGGATCAGGTGCGGGCGTGCCGGGAGGTGGTGCGGGCGTGCCGGGAGGTGGTGCGGGCGATACGGTCACGGCGTGCGCGTGATCGGCGGCAGCTGCCGGGGACGTGTGCTGCGACCGCCGCCAGGGGACCGGACCCGGCCGACCTCCGACCGGGTCCGTGAAGCGATGTTCGACATCTTGGGCAGCGTGCTGGGTCCTGAGGGTCTGGTGGGCGTGCGCGTTGCCGACCTGTTCGCCGGTTCGGGGGCCCTCGGGATCGAGGCGCTTTCTCGTGGTGCCGCCATGGCCGTGTTCGTCGAGCGGGACGGGCGCGCTCTGGCAGCAGTCCGCGCCAATCTGGCAGCGGTGGGCCTGGTGGGCGGCGGGAACGAGGTGGTGCGTGCCGAAGCGCTCGCATGGTTGGCTGGCCCTGGAGCTGGCCGTTTCTTCGACCTGGCCCTTTGTGATCCG
>JAKAYQ010000113.1 GCA_021826725.1 Actinomycetes bacterium
CGCCTGGGTCTCCCAGGTGATGATCCCGTCCTTCACATACACCTGCCACGAGCACGACCCGGTGCAGTTCACCCCGTGGGTGGAGCGGACGATCTTGTCGTGGCGCCAGCGCTCTCGGTAGAACTCTTCCGCCCGCCGGCCTCCCCGGCGATGCAGCTCCCGTGCGTCGGGCGTCTGCTCGCCGGGCTGGATGTAGCGCGCCGCCCGTACCAGCCCGGTGTCGGCCAGGAGCCCGTCGTGGACTGCCGTCGTGTTCTCGACGTGACGTGCCATCGCTCTCCGATCCGTCGTCCGGCATCGCCGTTCCATCGTCGGCGGCGTCGCCCGCAGTCACCCTACGCGATGTCTACCGTCGGATGGAAATACACCGGTAGAGCATGGACTCGACCGCCGGGTCGGGTTACAGTTCTCGCATCCGGCTCTCGGAGAAGCAGGAGCCATGTACGGCAAGGCCGAGGTTGGCGGCCATCCAGTCCATCTGATGCTGGTGGCGTTGCCAGTCGCCTCCGACACCGGTGCCCTCGTTGGGTTCGTCGTCTACGTCGCGAACGGCCATCAGTTCTGGTTGAACCCCCGCGATCGACCTCGGCATCGCGGGCGCCGGGAGTGCGGTGCTTGCCGCCCTTCCGGGGTTCGTTGACCTCACGTTCGGTGTCCCGCGAAGGTCGCAGGCCAAGGTGGTGGGCCTCGCGCAGGGGACATGTGAACGTCACGGCCCTCGGGCTGTTCATCGCCGCGGCGGTCATCTACGTGAGCAACTGGAACGGACCACCCGTCGGCGTGACCCTCGGGCTGGCCCTGCCGGCCGCGGGCGTGGCGGTCACCGTCGCCGCCGGGGCGTTCGGCTGGATGCTCGTCCAGACCTACCACGTCGGGGTCCGCCTCACGGTCAACCAAGAACAAGACGAGGACAGCGTCCAGCAAGCGCCGGCGCTCACTATCGTCCGTCACCGCCAAGCGGGCTGAACGCAGAGGCCACCGGTGTCCGGCGTCAAGGCCGGCTCGGGCATTACCTCGGCCGCGAGGCGCCAGGGGCGGGGCGCTTTGAGGGTACGGCTCAGCGGATTTCGACGCGCAGCGCCTGCCATCGTCGGTGCGCGTCTTCGAAGTCGATGGCCAGTGCTGGTGCGGCGGGGTCGATGGTCACGGCGGGTCTCCCTCGGGGTGGTGACCCGTCGGGGTAGGCGATCCTGATGCGTCCGTATGCACCGTCGCCGTGGTCGACGAAGCAGTCCGCCGTGGGCGTCTGCGCCGCCTGGTCGCCCTCTACGCCGAGCTCGGAGAGCACTGCCTGCGCGGCGACCGTCCCCGACCATGCGGCGGGATCCGCCGCCCGGGGATAGGGGCTGGCGGCGGCGTCGCCCACGACGAAGACTCCGGCCATCTCGGTGGCGAAGCGGGCGTCGACCGGCACGAGCGGGCTGTTCGCCCTGGCCAGATCAGCGACCAGCGGGCTCGCATGGTGGCGGGGGACCACGATCGTGAGGTCCGCGGCATCCGGGTCGCTGTCGGGAGCTGGCATCTTCCCTTCGGCCAAGGCGTCGGGATCGGCCTGGGTGCCGAGGAGGACCTCGACGCCGGCGTCCTCGCAGCCGGCGAGCAGCGCGTCGCCGAGCGTGCGTCCGAGCGCGGCGAGCGGGTGCTCCTCGGGCGTGAGCAGCCGGACATGGAGCGGCAGTCCGAGCCGGCGAGCCCGCCGGGCCAGGCGCATGGCCAGCCCGTAGGGCGCAGGGGGGCAGCGGTAGGGGAGCGACGAGATCACGACGTCGACGATGCCCCCCTCGACGGCACCGATCCGCGGCGCGGCCGCCTCGGCCCCGGTCGGGTCCCAGAAGGCGGCGATGGATCCGGAGGTGGCGCTCTCGACGGGGTGGATGGCTAGCCCCGGGGCCGCGATGACGGCCTCGACCCGACGCCACGAGCCGGCGATCCTGAGCGCGCCCGGCTCGACCGCCTCCACCCGGGCGGGAATGATCTCGACCCCGGCGAGCTCCACCCGGGTCCGGTAGCAGGCGGCACGAGCGTCACCGGTGGCCACGGCGAGCGTGCCGGGCAGGTACTCCGACAGGCCCCCGGGAACGACGAGCACAACCCGGACCCCGCTCGACTCCCGCAGCCGCCGGACGGCGGCGATCCCGGCTGGCCCTGCGCCCACCACGGCCACGAGCGGCGCGGATATCACCCCGTCACCGCTCGGAGGCGGCCGTGCGTTCCCCCTGCCTGCTGTTCCATGACGCTTCCCTACCCATTGGATGCGGCGCCGAGCGCGCCGTCGTCGCGCTGAGCGGTGCCCGTCGGCTCGCCTCCAGCGGGCTTGGACCACCACAGCTCGAGCTGGATGTGGTCGGGGTCCCTGAAGACGAGCGCCGAGCCGACCTTGGTGTCCGCCACCGGGGAGTGCTCGACACCGAGCGCCGCCAGGCGCTCCTGCCAGGCGTCGAGGTCCTGGCGCTGCCCGACGGCGAAGCCGACGTGGTCGAGCCCGGCCCGCTGCTCGTCGAAGGGTTCTCCGGGGAACCCCTGATGCTGGTTGAGCCCGATCACCAGACCCGAGGCCTCGTGGCGCAGCACGATCATGGTGCGTTCGGCGAAGTCCACCCGCCGCACCCGTGCCAGCCCGAGCACCCGTTCGTACCACGCCGCGCTGGCCTCGACGTCGGACACCGACAGGTCGAGGTGACCGATGCCAGAGAACCCAGGTACCCCCATGCCTCTATCCTCTTCGGCTCAGGCGACGCCACGCCATGGTGCGGCACCGGCGTCGTAGACGAGCCTCGTAGTCCCTTCTGCGTTTGCGACCCGGGCCCCTTCGGTCACCCGGTGCCCGGACAGCCGGCCGTCGTGGCCGAGGTGGCACACCTCGGCGCCTTCGAGCAGGACCGCCGCGTCGGCGATGAGTCGGCGGTGGCAGCGCCACCAGAGCGTCTCCGCGCACATCGCCACCGTCGGCCGAGCCGCGGCGTCAGCGAGCAGGCGAGCCAACCCGGCGGCGAACGAACCGGTCGCCATGTAGTCGGCGTAGCCCCGGAACGCCGGGTGGCGCAGCGCGGTGTTCGCCGATCCCTCCAGGGGGCGTCGATGCCCGCCCAGGTCCTTCTCCCAGCGGTAGTCGATCCCCGCCGCCGGCAGCCACCGCTCCAGTTCTGCCCGGCCGAAGTGGGGGTGGCGGCGGCTGCCCGGCGCGCTGCGGACGTCGACGAGGAGGCGGACGCCGGCCGAGCCGAGCAGCTCGGCGAGCTCCTCGGCTCGCAGCGTGCCGTGCCCGACAGTCAGGAGCGACGGTGCGCCGGTCCCTGTGTGGGCTCGCCGTGTGCCGTCCGCACCTTCGCTGCACGTTCCCATCGCGAGATATTCTAGCTACGAGGAGAACAACGGTCCCCCAATGGACCTTTCGACATGGGCCGGAGCATGGTGACGTCCGCCTTGCTGGGGACATCCGAACCGACGATCGCCCTGCAGCGATCGCGCCACGGCGGCGATGGGTGCGAGTCCCGGCGTCGCCGAGAGGAGGCAAGATGCGCATCGACTACCGCAGCGTGTTCCCGGCCGCCATCCAGGCGATGGCGGCCCTGGAGGAGGCGGTGCGGACCAGCACCCTCGAGCCGGAGCTGCTCGAACTGGTGAAGCTCCGGGCGTCGCAGCTGAACGGCTGCGGGTACTGCGTCGACATGCACACCAAGGATGCCGCCGCCATCGGTGTCGACCCGCAGCGACTGCACCTCGCCGTTGCTTGGAGGGAAGCGCCGTGCTACTCGAAGCGGGAGCGTGCCGCACTCGCGTGGTGCGATGCGCTCACGCTCCTGCCGGGTTCCGACGTTCCCGACGACCTCTACGCCGAGGTGGGGGGCCACTTCGACGAAGCGGAGGTGGTGGCGCTCACCCTGGCGGTGGTCGCCATCAACGGCTGGAACCGCTTTGCGGTGGGCCTTCGGTCCCCGGTCGGCAGCTACCAGCGCCCGGATGGGGGCGGGTGACGGCGATCCCCCTGCCGGCGGCTGGCGCGGGCCGGCTGGTGTCGGTGAACGTGGGTCGCCCGACCGAGGTGGTCTGGCACGCCCGGACGGTGTCCACGGCGATCCGGAAGGCGCCCGTTGCCGGGCCGGTCAGGGCGCAGGGCGTGAACCTGGTCGGCGACGCCCAAGCCGACCGCAAGGCCCATGGCGGAGTGGACAAGGCGCTGTACGCCTACGCCGCGGAGGACCTGGCGTGGTGGAGCGGCCAGCTGGGTCTCGACCTTGTTCCGGGGAGCATGGGCGAGAACCTGACGACCGCTGGTCTGGAGCTCTGCGAGGCGGTCGTCGGCGAGCGCTGGCAGGTGGGAGGCGTGGTCCTGCAGGTCACCCAGCCTCGTATCCCCTGTTACAAGCTCGGGATCCGCTTGGAAGACGACCGGTTTCCCGAACGCTTCGCTATGGCGCGCCGCCCCGGCGTCTACCTGCGGATCCTTGCCGAAGGGGAGCTCCAGGCCGGTGACGAGATCGAGGTCGTCGAGCGCCCGGCGCACGGGTTGCGGGCGGTCGAGGTGGCCCACATCTTCTACGACCAGCACCATCGCGCCGGCGAGCTCCTCTGCGTGGCGGAGCTCGCAGCTTCCTGGCACCGCTGGGCACGCCGGGTCCTCGCCGGTGCCGGCCAGGAGGCACTTGCCGAGAGCTGAGGGGCGCTCCGGGCTCGAGGCAGAGCCGGGTCCTCGCAGGTCTCAGCCTGGTGGCGAGGTCATCGGTGCCGTGTCGGGGACCAGTGGGCTCCGCGCCACGGTCGAGGTGTCCCCTTCCGTCGTCTCGGCGGGACCGGGACGGCGAGCAGCCTGGAGGGGGCGTGACGCGTGCAGTGCGGCGGTGACCGCCCACAGGGCGAGGGTGGCCCCAGCGGCCACCTTGCCGACGCCGGTGACGGCCGGGACTCCCGACATCTTGGCGGTGGCGAGCGCGCCGAGAGCGAACACGGCGGTGGAGAAGGTCGGCGGCCAGGCGGCGGCCCTCACGATCCGGCGGGTGCGCGCCAGCGACCGCACGCTTGCGACCACGATCGGCACCGCGAGGACGGCGGCGACCGACCAGGTGGCGCCCGCTACGACGTGACCGGCCGCGGCGACGCCCGAAGGGACGAGCGCTCGGCCGGCGGCGAGCACACGCCCGACCGCCGCCGCAGCCAGGCCGCCGCAGCCTGCAGCGATCCACCACAGCACCCGGCGGCCTTGGCCGAGACCCCGACGTGCGACCGCCAGCGTGGCGCCCGCCGCCACTGCCCAGTAGCCGGCCACGCCGACGGCGGCCGCCACGAGTGCCACCCACCGGAGCAGGTCCGCCAGCACGCCGACCGTCTGCCCCGTGTACGCCGCAGCGGCGATGCCGGCCCCGAGGAGGGCAGCAGGGGCGAGGAACCAGCCCCCGTCGACGGCCGTCGACCCACCTCGGCGTGCCACCGACACGGCGAAGCGGGCGACGAACACCGCGGTGCTCAGCCACGCCAGGACCACGAAGGCGGCACCGAGCACCTTGGCCGGTCCTGGCTCCGTGCTGAGGCCCGTGGCGACGACTGCCAGGCCGAGGGGCACGGTGAGCACCCCGGTGTGCTCGGCGGGCAGACCGATCCTGGCCCAGGCCGACGGCGGCAGGTGAAGCTCACCGCGATGGCGTAGCAGGCCCCGTCCGGCGATCCATCCCGCCTCTGCCACCGCCAGCCACAACAAGGGGCGCGCGGCGCCCGGGAGGCCGCAGGCACCGGCCAGCTGTGCCGCGCCCCCGGTCGCCATCACGGCCCCATAGGGGAGCCCGAGGCGCAGGGCCCGGGACGGGGGCTGTTGCGGCGACTCGCCGTGTTCGGCCGCGAGCGAGCTCACCGGGTACCGCTCGCCACGGGCGTCGGCTCCTCGTTCGACGCGGCGCCCTCGAGCTCGAAGCGGAGGTGGCCCTCGGTCGGGGACTGGATGGGCAAGAACGCCGCCTCGCGCAGTCGCCGTGCGGTCGGGCTGGACGCCCGGTACCCGCCGCCGCCGGCCACCGCCAGCTCGAGGTCGACGGCGAGGCGCGCCATCCTCGCCACCTGGAGGCGATGCGCCACCACCGCAGGCGTCGGTCCGACGTCCTCGATGAGCCGCCGGTGGCGGGCCCCGAGCGTGTCGAGGTCCACCCGGAGGCGGTGGTGCTCGCGTCGAAAGGCCGCGAAGCTCCGCCCGAGCCCGACTTCGGCCGCTTCGAGCGCGGCGCGTGCGAGCCCCAGGCAGAACGAGCTCTGCAGGAGGAGGAACCGGGGCTTGACCGCCCGCAGGAACGGCTCGAAGTCGGCGCTCACCACCCAGGAAGGGTCGAGCGCCACGCCGTCGAACCGCAGGCTCGACGAGCGCGTGGCGCCGAGGGCGAGGAGCTCGAGCGGTGCCCCGGCATGCACCCCCGGGGCGTCCGACGCGATGGCGAGGACCGCTCGGGTCCCGCCGGGGCCCGCCGCGCCCACCACGACGAGAAAGCCCTCGGCGAAGAGGTTGGACGCCCAGCGCACGGCCCCGTCGACCACGAGGGACGCCCCGTCGTGGCGGAACCCAACGCCGAGATCGGCCAGGCCGACCAGGTGCTGCATGGCCGGCGCCATGGCCGTCGACCCGATCGTCTCGGCCCGCCGCAGCCGCCGCACCTCGGCGCGCAGGGCCGCAGAGCTCGAGAGCGATAGGTACTCGGCCACCACGGTGTGCGCCCACGCGCTGAACGCCGAGGCGAGGCAGCGCCGGGCGACCTCCTCGAGGACGGCGCAGCTGGTGGCCAGGTCGGGATGGGCGAGGAGGCCATGGTCAGCGAGGCGCCGGAGGCCGTCGCGCACCTCCGCGGTACCTCGGTCCACCGCTTCGGCCCGGTCGGCGAAGTAGGCCCCGAGCTCGGGAGGGAGCGCGCCCTCGGCCAAGGCCACGTGGCGGGCGGTCACGGCTGGGAGGGCGACGCGGTTGCGTCGGCCGGCTGTGCGAGGCGGTGGAGGCGGTCGATGGGCGTGGTCACGACCTCTCGGGCCCTCACCACCGCGGCGTCGTCGGGGGCGTCGTAGAGGCACAGGCATTTTCCCATGTCCTCCCGCACGTAGGTACGAAGGAACGCCACCTCGGGGACCTGGGAGTAGAGGGGCGACTTCTCCTTCTTGCGGGCCAGGTAGGTGTCCATGTCGAGACCGGCGGGGAAGTCCCACTCGACCAGGTGGCTGGCCGACAACCCCGCCCGCGCCCGCACTGCATCGACGGTCGCCCCCACCAAGCGGACGAGCGCAGGGTCGGTCCGAGCCACACCGAGCTCCGCGATGCGGGCGGTGAGCCGGGCCGGGTCGACGTTCTCGGCCACGAAGAAGATCCGGCCGAAGTCCTCGCTCACCTGCACTTCGAGCAGCCGGCCACCGGCCCCGCTGGCGGCAGGCCCGAGCCGCTCGACCAGCTCTTCGGCGGCTGCTCGGTCGACGGCGCCGGTCAGGATCTCGGTCAGGTACAACGCCATGGCGCACTCCATATCTCTAGTAGTTGACCAACTAGGTCAGCTTTTACGGTACCGACAGGATCCGAGCCGCGCAACCCCGGGAACTGGTGTCGAGGCACCCGCCCTGGTCGGCGCGGCGCTTGTCGCCGGATGAGGCGGCGATTGGCGTGGAGATCGCCAGTAGCCAGCCGCTAGCCGGGTTGGCCGAACCGGCCCCCCGTCAGTAGCCGGCCAGGATCGCTTGGAGACGGAGGAGCATCTCGGGGCTCATGTGGCTCCTCACGTGGACCCGCCGGTCGGGGCGTCGGCCCCAGATGACCAGCAGCCGGGCGGCGGGTTCGCATTCGAGCCACGGCTCTCCGGCGTCTTGTTGGTCGTGTGCGAAGCCGATGCGGTAGCTCCCCGCTTCCACCGAGATCCTGACGTCGGGTTGGCCGTCGCCGCGTAGGCGAGCGGCGAAGTCCTCGCCACGATCGGGGTCACGACCGGCGCCGCGACGCAGCAGCAGAGGACCGAGCACCCCGACGGCGTGCTCGACCAGCCCTGGTCGGGCCAGCAGCCCGTCGGGGCTGTCGCCGGCGAGATCCCAGCGGTGGATGGCGAACTCGCTGGCCATGTGGGGGGCGAACTTCGCCACTGGCATCTGTCTGCCGGTCCAGGGGACCACTGCGGCGGGGTCGGCGGCGAGCACCTGGTCGACGAGCATGCGCATCTTGTGCTCCTCGGTGTCGAGGCGCTGGCGGAGGGAGCGGTCGTCCATGGCACGGTAGAGGGCTTCGCGTGCTTCGAAGCTGCGGGTGGCCGGCACCGCCTCGCCTCCGAGGAACGGATCGAGATGGCGCGACACCTCCGCAGCGCCGGCGGCGAGATGGGCGCTGACCTCGTGGGCGGTCCAGGCTACACAGGCACTCAGCGTCGTCGGAGGCGTCGAGTCGAGCACTTCGAGGAAGGCGGCGGCTTCGGGCGGCCGTGGCGTGGTCATGGGGGCTCCTCTGCGGCTGGGGGTCGCCAGCCATCATCGGGGACCGACGGTTCAGGTAGCGTCGAAGTGTGGATGTCGACGTGGCCGCGGCGGCCGAGTTGTTCGCCGATGCCACTCGGGCTGGAGTGGTCGCCGCCCTGCTCGACGGGCGGGCGCTCACTGCCGGGGAACTGGCCCGTACGACGGGGGTCTCGGCGCAGACGGTCTCGGCGCACCTGGGCCGGCTGCGCTCGGCGGGAATCCTGGCCGTGGAGGCCCAGGGGCGGCACCGCTACTACCGACTGGTCGACGAACGCGCCGGACGTGCGTTCGAGGCTCTGGCTGCGTTCGCACCCGTTCGACCGGTGCGGTCCCTGCGCCAGTCGAACATCGCCGCCGACCTCCGCTTCGCCCGCACCTGCTACGACCACCTGGCCGGGGCCCTCGCCGTGGCGATCACCGACGCCCTGGTTCGTTGCGAGGCGATCGTGGCCGCAGACGGCTACTACCGGCTGGGTGCCGCTGGCGGCGACCTCTTCACCTCGCTTGGGGTGCCCCTCGACATGCTGCGCCGGGCTCGCCGCTCCTTCGCGCATCCGTGCCTCGACTGGAGCGAGCGGCGCCACCACCTGGCCGGCGCTCTCGGCGCCGGTCTCCTCGCCGCCCTCGGCGAGCGGGGCTGGGTGTCCCGGCGCCCGACCAGCCGGGCTGTCGCCCTCCACACCACAGGACGAGAGGGACTTGTCGCGCTCCTCGGCTGCACCTTGCCCAGCGGACGCGCCCCCGGCGCCACGCTGCCCACGACCGGCTGAGCTCGCACGGGCCTTCGTTCGTCGCCTCCGAGAGAGTGCTCAGCGTGAGAGCGCCATCGCAGCGAGTACCACGATGGCGAGGGTGTCGGCGGCCATGAGGAGACGAAGCGCGGTTGCCACCCGCCGGCCGCGGCGGGCGGCAGCTCGGGCGGCAGGCTCGGCGGGTGAGCTCATGGCCCGCCGGCGCAGGGTCCCCATGGCGCGGGCTTGGGCCATGCCCGCCGTCGTGGCGAGCACGAGGAGCCCGGCGAGCGCCACCGCGGCGTCGATCGTGGCCGACCAGGTGGGCGGCGGCCAGGACATGGCCAGATCCGTCCCGATGGCGACGAGGAGCGAGCCGGTGCCGACGATGGCGTAGCGGCGCCCGACGGCACGAAAGAAGGCGACCTGGGCGGGGCCTTCCAGCACCTTGCGGGCGGCCTGTGAGACCACCGCCAGGCACACCAGGCTGCCGATCCACACCGAGGCCGAGAGGATCTCCAGCGCCACGATTGGCGCGCTCGTCGTCACCGTCGCCTCTTCCTCGACATCCTCGTCACCTCACCCGTCGGAGCCCCAACGGCTCCCGATCTTTCCTCTAGCATAAACTAGAGATACAGTGGCGGGAGAGCCCTTCGAGCGAAGAGGAGTGCACCATGACGACGACCGACACCGACACCGACACCGACACCGACACCGACGCCTTCGAGGCGATGGTGGCCCACCACGCGGCGCTCGCCGACGGCGTGGCACGCCGCGTCGCCGCGCTGCGCGCCGTCGGCGAGGGGAACGACCACCACGAGGCCCCGATGGCC
>JAKAYQ010000114.1 GCA_021826725.1 Actinomycetes bacterium
AGCTCGCGCCGATGGGGATCCGGGTGTGCGGGGTTGCTCCCGGCATGGTGGCCAGCGACTCGACCACTGCGGCGCTGTCGGAGGCAGCACGGGATGTGGTGAGGCCGGAGCCCGCTGGGGCGGCGGGAGCGGGGGCGGCTGCAGCTCAGGTTCCGGGCGGACAGGGCGCCGGTGGCGTGCCGACCTTGCTGGGTCGCATGGGGCTGCCTCAGGAGGTTGCCGCCGCGGTGTCCTTCCTCGCGTCGGACCAGGCGTCGTACATAACCGGTGCGAGCATCCGGGTCGACGGCGGGCGTGCGCTCAGCCGGCAGCCGGACCCCCTGCAGACGCTGGCCCGGCGAACGCAGTCCGGCGAGGAGCCGTCGCTCGGGTGACGCTGGCGCTGCCGGGCTGGCGCTCGGGTGACGCTGGCGCTGCCGGGCTGGCGCTCGGGTGACGCTGGCGCTGCCGGGCTGGCGCTCGGGTGACGCTGGCGCTGCCGGGCTGGCGCTCGGGTGACGCTGGCGCTGCCGGGCTGGCGCTCGGGTGGCAGTGGGCGTCGCTCCATCCGGGGGTCGTCGGCGGCGGTCGAACCGTCCTTCGGAGCGCAAGGAGCGCGCAGATCTCGGGGGGGTCCTTGACTTCCGGTGGGTGGCGCGTACACTCGTGTTGGACAGAGGTCTTACCGACGCACGGAGCGCGTCCACCAGGTAGCGGGAGTGCGGGGTCCGGCGGGGTCGCCGGGCCTTGCGGCACACAGGGGAGGGTCATGTCGACCAGCGTGGACCGTACGGTTGGAGCGAGGCGGCGTCAGGGGAGGTCGCGGCGAGGCTTCGGGATCGCAGCCGTGGTGGCCGCCGGCGGGATGGTCCTGGCCGCCTGCAGTAGCAGCAGCAGCTCCGCGAGCTCTGCCACGTCCCCCGCGAGCACGGCGCCGGTGACCATCACCTTCGCCAACTGGGCGTCGGACGAGTCGAACACCGCCCCGGGGCTCAAAGCCGCCATCGCCCTGTACGAAAAGGAGAACCCGAACGTCACCATCGTGAGCCAGCCGGTCTCCTACTCCAACATCGGGTCGCAGCTCCTGCTGGAGGTGCGCTCCGGCGACGCTCCTGACGTGGCGGAGGTGCAGGGCGACTACACCGCTGCCCTGGCCTACGACAGTGCGCTGGCGCCGCTGACGCCGTATGCCGGCAGCTCGTTCGTCAAGTCCTTGGTTCCCCAGTCGGTGACCGAGGGCACCTACAACGGGCAGTTCGTCGCGACACCGTGGATCATCGCCCCGTTCGGGCTCTGGTACAACAAGAACATCCTGGCCTCGGCTGGGATCTCCGGGCCGCCGTCGACGGTGACCGCCCTGGAGTCCGACCTGGCCAAGGTCAAGGCCAAGTACCCGCCATCGACCGGCATGATCCCCTTTGGCTTCGATTCGACCAACCGGTCCTTCGGCCTGGACATCAACTGGTCGTTCATGAAGGACTTCGGGGCGACGCCGATGAGCGAGTCGACGACCACGCTGGCGGTGCAGACACCCCAATTCACCAACTACCTGTCGTTCATCCGCTCGCTGGGACAGAACGGCTACGACGTCCCCAACCAGCTGCAGGGCCACTTCCGCGCCATTGCAGCGGTGAACAAGGTCGCATTCGCGGTGGACGGACCCTACTTCCAGAGCGCGGTGCAGGCCACGAACCACATGACCAACGCCCAGTTCTATTCGACCTTCGGTGTGACCACCATCCCGTCGGGCTCCAGCGGAACGCACTACACGGTTCCCACCGACCACCAGCTCGTCATGTTCAAGACGGCGAAGAACAAGGCGGCGGCGTGGAAGTTCATGCAGTGGCTGACGACCTCGCCGCAGGCGGTGAAGGACTACACCATCCCCTACGAGGACGCGTTGCCGCCGCTGAAGCAGACCAACCCGGCGTGGGCGTCACTTGTGAACAACCCGAACTTCACGGCCTACAAGAACGTGATCGAGCCGACGGCGATCCGGCCCGGGTGGGGCCCGAAGTACGACGTGGCCTTCCCACCGATCATGACTGGCGTGGAGACGGCCATGACCACCGCCACGCCGCTGGCGCAGATCGAATCGACCATGCAGTCCCAGTACAAGACCGCTCTCCAGAGCGCAGGGCTCAACACGCCGTGAGCTGACCGGGTGACGACCGAGGTTCTCCCCGCCGAAGGGACAACGCATCCGGCCGGCCCGCCGACGTGGGCTCGGTTCCACCGGCTGATCCGCAAGAAGCGGATGCTGTGGATGGTCCTGCCGACCCTGGCAATCCTGGCGTTCGTCATCGCCTACCCGGCGGTGCGCGCGGTGCAGCTGTCGTTCACGTCGACGAGCCTGATCAACCCGGTGGCGCGCGGGGTCGGTTTTACGAACTACCGCACGCTGTTCCACGACTCGGTCTTCTACACGGCGCTGAAGAACACGTTGGTGTTCACCGGGTCGTCGGTGCTCCTGGCTGGTGTCGGGGGGCTGGTCCTGGCCCTGCTGCTCGAGGACTTCCTCGGTCGGTTCCGGTGGGTGCAGACGGTCCTGCTCACCCCGTGGGCCGTGCCCACGGTGGTGGCTGCGTACCTGTTCCGGTACATGTTCGAGGAGTCCGGCGGGGTGGTGAACTCGGTGCTGCTGCAACTGCACCTGGTCAGCCATGCCGTGCCGTTCCTGGCATCGCCGCAGTGGTCGATGCCCACTGTGGTCCTGGCAAACGTGTGGGCCCAGCTGCCGTTCTTCCTGCTGGTGTTCTCGGCGGGGTTGAAGACCGTCCCCGACGAGGTGGTCGAGGCGGCTCGCACCGACGGCGCCGGCCGGTGGTCGATCGTCCGGCATGTCAAGCTCCACTACCTCCGCAGCGCGGCGGTCATCGCCGTGCTGTTGATGGTGATCGCCAATTTCAACAACTTCCCACACATCGAGTCGATGACCGGCGGCGGCCCCGGGATATCCACGACCACGCTGGTCATCTACGTCTACCAGCTCGCATTCTCGAGCTACGACGTCGGGTACGCGTCCGCCGTCGGCGTGGTGTGGCTCGTGATCCTGCTGGTCCTGGCGGTCGGGTTCGTGCGTGCGGTCCGGATGGAGGGAACCTCGTGAGCACGGTGACACTGCCGGGGAGGGCCCGCTCGACCGGGCGGAACCGGCCGCGGCCGCTGCAGGCGTTCGCCCACCGGTGGCGGACCAAGGGCCTGGTGTGGCGAGGCGTCGTGGTCGTGGTCATCGTCGTGATGCTGGTGTGGAGCCTGGCTCCCATCTACTGGATGATCGCCACCTCCCTGAAGACGAGCGCCCAGGTGGCGCTGCCCAACCCGACGCTCTACCCTCACCCCGCCACGGTGTCGAACTACGGTGGGCTGTTCTCCGGGCCTTTCCCCTTCGGCTCGTTCCTCGAGAACAGCGTGGTCACGTCCGTCATCACCTCGGTCATCACCGTCGTGCTCTCGGCGCTCGCCGGCTACAGCTTTTCGCGAGGTCGGTACCTGTTCCGCGGGCCGCTCACCTATGCCGTCCTGGCCACCCAGATGCTTCCGCTGGCCGTCCTACTGGTGCCGCTCTACCTCGAGTTCCTGAACCTGCACCTCCTCAACAGCGACGTCGGCCTCGTCATCGGGTACTGCTCGTTCTCGCTGCCGTTCGGCGCCTGGCTGATGAAAGGGTTCATCGACGGCATCCCCATCGAGATCGAGAACGCCGCCCGGGTGGACGGGTCGTCCCAGTTCTTCGTGTTCCTGCGGGTGACGCTGCCGTTGGCGGGCGCAGGCCTGGTCACCACAGCGGTGTTCGTCTTCATCAACACCTGGAACAACCTGCTCTACCCGCTCACCCTGGTCAACCAGCTCAGCAAGCAGACGCTGCCGCCGGGCCTGCTGCTCAGCTTCACCGGTCAGTTCAAGACCGACTGGGGTGGGATGATGGCGGCAGCCTTCCTCACAACCGTCCCGCTGGCCGTAGCCTTCTTCGCCATCCAGCGGTTCCTGGTCCGTGGCCTGACTGCAGGCGCGCTCGCCGGGGTGTGAGCGCCGTGCCCATCCGACCGCCAAACGTCCCCAGCCCCCGATGACGCCGATCTCGACCGCAGACCTCCGGATCCCAGCGCTTCGGTCCACAGGTGCACCCGCAGCACGCATGTACCCGCAGCACGCATGTCACCGGCAACACACATTTCGGGCAACTCAACCTTCGGACAGGGCAACCCCTTCGGACAGGGCAACTTTTCCGGACAGGGCAACCCCTTCGGACAGGGCAACCCCTTCGGACAGGGCAACCTCCCGACGGCACAGCTTCCGAGCACGAGACAGGAGTGACAGCGAGTGGCATCGGTCACGATCACCGAGGTGATGAAGAAGTTTGGCGACGAGCCGGTGTTGCAGCACTGCAACCTGCAGGTCGACGACGGGGAGTTCGTGGTCCTCGTCGGAGCCTCGGGGTCTGGCAAGACCACGCTGCTGCGGATCGTGGCCGGATTGGAGGAGCTGACCGACGGGCAGGTCATGATCGGGGACCGGGTGGTGAACGACGTCGACGTCAAGGACCGCAACATCGCCATGGTCTTTCAGAACTACGCGCTGTACCCGCACATGAACGTCTACGACAACATGGCGTTCGGCCTTCGCCGCCAGCACACTCCCAAGGTGGAGATCGCCGAGCGGGTGACCTCCGCAGCCAAGATCCTCGGAATCGAGCACCTGGTGAAGCGCAAGCCGAAGCAGCTATCCGGCGGCCAGCGCCAGCGGGTCGCCCTCGGCCGCGCCATCGTCCGTCAGCCGTCGGTGTTCCTGATGGACGAGCCGCTCTCCAACCTGGACGCCCACCTCCGCGCGGAGATGCGCGGGGAGATCCTGAAGTTGCACCGCCGCCTGGCCGCCACGTTCATCTTCGTGACCCACGACCAGGTGGAGGCTCTCACCATGGGGGACCGGATCGCGGTCATGTCCGACGGCAAGATCTTGCAGGTCGGCACCCCCGACGACCTGTACCAGCGGCCCGTCAACCGGTTCGTTGGAGGGTTCATCGGCGCTCCGGCCATGGGGTTCATCACCTGCGACGTGGTGACCGTGGGCGACGGGGTGGTGCTGCGCAACGCGAGCGCCGAGGTCTACCTGCCGCCGGAGCGGGCCGCCTTGGTCGCCCAGCGTGCCACCGGTCCGGTGTCAGTCGGCTTGCGTCCCGACTACCTGCGGCTGTGCGGAGACGGCGGCCCGGCCGGTTCGGGGACGGTGCTTCGTGGGATCGTCGAGGTGGTGGAGCCGCTCGGCGCCGACCAGCATGTGATGGTGCGGGTCGGCGACGCGTCGCTCACCGCCAAGCTCCCCCGATCGGACCGGTTGCAGATTGACGACAAGGTGACCCTGACGGTCACCGACGACGTCGGTGTGCACGTGTTCGACAGCGCGTCCGGCGACGCGCTGTCCTGATCCGTGAACAGGCGGCCGGGCAGGAGCAGGAGCACTGGCGCTCCGGGTCGGTGATGGCTCGTCCGGTGCCAGCGCGCTCGGTTGAGGTAGTGGTCGACACCCAGGCGCTGATCGGGGAGTCTCCTGTGTGGGACGACGAGTGCGGCGCTGTGCGGTGGGTGGACGTGCTGCGCGGGGAGGTGCACCGCACCGACGTCGGCACCGGCGCGGACCGCCTGCTCCGGCTGGGCACCTCGGTTGGAGCTGTGGCATTGCGCCGGCGTGGCGGGCTGGTGGTCGCGGCCGCCGACGGGTTCGCCGTGCTTGGTGACGGTGCCGCTTCGGGTGACGGTGCCGCTTCGGGTGACGGTGCCGCTTCGGGTGACGGTGCCGCTTCGGGTGACGGTGACGTGGTGCCCGGGGGGAGCCGCGGTCTTGGGCTGCAGTGGCTGTGGCGGGCGGGGACAGCGGACATCGGTGCCTGTGGCCCGAGCGGCCTGGCGTTGCGGATGAACGACGCCAAGTGCGACGCGGCTGGCCGGCTGTGGGGCGGGACCATGACCGTCGATCGCCAGCCGGGTTCCTGCTCCCTCTTCCGTGTGGAGCCCGGCGGCACGGTGGCAGCAGTGCTCGACGGCGTCACCCTGTCGAACGGCCTCGGATGGAGCCCCGACGGCCGCACCTTCTACTACATCGACACGCCCCGGCGGCAGGTCGACGCCTTCGACTTCGAGGTCGAGACGGGGGCGCTTCGCCGCCGCCGGGAGCTCGTACGGATCGAGGAGGGTGCCGGCAATCCCGACGGCATGACCGTGGATGCCGCCGGGTGCCTGTGGGTGGCGTTGGCGCATGGCTCTGCCGTCCGTCGGTACACCCCTGACGGCCACCTCGATGCTGTGGTCGACCTGCCGGTGCGCAAGGTGACCAGCTGCACCTTCGGCGGGCCCGGCCTGGACGTCCTGTTCGTCACCTCGGCGTGCGTAGGCATGTCGGAGCAGGACCTGGTCGCAGAGCCGTTGGCCGGTGCGCTGCTGGCGTGCGAGGTGGGGGCGGTGGGGCTGCCCGCCAACCGCTTCGGCGGGTGATGGCCGCTAGGCGCTACCGGCCCGCTGACCCGGGCGCGCCGGGGTGGCCTGCGGGTGCCGCCCGTGCGCCGGGCGACGAAGGAGCCCCCGCTGGTGCTCGGGACCCGCGAGGCGGCTCCCACGGGGATCGGCCTGGTGCCCCGCAGGTACCCGCTGGAGCGGAAGGCTTCATGGCCCGAACCGTCGACGCGGTCACGAGCGCCGAAGGGGGTCGGGCTGTGGACCTGGCGGTGCGCGCAGTCGCCTACTGGGCGATCCCCGGTGCCCCGGGCATCGTCACCGGGGAACCGCCCGAGGTCCAGGGTCTGCGGCGCGGACCGCACCTGGCCCAGGCGGCCGGGGTTCACCCGGCCGACGGTCGCGCCTGGGTGCGGGTGCGCATGCCGGCGCCCGATGTGGTGCGCGTGACGGTTGTGGCGGGCCGACCGTGGGCGCCGGACGACGACGGTGACCGCTGGGGCATGGTGGTCGAGCCGCACGCGACGCAAGGAGCCGTGCTAGGCAGCGCCGGAGGCCGACAGGTTCCCGGCATCCAACGTGGCAGTGCAGTGGCAGTCCAGGGGGCGAGCCCGGGTGCTGCCGCCCGTGGCGGCACCGGCGGCACCGACGGTGCTGATCGCAGCGCAGACCGCGGAGATCCCTCCGGCACCGCCAGTGGTGATGCCGGTGGGGGCAGTGCTGGTGGGGGCGGCGCCGGTGGTACCGGGGGGGCTGCACGCATGGGGCAGCCCGCCCGGGGCCTGGCAACATGCACGGAGCTCCACAGCGCAGGCGGTGGGGTGTGCTTCGACCACAGCCCGCTCCGATGGCGGCTGCTCGGCCCCGGCGAACAGGTGCTGGCCCGAAGCGGCGGTGATGTGCGCCAGGCGATGGGTGCGCCGCTCGCTCCGGCGCTCTCCTTCGGTCCTGGCTGGATGGGGTGCAGCCTTGCCCTGGCGCCCGGAGAGCTGCTTGCCGGTCTGGGCGAGCAGGCGGGACCGGTGACCCGCAACGGCCAGCGTGTGGTGGTGGCGGTCGACGACGCACTTGGCACCGGCACCGGCCGTACCTACAAGGCAGTCCCCGTCCTGCACTCGAGTGCTGGGTACAGCCTGTTCGTTCACGCTCCAGGTCCGGTGACCGTAGACGCCGGCGCTACCCATGCGGACGTGCTTACCATCCGCAGTGCCGGTGACGTCCTCGACCTGTTCCTCTTTACGGGTCCCACCGTGGCCGACCGCCTGGCTCGCTACACCGAGCTGACCGGACGGCCCACCGTGGTCCCCCGCTGGGCGCTCGGTGTCTGGATGAGCCGCTGCCGCTACCGCGACCGCCACGAGTTGATGCAGGCGGCTCGGGGAATGCGGGACCACAACGTGGGATGTGACGTCGTCCATCTGGACCCGTCGTGGTTGGTGCGCGACGTGCTCAGCTGTGACTTCGAGTGGAGCCGGGAACGATTTGGCGATCCAGGTGATCTCGTGGAAGAGCTGGCAGGCCTCGCGCTGCGCCTGTCGCTGTGGGAGCTGCCGTACCTCGATCCCGACAGCCCGGTCGCGACCGCGGCTGCTGCTGCCGGGCTGCTGGTGCGCGACCGGAGCGGGCAGCCGGCCGAGGTGGTTCGCACGTTCGCCCGGGACGGCCGGCCTCGCTGGCTCGTCGACTTCACCGATCCAGCCGCCCGCCAGTGGTGGGCCGGCCTGCACCGCCCCCTCCTCGACGCCGGGGTGGCCGTCTTCACCACCGACTTCGGTGAGGGCCTGCCCGACGACGCCGTGCTGGCGGCGAGCACCCCCGAAGGAGAACAACGGGTGGGCACGTCCGGTGATGGTGAGCGTCGGCCGCGTGCTGGCGGTGATGCCACCGGTCCGGCGGGCCCCTGGTCGTGGGCCAACCTCTACCCGCTGTGGTACAACCGGACCGTCTGGGAGGCGGTCACCGATCACGGGGGCGAACCGGCGCTGGTGCTGGGCCGCAGCGGCTGGGCCGGGTCGCAGCGATACCCGGGCCAGTGGTCGGGGGACGCCGAGTCGACACCGGCAGGGATGGCTGGCACGTTGCGGGCCGGGCTGTCGTGGGCGGTGAGCGCACCCGGCCTGTGGGCCCACGACGTCGGCGGGTTCTCCGGGGGCGACCCGCTAACCGGGCCGTCACCCGCGCTCTATGTGCGGTGGGCGCAGTTCGGGTGCCTGTCGCCCCTCACCCGGTTCCACGGCCTCACTCCACGCGAACCCTGGGCGTTTGGTGAGGAGGCGCTGTCCATCGTGCGGCGCTTCGTCGACATCCGCTACCGCCTGTTGCCCTACCTGGAGTCGGCGGCGCGTGCCGCTGCAGCCACAGGCCTGCCGGTGCTGCGACCGATGGTGCTGGAGATGGAGGACGTCCCAGCAGCCTGGCACGCCGATGGGCAGTACCTGCTTGGTCCGGACCTGCTGGTCGTTCCGGTGCCGAGCGACGACGCGGGTCCGGTGGCGGTCCCGGTCCTGGTGCCACCGGGGCGATGGGTGGACGTGCTCAGCGGCGACGCCGCCACCGGTCCAACCGTGGTCCGCCGGACGGTCGGGCTGGACCGGCTGCCGCTGCTCGTCCGGGCCGGTGCTGTCGTGCCGACCGGTCCCCCGGCGCAGAGCACCATGGGCCTCGCCCGGGGCAGTTGGGTCTTGCATCTGTGGCCCGGCCCGTACCGGTCCACCACCGTTCACGACCCTGCCGGGCTGTGCCACTACCGGCCGGCCGATCTGCGGGGCCGAGAGCCTGTTGCGCCAGCGGAGGTCGAGGCGATCGTTGTCGAGGAGCCCGTTGCCCGGGCGGTCGAGGCTCGGTGCCACCTGCCCGACGGCACCGTGCGGTCCCTCAGGTTGCTGCGCTGACCCGAAAGGCCTCAGGTGCCTGGTGCGGCCCCCGGCCGTTTGAGCGTGCGCGGGACGGGGTCGACGGCGTCCCGCTCGTGCACGGTGGAGCCGGCACGGGCACGGCGTCGATGTCCAACACCACCGGTGCTGTCCCGACTGCTGCCGACGAGCGTCGCCGCACCTCGGATCGCACCTCGGATCGCACCTCGGCGAGCGCGTCTGCGGTGCTGTCAGGCGTCGCGGCGCCGGTCCCGTGGAACGTGCGGGCGGCTGTGGTGTCGGAGGGCAGCGCACCGAACAGGTCCGCTCCAATGCGGAGGTCCTCGACGTCGAGGCAGCTCTCGCAGCCTCCGGCGAGCACAACCGCCATCTGCATGAGGACCTTCCTCCGGTCGTGCAGCGGCATGCCCCCGCCACGCCAAGGGGTTCTCGACGACAAGGCGCCGCCCAGCCCCAACCGGTCGGCGAAGGAGCCGACAGCGTGCAGCTCGATGTGGGCCACGACACCGTTGCCGCCGGGTTCCACCACCACGCGACGAGTGCTGTTGCCGTCCACTTGGAAGTGTCGGCCGGTTCAAGCGGTCATTGCAACAAGGGCATCGTAGTAGCGACGGTGGGCGTGGGCCCAGCCCAGTGAGCGTCGTGGCATGTGGTTGACGCGGCGGGCGATGGTGTCGAGGTCGTCTTGGCTG
>JAKAYQ010000115.1 GCA_021826725.1 Actinomycetes bacterium
AGGGCTCCATCGTCGACCTGGCCATGGCGGAGTCCCTCGTGGCCGAAGGCCGGTGCGACATGGTGGAGATGACCCGGGCCCAGATCGCCGAACCCGATCTCGCCCGCCTCGCCGGTGCCGGGCGCGCCATGGCGGCCCGACCCTGCGTCCTGTGCAACCAGTGGTGCCAGGTCCGCGACGTCCGCAACCCCATCGTGAGCTGCGTCGTCGAACCGGCGGCCGGACACGAGCTCGACGAGCCTGCCCTCGACCTCGGAGCCAGCCCGGGGATCGTGCGCCCCAAGGCACCAGCACACCCAGGCGAGCCAGAGCTCCCCGGCGAGCCAGCACACCTGGCGGGACCTTCGGCCCACGTGCCCCACCCCGTTGCGACTTCGGACGACCAGGCGCACCCAGAGGGCCGGCCGGGCAACCCGACACCCCAGGCGGTGCAAGCCGGCGACCGTGACGAGATCCTGGTCGTCGGGGCGGGACCCGCCGGCTTGGAGTGCGCCCGGGTACTGGCCACAGCAGGCCGAAGCGTCGTCCTGGTCGACGCCGGGCCCAAGCCGGGCGGATCCCTGCGGGTAGCGGCCGCGCTTCCCGGCCACGAGCGGCTCTCCCTGCTCGGGGACTGGCTTGTCGACCGGTGCCAAGCGGCCGGCGTCGACATCCGCTCGGCCGAGACGGTCGACGCCAGCCGGGTCGAACAGCACGCCGGCCCCGTCGTGCTCTGCACGGGGTCGCTGCCCGGCGAACCTTCCTTCACCGCCAGTCCAGGAACGGTCGTGCGCGCAACCGCCGACGTGGTGCCCACCGCCAGCAGTCCCGACATCCCCAACGGGCCGGTCGTGGTGTGGGACCCGATCGGAGGCCCCGAAGGCGTTGCAGTGGCCGAGCACCTGCGATCCCGTGCGGTCCGATCAGACCCCGGAACCACCGACAGCCACGACAGCCACGACAGCCACGACAGCCACGACAGCGGTGCGCCCCGCCCAGTCACTCTTGTGACGCCCGACATGGTCGCCGGACAGCAGCTGTCACGCACGGGCGACCTTGCCCCGGCCAACACCAGGCTGCAGGCAGCCGGCGTCACCCTGGTGCGCCACGCCGTTGTGAAGCAGGCCGGCGGGGGCACCGCGTCGGTCGAGGATCGCTTTTCAGGAGAGACGATCGCCATCCCGGCCGCCCTGGTCGTCGACGCCGGCGCCCGCCTGCCCGACGACCGACTGTGGCGTGCCACCGGCAGCCGGCTCCGCCGCGCTGGTGACGCCGTCGCACCTCGAACGGTCGGCGAGGCGATCCTCGAAGGTCGCCGCGTCGCGCTCGACCTGCTCCGGGGGTGGGCCGCTACCGGATCGACAGCGCTCGCGTGGCGCGACGGGCCGAGCCGGCCACCAGAACCAGCCACCACACCAGGACCAGCCACCACGGCCGGAGCGGGCGGGGTGACCGCGGCAGGTCCCCGGGGAGCGCTCCCGCAGTGACCACACTCTCGATGACCGCGCCACCCCACCAGCGCTACCCGCTGCTGTTCTCGCCGCTGCGACTTGGCCCGGTGACTGTGGCCAACCGGATCGTGTTCTCGGCCCACCTGACGAACTATGCCGAGGACGGCCACCCGACGGCGCAGCATGCCGCGTACTACGCAGCACGAGCGGCGGGCGGAGCCGGCCTAGTGATCACCGAGGAGCACTCGGTGCACCGGACCGACTGGCCCTACGAAAAGCTCATCCACGGGTTCGATCCCACTGTGATCCCCGGCTACCGGCGGATCACCGACGCGGTGCACCGGCACGGCACGCCGATCTTCGCCCAGATCAACCACAACGGCGGGCAGGCGTCGGGGATGTACAGCCGCCTGCCGGTGTGGGCACCGTCTCCGGTCCCCGACCCGCTGTTCCGGGAGGTGCCCAAAGAGGTCGACGAGGCCGAGATCGCCGAGATCGTCGCCGGCTACGCAACCACCGCCGCGCACTGCCGGGAGGGCGGCTTCGACGGCATCGAGCTGCAGTGCTCGCACAGCTCCATCGTCCGTGGCTTTCTGTCGCCGGCCACCAACCGGCGCACCGACGCGTACGGAGGCAGCCTCGACAACCGGGCCCGGCTGCTGCTACAGGTGGTGGCGGCCGTGCGCGGCGCCATCGGCCCGGGCATGGCGCTCGGCGTCCGGCTCTGTGGCGACGAGCTCATCGACGGCGGGACCACCATCGATGACGCCGTCGCCGTCGCCCGCATGGTCGCGGCGCAGGGCTCGGTCGACTACATCAACACCTCGATCGGGGTGGCCACCGCCACCCTCTACATGATCGAGGCGTCGATGCACGTACCCCCCGGCTACGCGATGTTCATCCCCAGCGCCATCCGGGCCGCGGTGGACCTTCCCGTCGTCGGCGTCGGGCGGTTCAAGGACCCGTTGCAGGCAGAGCGTGCGCTCCAGGCGGGGCACTGCGACCTCGTCGGCGTGGTCCGCGGCCAGATCGCAGACCCGGAGCTCGCCGCCAAGGCACGCGAGGGCCGCACCGACGACATCCGCCTGTGCCTGTCGTGCAACCAGGAGTGCGTCGGTCGCATGGGCCTCAACCGCTGGCTGGGGTGCATCGAGAACCCCGGAGCCGGCCGGGAGTCCACCGGCGCGCCGGTCTTGTGGAACAGGCCGGCGGACCGCGGCTCGCACCTGCAGGCCGCAGCCACCATTGCCGGCGCCCGGCGGGCAGGTCGCAGCGCGCCGGAGGTGGCGAGCCGGGTGCTCGTCGTCGGCGCCGGCCCCGGTGGCCTGCAGGCGGCCATCGCCGCCGCCCGGCGCGGCCACCAGGTCACGGTCTTCGAACGCGAGGACGCGCCCGGCGGGCAGGTCCGGGTGGCCGCCATCGTGCCGAGCCGAGCGGAGCTCGGGGACCTCGTGCGGAACCAGGTGAGCGAGTGCCGACGGCTGGGCGTCGAGCTGCGCTTCGGCACGGACGCGGACACCGCGTCAGTGCTGGCGCTCCGGCCCGATGCCGTCGTCGTCGCCACCGGAGCGGTCCCTGAGACGCCGTGGTGGGTACCGCCCGGGACGCCCAGGATCTGCGACGTGCGCCACGTGGTCGAGGGGACGGCACAACCCGACGGCGACGTCCTTGTCGTCGACGAGCTCGGCTTCCACCAGGCGACCAGCGTGGCCGAGCTGCTGGCGGACCGCGGGTGCCGGGTGGAGATCGTCACGCCGGGCATGGTGGTGGGCCAGGATCTCGGCATCACCCTCGACCTCGAGACCTTCAACCTGCGGGCCGCCAGCAAGGACATCCGCCAGGCCACCGACCTGGTGCCCAGCGGCATCGACGGCGGCGCTGTCCAGCTCCTGCACCACCCGACGGGCCGCACCGAGACCCGCCAGGTGGACTGGGTCGTGCTGGCCGTGCCCCCGGCTCCCGACGACGGGCTCTACCGGCAGCTTCGAGCCGCCGCACCCGCACTGGCCGTGCACCGGGTGGGCGACTGCGTCGCGCCGCGCCGGGCCCACGCCGCGGTGGTGGAAGGCGAGCGAGTGGGTGCAGCGCTGTGACCGCCGCTCCGCCAGGCACCACAGGTCCGGTGCAGCACACGATGATCGCTGTCCTTGTGGTCCAGGGCGGGACGCTGCCCGCCGGTGCCGACGAGGCTGCGGCCGAGGCGGGGGGACAGGTGGTGCTCGTCGGCGACGGCACCGGAGCCGCAGCCGACGCGCTGCGCTGTGGCGCGGAGGTGGCGTGCTGGGAAGCCGGAGCGTTCGCTCCGGGCCGGTGGGCTGCCACGCTCGCCCCGGTCCTCGATGCCCACGATGTCGTGGTGCTGCCGGCATCGCCCGACGGGCGGGACCTGGCCCCGCGCCTGGCCGCCGCCATGGGCCGCCCACTTGTCACCGGCACTGTTCGGGTCGACCCTGCCGGTGCCGTCGCCGCCACCCACGGCGGGCGGGTTCACGAGCGCTACGTCGCCCGTGAACCGTTCGTCGCCACCTTGGAACCGGGCTGCCGGGGCGTGGGTGTCGCCGACCTGCCGGCCGAGCGCCACGTCAGCCCACTCGACATCGAAGAGCCGGACGGCGGCGAGCCGGACGGCGGCGGCCACGCTGGGCTCGACGCCGAGATCCTGGCGGTCACCCCACCGGACCCGGCCGCCATGGACCTCGCCGAGTCGCCGCGGATCTTCGCGGGCGGCGCCGGTCTGGGCGACGCCGACGACTTCGCCCTGCTCGACCGCGTCGCCGAGGTGTTCGGCGCCTCGGTCGGCGGCACCCGGGTGGCGACCGACAGCGGCCTGCTCCCCCACAGCCGCCAGATCGGCACCACCGGGGTCACCGTACGCCCCCGGCTGTACGTCGCCTTCGGGATCAGTGGTGCCGTGCAGCACACCGGTGGCCTGCACGACCCCGGCCACGTCGTGTCGGTCAACCTCGACGCCAGCTGCCCGATGATGGCCATGGCCGACCTCGCCCTGGTCGCCGACGCTCCCGCTGTGCTGCGGGCGCTGGCCGAGATCGTCGCCACCACACCACCCGGCGCCACACCACCCCGCGCCACACCACCCGGCGCCACACCACCCCGCGCCACAGCGCCCCGCGCCACAGCGCCCCGCGACGAGCTCGCCAGCGGGGGCGATCCAGGCGCGAGCTCCAGCGCAGATGCCGGTGCTGCCGGCAGCGCGGCCGGCGGCACCGGAGAAGGCCGATGACGGCCGCCGGCGCCACACGGACGGCCGCCGAGGCCGCACGTGCCGCTGGAACGCCCCCGGGACCTCCGACGGCTGCTCCTGCTGCCAGCGCTGCTGCCACCGGGCTCGTGCCCGCTGGCGACTTCGACGCCGTGGTGGTCGGTGCCGGGCCCGCGGGGTCGGCCGCCGCGCTGGTCCTGGCCCGCAGCGGGAAGCGGGTCTGTCTGCTCGAGCGTGGCCCGTACCCCGGGTCCAAGAACATGTACGGCGGCGTCGTCTACCCGCGCATCCTCGACGGTCTGCTGCTGGATTGGTGGGAGGACGCGCCCGTGCAGCGATGGGTGACCCGCCGGGCCACGATGACCCTCACCGACGACCAGGCACTCACCATCGACTTCCGGACCGAGTCGTGGGGGCGGCCGCCGTACAACGGCGCCACGGCGCTGCGCCCCGAATTCGACGCGTGGCTTGCGGCCAAGGCGGTCGACGCGGGCGCAGTCCTGGTGACCTCGACCACCGCCACCGGGCTGCTGCGCGACAGGCCTGGCGGTGCCGTGACCGGCGTGTCCACCGACCGCCCCGACGGTGACCTGCGAGCCGGCATCGTCGTGGCCTGCGACGGGGTCAACTCGTTCCTCGCCAAGCAGGCCGGGCTGCACGGTCCGGTCGACCCCGCCAATTACACGCTGGGAGCCAAAGAGGTCCTCGCCGTCCCGGCACGCACCATCGAGGAGCGGTTCGGGCTCGGCCCCGACCAGGGCGCCGACTTCGAGATCATCGGGTGCACCGGCGCCATTCCCGGCGGCGGGTTCCTCTACACGAACCGCGACTCACTCGCCATCGGGGTGGTGCTCCACCTCCCCGCGCTGGCCACCGCCGGTGTACGACCCGAGGAGCTCATCGCCGGGCTCAAGGCACACCCGGCGGTAGCCCCCTTGGTCGCCGGCGGCGAGCTGGTCGAGTACTCGGCCCACCTGATCCCCGAGGGCGGCTACGACATGATGCCGGCGCTGGCCGGTGCGGGCATCCTCGTCGCCGGTGACGCCGCGGCGATGTGCCTGGCCGCCGGCATCTGGCTCGAGGGCGTCAACTTCGCCATCGCGTCGGGCATGGCCGCCGGCGAGGCCGCCGCCGCGGCACTCGCCGCCGGTGACGTCAGCGAGCGGGGCCTTGCCGGCTACCGGCGCCGCCTGCAGGACAGCTTTGTGCTGCAGGACCACCGGCGCCTGCGCCACGCGCCGCACCTGCTGCTGTCGGAGCGGGTGCAGCAGCGCTACCCGCAGCTGGCCTGTGACATCGTGGAGGATCTCTTCACCGTGACCAACCCCGAGCCCAAGCCCGGCATGCGCCGACTGGTGCGCCGCCAGGTCACCGCGTCCGGCGTCCGCCTGCGCGACCTGGCCGCCGACACCTGGCGGGCCCTCAGGACGTTCGGATGAGCGCCGGCGCCGTCGGCAGCCCGGGTGCCCCGGGAACCCCCACCGCGGCACGCACCGCCGCCGGCACCTCCGCAGGCGCTGGGATCGCCGCTCCGGCGGCAAGATCCACACCGGCAGCGACGGCAGGCGGCCCCGGTGCCACCCTGCCGGTCGCCTTCGAGGACCGCATGGCCACGGTCGACTTCCGGGTGTCACCCCAGGCCCACATCACCGTGGACGGCGACGCCTGCCGGGGTTGCACAACCCGGGCGTGCGTCACCGCGTGCCCCGCAAACCTGTTCGTGCCGACCGCCGACGGCGGCATCCTCTTCAACTACGAGCAGTGCTTCGAGTGCGGCACCTGCTACCTGGTCTGCGACACAGCCGGGGCTGTCACCTGGCGCTACCCGGAGGGGGGCCACGGCGTGGCCTACCGGCGATCGTGAGCACGGCACCCCCCGGCTCCGGCGACCCGGACACGGCCACCGGATCGGACGAACCGCAATCCCCCGGCCCCGACGACCCGGGCGCGGCGCTCGGCCCCATCCTCGTCTGCCGCCGGTGGGTGGACCTGCGACCCTCGGTCGACCCGCTCACCGGAGCCGTGGGAAACGACCCGAGGACCTCGGGCGCGTCAGCCGCCGACGACGCCGCCCTCGAATGGGCGCTGCAGGCGGCCGAGGCGTGGGGCACCTCGGTGGTCGCCGTGACGGTCGGGCCGCCCGGTAGCCAAGCCGTGCTGCGTGATGCCCTGGCCGCCGGAGCGGCTCGTGCCATCCAGGTCGACCTCGGCAGCTCGGGCGATGCCGCGTCGGTGGCTGCGGAGATCACCGCCGTAGCCCGAGCGCTCACTGCTCGCATGGTGCTGTGCGGTGACATGGGCGTGGACCGGGGGTCGGGAGCGGTGCCCGCCCTGGTTGCCGCGGCCATGGGCGCGCGCCAGGCCCTCGGCCTGGTGGACCTCGCCATCGATCCGACCGAGCCCGGGGTCGTCACCGGCTGGCGGCGCCTGGATGGCGGGCGGCGCCAGCACCTCCGGGCGCAGGCCCCGTTCGTGGCGTCGGTGGAGGGCGTCAGCACCCGGCTGCGGCGCGCCTCGTTGGTGGGCGTGCTCCGCTCCGGTGGTGCGCCGATCGAGGTCGTCGTTCCGGCAGGACCAACCGGCGGACGCGTCCCCTCGTGGATGCCGGCGAGCACGGGACCCGGCCGGCCGCGGACACACGTCGTCGACGGTCCCAATCCCCACGAGCCCGCCTGGCGACGCGTGATACTGCTGACCGGAGCCGGCACCGACCGCCCCGCGCTCCGGGTCGTGCACGCCGAACCGGTCGACGCCGCCCACCAGTTGATCGCCGCCCTGGCCGACTGGGGCGAGTGGGAATGACCGGCTGCACGCTGGCCGACCTGGCATGGCCCGACGTGGCCGCCCGCAGCGCGCGCTCGCTGCTTGTGGTAGCGCTGGGCGCCACCGAGCAGCACGGGCACCACCTGCCGATCGGCACCGACACGCTCGTGGCTGGCGAGCTGGCCGGCGAGCTCGCACGCCGGCGCTCAGACGTGGTGCTGGCGCCGCCCCTCGCCTACGGGGCCAGCGGCGAGCACGCCGGCTTCCCCGGCACACTGTCGATCGGGACGGAGGCCACCGCCGTCGTGCTGGTGGAGCTCGTCCGCTCCGCCGACGCGTTCCGGGGTGTCGTGCTGGTGAACGGCCACGGCGGCAACACCGATGCCGTGGCGTCGGCCTGCGAGCAGGTTCGGGCCGAGGGCCGCTCCGTGCTGGCGTGGTCCCCGGCGGCCGCCGTGGCGGACGGCGCCGAGCGGGCCGGCGGCCCTGCCGACGCACACGCCGGCTGGGTCGAGACCTCGATGGTCCTGGCCGTGGCCCCGGCGCTGGTCCGCGTCGCCGACGCAGTCGCCGGCGACGTCCGGCCACTGCACGCCGTCATGCCCGACCTGCGCGAGCGCGGCATCGGCGGCGTCAGCCCCAACGGGGTCCTCGGGGACCCGTCCGGCGCCTCGGCTGCTGCCGGGCACGCGCTCCTGCAGGCCTGTGTCGCCGACCTCCTCGCCGCCGTCACCGACCGGTTCGGGCCACCACCACGCCAGCCCGCTGCGCACCGGGGATCGCAGCCCGGTGCCTGACGGCCCGACGCACACCGAGCGCGCCGGCCCCGTGCACACCGGCGTTGTGACCACGGACCCGGCACCCGCCGGCCCTGTGCTCGAAGGCCGTGAACCCAGCGGGCCGGTGGCATTCGTCACCGGCGCCGGGCGCGGGATCGGGGCCGCGGTCGCCCGGCAGCTGGCCGCCACGGGATGGCGTGTGGCCGCGGTCGACGTCTGCCGGGACGACCCCGCTCTCGGCTACCCGCTGGCATCCACCGACGAGCTCCACGCGGTGGTGACAGCCTGCGGCACCGACGCGGCTGGCGCGGACCAGGCCCTGGCGATCGAAGCCGACGTTCGGGACCAGGCCGCTCTGGACGCAGCCGTCGCCCGGACCACCAGCCATTTCGGCCGCCTCGACGCGGTGGTGGCGGCAGCCGGGGCCGTTGCCGGTGGCGACGACTCGTGGCACACACCCGACGGCATCTGGCAGGCGATGCTTGAGATCAACCTGGGTGGGGTGTGGCGCACCGCCCGGGCCGCGGTGCCCGCCCTGCTCGAGCAGCCAGTTCCGCGCCACGGGCGCTTCGTGGCCCTGGCTTCGGCGGGGAGCACGGTGGGCCTGGCCCGCCTGGCGGCATACAGCGCGGCCAAGCACGGGGTGCTGGGGCTCGTCCGCAGCCTGGCCGGCGAACTGGCCGGGACCGGGGTGACCGCCAACGCTGTCGCACCCGGAACCACGGACACCGCCATGGGCCGGGCCAGCGCCGCCGTCTACGGCCTCGATCCCGATGACCTCGTGGTGCACCACCTCGACCGCCGGCTGCTGCAGCCGGACGAGGTCGCCGCCCTCGTCTGCTGGGTGTGCAGCCCGGCATCGAGCGGCGTGACCGGAGCGCTGCTGCCGGTCGACGCCGGCATGACCGCCCACTGAGCACCGTTCATCGGGCACCGGGCCAGGGGCTCGGCCGGCCACCGGCGCACTGCACGACGACCTGTCCGAGCGCCCACCGGCGGAACGCGACGACATCCGGCGGGACCGCCACCGCCAGCAGCACCCCCGCCCGGCACCACCGGTCGACGTCGTCGAGCAGCGTGTCGAGCTCCCGGGCCAGCGGACCGGTCGACGCGGGAACGTCCACGTGGAGGTCCGGCGTTCGACGCCCCTCGGTCAGCGCCGTCCGCCACTGCGCCACCGCCGGGGCCAGCGCTGCGCCGACCGAAGCACCGAGCGGCCCGATCCGGTGCACCGGAACGGCCAGCGCCGGTGTGACCTGGCCGGCATCCGAGCCAGGGCCGCCGGTCCCCCAACCACCTTCGAGCACCTGCAGCTCGCGCCGGACCGCGTCGAAGTGGGAAGCGGCCTGCACAGCCAAGCGAACCGGAACGGCAGCGAGACCGACGGACACCTCGTGGTCCCCGGCCACCACCGCAGCGCCCTGTGCGCCGGAGGCACCGGACGACATGCCGGACCAGGTGCTCAGGTCCAGGTGCTGGTGCGCTCCCGCCGGGCGAGCACCCGAACCGGCCGCACTCGATTTGAGCACACCGGCACCAGGCTCACCAGGACCGGGCAGTTCGTCGCCGACTTCGAACCACACCACCTTGCCGCCCCCACTGCTCTCGGTCCCCCACGCAGCCGCCAGGCTCCGGACGAGGAGCAGGCCGCGCCCGGTGATGGCTTCGGTCCCGAGGTCCTTGACGACGGGGAGCAGCGGGCTGCGGTCCGCCACCTCCACGTGGACGACCCCGCCGTCGACGCGAGCGCCGAGCGCGATATCGGTCCCGGCATGGATGAAGAT
>JAKAYQ010000116.1 GCA_021826725.1 Actinomycetes bacterium
CATCGCCGCAGGCTGGCTCGGCTTGGCGCGTGGAACATCGCCGCAGGCTGGCTCGGCTTGGCGCGTGGAACATCGCCGCAGGCTGGCTCGGCTTGGCGCGTGGAACATCGCCGCAGGCTGGCTCGGCAAGCCGCGGCGTCGCTGAAAGCCGGCAGTGCCAAGCCGGGAGTGGGGGGGGTGCCACCGCGACCAGACATGGCTGCGACCCGTCGGTACTATCGCCCGTAGCGACGACCGCCGGACCGGCGGCGCGTTCGGGGTCGTCTCGGCGGCTCGGGCGTCCCGTCCGTCCCGAGAGCGAAGGTGGGCCATGATCGGGGAGAAGGTCGAGCACTTCCAGGGCAAGGGAACCGATCTCGGTGCGCTGCAGAGCGACGTCGAGCAGTACCTGAAGAACGACGGGTTCTCGGTGCAGGCGTCCGCGCCCAGCCGGCACGGCATCGTCTTGCAGGCGAAGAAGGGGGGATTCCTCCGAGGTGTGATCGACGCCGACCGGGCGTTGACGATCTCCATCTCCGGCGACCCCGACGATTTCGTCGTGCGTATCGGCGTGGGCAAATGGCTACAGCATCTCGGTGTCGCCGCACTCGAGACGCTGCTGCTGTCCGATCTGTTCCTGGTGGTGGATGTCGCCGAGAGTGCCTGGAACCTCGAGATCGAGGACAAGCTGGTGAAGCACATCACCACCACTGTCGGCTGACGCTGGGCGACCCGGGTCACCTGTTGCGGTCGCGCTGGCGGTAGTAGGCGATCAGGTGTCGAGGCAGGCTGGGTTCCGGCGCTGACCGTTGGCGATACGTCTGGCAGGTCTCGGCTTCGCAGGCTGGGGTGGGTGGCGACCTGTGTTTCTCCTGCGGGCGTGGCGGCGCAGCTGCCGAATGTCCCGACGGTTTGGGGGACGTCGGCCAGTCCCACCTGCCCAGCGGTCCGCGGTGGTGAGCGGTCCGCGGTGGTGAGCGGTCCGCGGTGGTGAGCGGTCCGCGGTGGTGAGCGGTCCGCGGTGGTGAGCGGTCCGCGGTGGTGAGCGGTCCGCGGTGGTGAGCCCTACCTTCGCTGCCGCTGCCTGACTACGTCCAGATGGCGCCGGTGTGGTGCGTTGTCGGCAGGATCGCGGTCCGTTCCTGTCGACAACGGATGGACAACTCTCGATGGCTCGCGGAAGCAGCCTTGCGTATCAACGTTGCCCTGGTGCCCCACCGTCCGGCCACCTGGGAGTCACCGTGATCATCAGTAGTGTTCGGCCACGCCGACCCCGGACGCTACGCCCCGTGGTGTCCGCTGGCCTCGTCGCATTTGGGGTGACGGTGACGGCGGTCATGTCGATGCCGGCAGCGATTCCGGGCTCGCCGGCCGGCGTGCAGTTGGCCTCGCTGGCACGCGTGGTGCCGGTCCTGGGGGCCGAGGTGCCGGTCCTGGGGACCGAGGTGCCGGGCGCTGGCGCCAGAGCAACGGCCCGTTGTCCGTTGGGGCTCACCGAGTCAGCCCATCTCGACCCGGTGGGAGGTGCGCCCTCGACGGTGTGCTCGGGGTTCGTGACCAGCTTTGACGGGACGCCGCTGTCAACCGACATCACGATCCCGGATGGGGCCGTCGGTCCCTTGCCGCTGGTGGTGTTCCTCCACGGATGGGGCAGCAACAAGTCGAACTTCGAGTCCGTGCAGCTCGGCGGCAACGGCAGCCCCTACACCTACCATTGGAACAACGCCTGGTTCGCCTCCCAGGGCTTCGCAGTCCTGAACTTCACAGCGCGAGGCTTTTGGCATTCCTGTGGCAAGGTCCCGCTGGCCGGAGCCCCATCCGCCGGTGGGATCACGGCGTTCGATCCGGTCTACCTGACCCAGTCCGGCTGTGGCGGCAGGGCCAGCTGGACCCACCTCGCCGATCGCCGGTGGGAGGTGCGTGACGTCCAGACGCTGGTTGGCAGGCTGGTCGACGCCGGGGTGGCGCAGCCCGACCAGGTGGTCGTGACCGGCGACTCGTACGGCGGCGGTCAGAGCTGGCTGCTGGCGCTCTCCCAGGATCGGGTGATGCGTCGCAACGGCACCACCGTGCCGTGGCGGTCGCCCCACGGCACGCCGGTCCATTTGGCTGCTGCCGTCCCGCTCTTCGGCTGGACCGACCTGGCGCAGGCTCTGGTCGACAACGGCGGGGCAGCCATAGCCCAAGTGCCGGCAGCCGCTTCACCGCCGGCCACCAGCCATGTCGCCCCCTTTGGAATCGCGAAGCTCAGCTACGTGAGCGGGTTGTTCGGCCTGGGCGAAGCCAGTGCTCAGTACGCGCCACCAGGCGTCGACCCATCAGCTGATCTGACATCGTGGTTTGCGGCGCTTGCTGCCGGCGAGCCGTACTCCGTCAATCCGGTGGCGACCGAAGCCGTGAGGCAGCTGGCCCAGTATCGCTCGGCTTGGTACATGCCGGTGCCTTCGTTGGCGAAGGCCGTACCGATCTTCACGGTCCAAGGTGTCACCGACCCCCTCTTTCCGGCGATGCAGAGCGTGCAGATGGAACAGCGCCTGCGTGCCGCCCGCCCCGGCTACCCGATCTGGACCGTCCTCGCCGATGTCGGCCACTCCTATGCGGACAACCCGCCGGCGGTGTGGCAGCAGATCCTGGACCAAGCCAACGGCTGGCTCCGGGCCGTGCTGCACCACCGATCGCCGGCGCAGCCCAAGGTGGAAGCCGCCACAGTGGCCTGCCTCCCGGGCCAGCGGACAACTTGGGTCGGTTCCGGGCACCTTCGCTCCCTGGCGGACCGCGTGCTCGTCCTTTCGAGCAGTTCCACGAGCGACACCACCAGCGTCGGCACCAACCCCGTCGAGGACGTGCAGACCGATCCCATCGCCCAGTCGGGGTGCCGCACGCTGCCGAGCACCGAGGCCACCGGGCCCGGCTCGGCTGCGTTCACCATGCTCCCGGCGATAGCGAAACCGGTCACGCTCTTGGGAGCGCCGGTCGTGCACGCCGACGCGTTGCTCGCCGGCACCAACGCCGAGCTGGCTGCCAGCCTGTGGGAGGTGAACCCAATGACCGGCTACCAGACCTTGATCACCCGATCGGTTCAACGGCTGCAGGGTGAGGCCGGCCAGACCCTGCACCTCGCGTTCGAGCTGTGGCCGACCGCGTGGCCAGTCGCCGCCGGCGACGAGCTGCAGCTCCAGCTCACCCAGAACGACACCCCGACCTGGCGGCCGGACAACGAGCCCTCCGCGCTGCAGCTGTCGCACGTAGAGCTCCGGGTGCCCGTGTCGTCCCAGCCCTGACCCGTGCCGCAGCCCTGGTCGGTGCCCCAGCCCTGACTTGTGCCCCAGTTCTGGTCGGTGCCCCAGCCCTGGTCGGTGCCCCAGCCCTGACTTGTGCCCCAGCCCTGACTTGTGCCCCAGCCCTGACTTGTGCCCCAGCCCTGGTCGGTGCCCAGCACCGGCTCCACCGGTTGGGATGGCGTCGGACGACCGCACCGCACCCATGGGTACCGGCGCTCCTATGCTGACAAGTCTGTCGACCGGGGTTCAGCCCCATGACGGTCACGGTCCCGTGCCGCGGTCAGGGTGCCAGCCTCCAGCGCTGGCCCCAGTTCGCTGTGAGCGGTTGCTAGCGTGCCTCCAGGAGGGTGCACCACGGGACCGGCGGGTCGACCCCCGATGCAGCGCACGATTCGGCGGAAGAGGGGATGGCCATGCCACCGGACACACCCGTGCCCGACGACGACAGCACCACCCAGGACTGGGGAGAGCGCCCAGCGCTCTTCGATATCGAGCGCGAGGATGCGGTGCTCGCCCAGGCTGTGGAGCCGTCGGTTCCAATGGGCCGCCGCTCTCCTGCGCAGCAGGTACCTGTCGGTCCGGGCGCGTTTCAGGCGAGCCCGACACCGATGCCTGCGGGCCAGGGATCGCGGCCGGTTCAGCAAAGCGTGGCTCAGCAGGGAGTGCGGTCGGGTGGATCGGGAGCGCGGTCGGTGGCGCCGGCACCGGGTCCGGGCGCGCAGCCGCACGACGCTGCGGCGTTGTCGGGGTGGGCTGGTCTGCCACCCGGAACCGACGAGCGCGTGGCGCACGGCGCGCGGAACCCTGAGCGGCCGATGCCGGTGGGGTCGATCCCCGAGCGCCGCCCTGACCTGCACGCGTTCCCGATGGTTCGCCGCGGGTACGATCCTGCCGAGGTCGACGCGTTCATGGTGCGCAGCGAGCAGGCCGTGGCGCGCGCGACTGCTCGGGCGGAGGCAGCCGAACGTCAGATGACCGAGGCGTTGGGACATGTGACCGAGCTCCGCATGCGCCTCCGCGAAGCCCAGGAGCGGCAGCGGTCCGGGCCGCCGCCGTCGATCCAAGCACTCGGCGAGCGGGTGTCCAGCATCTTGAACGAGGCGTGGGAGGCGGCCGAGGAGCTGCGTCGCGAGGCGGGTGGAGCGGCTGACCGCGCCCGGGCGGAGGCCGACGAGATCGCGAGGACTGCCGAGGCCGAGGCCCGGCGCCGTGCGGCCGCGGTGGTGGCCGAAGCCGACGAGCACCGGCGCCGGGTGGTCCAGGAGCTCAACGCCCGGCGGGCGGAGCACGAAGCCATCGTCGCTCGTCTCGACTCCCAGCGGTCGGCTGCCGTGGGCGAGCTTGAGCGGTTGCAGGCCTTGTTGCAGCGGGCGCTGTCGCCCGTGGTAGCGCCGGGGACCGGGGCCGAGCGCCCTGATGGTCCCGCGTCGACTGGTTCCGCAGCGCCCGCACCGTCTGGCTTGGGTGATCCCGGTGGCGTGACCGGCTCGGGCGATGACCCGGGTCGCGTGGCGCACGGATCATCCCGTCCGGCGTCAGGCGGATACGGGCCGGCATCGAACCGGCGCTCCGACGGAGTCGACCAGGGGTAGCCCGTTCCTGAATCGGCCGGGCCGAACAGGTGCGACTCGGTGCTTGGCGTGCACCGGTGTTGGGCGTCGCGTCCCCCGGGACCACGAGCCGGAGCGGTTCACGGAGCTGCGGGCCCTGGCGGTTCAGGCACACCGGGTACGCTCACCGGGCGGCGGGACGCAGACCTGGGGTGCAGACTGAGGAGGGTGTCATGGTCGGACCGCCCGAACGCGAGGACCTGACCCGTTGGCGAGCCGAGCTCGGCGGGAACTGGGTGACCGCCACCCCCAACATGGAGCGGGTGCTGCGCCTGCGTGCCGGCGAGGAGCGTACGGCGGCGATGCTGCCGTGGCTGCGGGCCTTCGGTGCGACGATGGCAGAGATCGTCGAGCCGGCGATCGCCGTAGTAGAGCGTCACCGGGTGTTGCCGGCCGTCGATCCGTACGACAGCGTGGGGAACCCGGTGGCAGGCGTGACCTTCCACCCAGACCATCGGCGTGCCGGCCGGGCGGTGTGGGCGTCGGGCCTTGCGGCAACGGCGGTCGGAGCACCTGTTGGTTCGGGTGCTGTTGGTTCGGGTGCTGTTGGTTCGGGTGCTGTTGGTTCGGGTGCTGTTGGTTCGGGTGCTGTTGGTTCGGGGCACCTCCCCGCCGGCGTGACCGGTGGCCGTGGCGCGTTTGAGGCGGCAGCGCTTTTCTACCTGCTGTCGCATTCCGGCGAAGGTGGCCACGGCTGCCCCATGGTCTGCACCGTCGGCCTGGCCCGCGCTCTGGCACACCGGGGGTCGGCCGAGCTGCGCGACCGGTACCTGGGGCGGCTCGTCGACCCGGACTACGACCACGCGTGGCGGGGATCGCAGTTCCTGACCGAGGTGCAGGGTGGTTCGGACGTGGGAGCGAACACCACCCGCGCGGTGCCCGACCCCGAGCACCCCGGCGCCTACAGGCTCACCGGGGAGAAGTGGTTCTGCTCGGTGGCCGACGCCGATGTGTTCGCCGTGACGGCCCGCCCAGACGGTGCGGGTCCCGGCACCCGTGGGCTGGGGTGCTTCCTGGTGCCCCGCACGCTCGACGGGTCCGACGAGCCGAACGGCTTCCGCATCCGCCGCCTGAAGGACAAGCTCGGCACCCGCGCCCTGGCCTCCGCGGAGATCGATTTCGACGGCGCGCTGGGATGGCCGATCGGCCCGGTCGACGAGGGCTTCCACGTCGCGGTGGACGAGCTGCTCAACACCTCGCGCTGGCTGAACGCGGTGGGCTCCACCGGCATCATGCGCCGGGCCGTGCTGGAAGCCACCGGCTTCGCTCGCCATCGCCGGGCGTTCGGTCAGCCGATCGGCGCCTTTCCGATCGTGCGTGAGCAGCTGGCGCTCATGAAGGTGGAGGAGCAGGCCGCACTGTCGTCGACCATGCTTCTCACCGGCCTGATCGAGCGGATCGACGCCGGGGATGCGTCGGCCGGCGAGCGAGCCGTGCACCGGCTGCTGGTGAACGCCAACAAGTACGTCACCTCGATCGCGGCCACCGACGTCGTCCACCGCGGCATCGAGGTGCTGGGTGGTAACGGCACGATCGAGGACTTTTCGCCGCTGCCCCGGCTGTACCGCGACGCCATCGTGTTCGAGAGCTGGGAGGGTTCCCACAACGTTTTGTGCGCGCAGGTGCGGCGCGACTGCGCCCGCCTGGGGTTGCTCGGTCCGACCGTGGACCGGGTTCGTGGGGAGCTGGCACGCGCCGGCGAGGCGGCCGGAGCGGACGGCGCTGCCGTGCTCGATGCCTTGGCGCGGACCGAGGCCCGGATCCAGGAGGACCTGGACCGGAATCGCACTCCCGAGGACGTGGCCGCGAGTGCTGCCCATTTCCGGCGCAACCTCGACCGGCTCACCCGGTCCCTGCAGGCGGCGTCCCTGCTCGCCGAAGCCGCAGCCGCCGGGGCAGCAGCCGCCGAAGCCGCAGCCGCCGGGGCAGCAGCCGACGAGAAGGCAGCTGCCGCCTCGCTCTTCATCCGCGTGCACCTGGTCCCGGGGCACGACCCTCAGGACGACCCGCAGTGGTCGGCGCTGGTGGAGCGAGCGCTGGCCGGCGACGCCGGTTGACGGTTCCACCGGGTTCAGGACGACCGCAGCGCCAGGCAGGACGGTGGCGCACCCAGCTCAGATGGCCGGCGGTGCCGGTTGAGGCCGGCTGCCGCTTCCGGTTCGGCCCGCTCGCGGTGCTGGTCCAGGTGGCCGGCGGTGCCGGTTCACGGGGTCGGGTTCACCAGGTGCACGGCGCTGGTCGCGGTGGTGGTGCATGGAGATGCGCCGCACACGTCGGTGACCGTGCCGGTGTCGAGGAAGCCGGCGAGCTGCTGCTGGGCAGCTGGCAGGCTGCGGGGGATGAAGTCGTGCGGGTCGATACCGGTCGACGGTGGCACGTTGCCGACCGGCGGGGGTGGGATATTGGGATCCTCCCACACGTACAAGGTGGCGGCGGCCCGGCCCGAGGCTCCTGCCGCGGGCAGGCCGGCGAACGGGTCGCCGCCCACCAGGCCGGGGGGCAGGACCGGTCGGTGCACGACGGCGCCGAGGGTGCGTGCCTCGATCTCGGTGGTGACGTTGGCCACCTGGTGGTCACCGAAACCCATCTGCAGCAGCACCTGGTGGCTCGGCGTGCCGGGCAGGGGATGGCCCGCCAGCTGCTCGACGTAGCCGTCGGTCTCCCCCCGGTCCCACAGCATCTGCAGGATGTCGAAGATGAGCTGCTGGGTCTGCTCGGTCGGGTAGCTCCGGTCGAGCACTGCGTACAGGGAGGTGAAGTCGACGCTGCGGGGGAGGAGGATCGCGTAGTCCATCGACGGCACGCCCAGCACGGCCCGTCGCCACTCCGTGGAGATGGCTGTGACCGCCCCGCCCATCAGGCTGCCCTCGCTGTTGCCGTAGTAGGTGAGGGGCGTCGACGTGTCGATGAACGGCGTGCTCGACCCGGCGCCCTGGAACGCTGGGTTCGCCGCAAAGCCCTGGGGGCTTGCCATCAGGCGGCCGAGGTACAGGGCGTCGATCATGGACTGCTGCAAGTGATCGGGCAGGATCGGGAACTTCGACAAGTTGACGAGCAGCGTGGCGTCGTTGAGCAGGTCGTTGCCGTCGAGCCCGAGCCAGTTGACCGAGCACAGGACCATGCGATAGCGGTCCGCTGCGTCGCGCTCGCCGACAGCGTCCATCTGCGTTGCCACCGAGAACAGGCCCTTGCCGTACAGGACGGGGCGTCCCGGGGTCACCGCGGCGCCTGGGGTGGCTGGGGTGGCGTCGACGCTACGAGGCACCAGGCACGAAAAGACCGCGTGCTCTGTGGCGCCTGACGCCGTGGCGGGCATGCCGTCGGCGCCGAACCGGAAGGTCGCGCTCTGATCGCCGCTCGGGCCGTTCAGGAAGTCGGGGACGTCGATGGTGCCGGTGATCTGCCGGGCGATGGTGCGCCCGCCGGTGTCGAACGGGGTGAGGTCGTGGACCGCGGTGACGTGGTAGGTGGGCACGCCGCCGTGGAGTGCGCCCATGGCCACGTCACGCATGTGCAGTGCCCAGCCGGTCAGGTTGGCCGTGGAGTCGACGGTGAAGTCCCACGCCAGGTACAGGCCACGGGTCGACACGCCGGCGTCGGTGCGCAGGATATCTAGCATTCGCCGCAGGTGGGCGGTGATCGTCGCCCCGGTCGGGCCCGGCACGGGGCGGCCGGCGACCACATCGGAGAAGGTGGCGGTAGGGGCGATGGGCGTGCCCGACGAGGTTCGCATGTCGCGCAGGGCAACGACGATCCGGTGCCCCTCGGGTAGGTTTGCCGCGGGGTGGACGAGCAGGAGAGCGGTGGCTGGGTTCGGCGCTCTGGCATCGGGCTCGGCCCACCAGGCGAGGCGCCGGCCGGTGGTGGCGTCGAGCAGCACGATCGGCGCTCCTGCGGCGAGCGACTGCGGCACATGGTTCTGATCGGCGAGCCCTGTGCGAGCTGCGTCGAGCCCGGGGACTTGGACCTCGATGACCGAGCCAGGGCTGAAGCCGTCGTTGGCGCCCCATGCCGTGGGATCGATGTGCGAGCCCGCCGCGTTGGCTGGCATGGCAGCCGCGGGGAACGCGACCCGGCGCCCCGACGGCATGGAACGGTCCGGCACCGTGTAGTAGTCGCTCGGGAACGGCAGCATGCAGCTCTGCCCTCCGAGCGGGTTGCAGGTGGGTGCGCCGGGTGCGCCAGCACCCCAGTCGGTGCCGGTCCCGCGCACGGTGGCGATCTGGTGCCCGGAGGCGGGCGGACCGCTGCAGGCGGCGAGGACCGTCGCTCCGATCATCAGTGATGCCATCGCTGCCAGCCGGTGGGCCGCTCGCCGCCGGCGGGCTGCTCCCAGCCGGTGGGCCGCTCGGAGCCCCGGGGCTCCTGGGGGTCGCCGGTTCGGTGGGTCGTCGTGCACGGTGCCTCCCTGTCAGCGCAGCACCCTAGCCAGGGTTGCAGGGCGGTAGCCGACACCGTGCGCATTGCCTGCTGTCGCGGTCACGCGCCGTTGACCCGACGCTGCAGGCGTCCTCCTGGCGGTGCGGCGGGTGCCCGGTTCGATGCCATCTGTGCCCCGGGCTCGCTGCGGGCGACCGTCGACGAAACCCGAAGAAGATCCGCCGGTGACTTGGGCAGCAGTTGGGCCGCTCCTCGGCAGGATCGGCATGCTGCGATCCCCCACCGTCGGCATGCTGCGATCCCCAACCGTCGGCATGCTGCGATCCCCAACCGTCGGCATGCTGCGATCCCCAACCGTCGGCATGCTGCGATCCCCAACCGTCGGCATGCTGCGATCCCCAACCAATGGACAACGAACCCGTTGCACGGTACGTTCCGTATGCAGGGAGCGCGGATCGAGCCGAGGCTCACAGCAGCTTCGCTGGGAGCGGGTAGGGGAGGGTGAGGGCGTGGACGCACCCTGTGGGATCGGGCGTGGTGGATGCAGGCGAAGGCGCGAGCTCGGAGGGCGCGGCCTTGTCGATCGCCGGATCCTCCGGCAGGCAGTTCCGCCGCGTACCTGACAACTCGGACGGGGGTGCCGATGCCAGGAGTGACAGACGAGCCGCCCCCAAGCGGTGGGCGCCACGACCGGCAGTGGACCGCCGGGGACTGGCAGATCGG
>JAKAYQ010000117.1 GCA_021826725.1 Actinomycetes bacterium
TGAGCGGCGTGGGGCCCTATCCGTCGGACGACCCCGATACCCGGCGGATCTGGTGGACCGACGTCGGCGTGCACCAGAACCTGACCTTCGCCGTGCACCCAGACCCCATCTCCGGCATGCACTGCTGGCACCAGGCCGTGCGGGTCGGACCTGCCAGGCCGGGGGACCAGTTCGGTGACATCAGCGTGGACACCGAGCTGGCCCGCCAGGTGTACCGGGACTGGCTGGAGCGCACCCGGCCCGCACATACCGTGTCCCCCGACGGCACTCGCCGGCCGTCATGGCTGATGCGACCCCTCAAACCGTCCGCCGGGGCACAGCGCCTGCCGGCGAGAGCGGGCTCGTGACGCACTGAGCGCATCGGGCCGGAGCTCCCCGTCGACCGTCGATGCTCTGGCGGGCCATCGGTGGTGGCGGCGGCCGGGACCAGGACCACCCGGCGTGACGTCGCTGCAGGCTACGGCGGTGTCGTGCCCGTGCTCTTCAGATCGGGCCCGGTGGCCGGGGCCCCAGGCCGGGCCGCGAGCGCTGCCCCTGCAGCGAGATCCTCGATCCAGCGTGGCAGGCGCCGGGGCCGCCCGTCGAGGCCCACGGCGGCGTGACGCGATGTGGCCGTGACACGCCGCTCGCCGCCGACCGACACGACGTAGCCCAGCTCAAAGGCCGCCCGCGACGCAGCCCCCAGCCAGACCGTGACGGCCACCTCGTCGTCGAACCGGACCGGCCGCTCGTAGTGCAGGCGGAGGTCGACCACGACCAGGTCGATCCCGGCGGCCCGCACCTCGCCGTAGGGGTGCCCCGCGCAGCGCAGCAGCTCGACGCGGGCGGCCTCGAGCCAAGGCGCGTACGACGCATGGTGGACCACCCCCATCGCGTCGGTCTCAGCGAACCGGGCGCGCAGGCGGTGCGTGAATGCGTGGGTGGGAGGTTCGGTGTGCAGGTCCACCCGGAGCAGTGTGCCCGCAACCGATGTGCCGGCTCAAGCGCGCCGGTCGCGGTGCCGATCGTCATGGAGACGCCGCGGGTGACAGTCGAATCGGCGAGCAGAGGAGCCACGATGACCAAGTGCCGAGGGATCCTGGTGCTGCACGAGGACGGGACGGCAGCGGGGTGCACCGCCCAGCCGTGTCCGGGCACGCAGGTGGCGCGGCACCACGTCGTCGTGCGCTGCCATGCCTACGGGGACTGCCCGATGTGTGCTTCCGAGGGGCTTTCGCGCAGCGCGTGAGCGGCTGGTCCGGAGCGGCTGAGCGTGAGCCGCTGGGCAGGAGCGGCCGGACGAGCGCTGCCGGGCTCGATCTGATGCGGGTCCGCTGCTCGCTGTGCGCCGCTGCTCAACTTGGTGCGACGACGACCGTGGCCAGTGCCACCGCGAGGTCGTCTGCACCGATGTCGTGGACCTCGATGCGGATGACGGTGCCCGTGGCCCCTGTGCCCAGTACCTGGCAGCGAGCCTCGACGGGCCCGATGCCGACCGGTGCCAGGAACTGCACCATGACCGACCGGCTCGATGCCACGCCAGGAGCGCCGCCAACCGTGCGGTGCGGTCGGACCGAGGTGGCAGCATGGCGCGCGGCGCGGTCCACCAGAACCGACATCGCCCCGCCATGCAGGATCCCCCAAAGGTTGCGCAGGTGGGGGCGCAGGTCGAGGCGGGTCGTGGTCGGTCCGATCTGCGACAGGGCGAACCAGTCGGGTACGGGTTCGACGGGTGGTGGTGCCCACAGGTCGTGGCGAAGCGGTCGGCTGAACCCGAGGTCGAGCCCATCCGCCCGGCGTACGGCAGAGGTGACAAGGGCCTCCGCCACGCTGGTGGCGCGGGTTGCGTCCTGTTTCGCGGTGAACCGTACGCGAGCTACGGCAGAGCGCTCGGCGGTGTGCAGGACGGTGGCTGTGGCGTGGATGGGGCCGGCGGCGCTCGTCCGGTCGATCCGGACCACCAGGTTTGTGGTGACCACCCAGGCGGGCAACACGGCAAGCCCCGACGCCACGCCGCCAAGGATGTCGGACGTGCCCACCAGCGCGCCGATGTCGAGGGCTCCGTCCTCTGCGACCACGTAATAGCCGGGGGTGAGGTGGCCTTCCAAGCGCGAAGCCCCGAGCTTGGCCGGCATGGCCGCCGACGCTGCCGACCGTGACGGATCCGGCTGATCGTCCTCCGGCGCGATGGGGAGCGCGTGCGGCGTGACCTGGTGGACCGGAAGTGGCTCGGTCCGGTGATGCTCGGTTCGGGGCGCCGGGACCTCCTCGTACCGAAGCCCGTACGCACCGGCGACCCGGTCGCGTCGGGGGTCGGCCTCGGCAAACCCGTCGGTCGGAGAGGCGCCGCTCACGACGGACCAGCCTGGCGCACGATCAGCACCCATGCGTGCAAGGGGCTGGCGGGTCCTGGGCCGGTGAGCGCCACGGAGGCGCCGGCGCGCCCCATGTCGGCCGGAACCGGGAGCACGACCGGCCGCACAGGTCCGGTCCGTGCCGGCTGGAGGAGAGCCAGGTGCAGTTCCGTGGCGGGCAGGGAGCGTGCCGACGTCCCGGAGCCATCGGCGCCCGGCAATGGCGGTGGCGGAAGCTGTGTCGCTAGCTCCGCTAGCGCGGCGAGTGCGCCGGCGGCGGCAGCGCCGTGCCCGGTGTGCGCGGGGCCGTCCAAGTCCAGACGCCAGCCTTGAGGATCTCGGGCGAGCCCGAACCGCCCGGGCGACCAGTTCGGCCTGTCGTTCACGGATGCCGCCGCCGTCAGGTGCTCGACCCGGTCCGCTTGCTGGCGTGACGGCATGGGAGGTGCGGAAACCCCGGCGGGGCCGGTGCCGGCCGGCTGACCGGTGCCGGCCGGGTCGGCGAGCGCCAGCGTCACCGACACCCAGGCAACGGGCGTGCCGGCGCCGAGGCTGGCCTTCGGGCTGGTGAGCGCGGTGCCCTCCAGCACCAGCACGGATCGTCCGTGGCGGACTGTCCGCATGTCCAGGCGGACGTGCGAGGTGAGAGCAGACCACAGGCGGACAGTCAGGTCGCTGGTGGCGACCGAACGTGCCGGCGCCGCCGCCTGGGCCAAGGAACGGCCTGCAGTGTCGGCAAGCGCGGCCAGAGCGCCGAGAGCGAGCGGTGTGCCGATCGCCGCTCCGGTGTTGGTCTGGGGGCTCGGCATGAAGCCCGTGGCGGTGGCCCCGTCCACCTGGGTGGTGATCGACAGCGCTCGGGCGAGCGGGTCGGTCGGCGGGGCAGAAGACCCGGTACGGGGACCGCGAGCATCGGCCTGAGGCACTGGTAGCACACGGCGACCGTACCCAGGGTGGCCGGAGGAATGCGAAACGTCCTGGCCGACGCCGGACCGCACGCCGTTCACGAATCGTTGACGCGCTGCGGGGCCGGATTGACGGCGTCGTGACGGCGGCAGCCGGACGATGACGGCATGGGTGATCTGCTGGTCGTGATCGGGACCGTCGGCTTCTTCGCCGCCATGGTGGCCCTGGCGTGGGCGCTCGAGCGCGCATGAGCGCCGTGGAGGGACTGCTGCTGGCGGTAGCCGTTCTCGTCTTCATCTACCTCGGCGTGGCCATGTTCAAGCCGGAGCGCTTCTAGTGGCCTACTTCTGGACGATCGTCGTCCTTGTCGCGGCGCTGGCCGTGGCGTGGCGGTTCCTCGGTTCGTACATGGCGGCGGTGTTCGACGGCCGGGTCCACTGGCTTGGCTGGTTGGAGCGCCCGCTGTACCGGGCGCTGGGCACCGGGCCGGACCACGAGCAGACGTGGAAGCGGTACGCGGGCGCGCTCCTGGTCTTCTCTGCCGTCTCGGTCTTCGCCACGTACCTGGTCCTGCGCCTGCAGGGGTCGTTGCCGCTCAACCCGCAGCACCTGGGCGCGGTCTCCCCGGCGCTGGCCTGGAACACCGCGGTGTCGTTCGTCACCAACACCAACTGGCAGAACTATGGCGGCGAGACGACCCTGTCGTACCTGTCGCAGATGACCCTGGTCGTCCAACAGTTCGTGACGCCGGCGGTGGGGATCGCCGTGGCCATCGCACTCGTGCGCGGCCTGTCGCGACGCTCCTCCCAGACGGTTGGCAACTTCTGGGTCGATGTCACCCGGTGCCTGCTCTACATCCTGCTGCCCATCGCCTTCGTGGCCGGCCTCGTCCTCGTGGGCCAGGGTGCGGTGCAGACCCTGGCCGGCCCGGCCACCATCCACGATCCGCTGAACGGCGTCACCCAAGTCATCGCTCGAGGGCCGATCGCCTTTATGGAGGCCATCAAGCAGCTGGGCACCAACGGCGGCGGGTTCCTCAATGCAAATGCCGCCACCACGTTCGAGAACCCGACCGGGTTCACCAACCTGCTGTTGATCTTCCTGCTGCTGGTGATCCCCTTCTCGCTGACCTACACCTTCGGCAAGATGATCGGCTCGCGCCGCCAGGGTGCCGCGGTGCTGGCCGTCATGGCGATCATCTTCGGGACCTGGGTTGGGTTCACCAGCTACGCGGAGCACCAGGCCAACCCGGCCGTGGCCGCCGCCGGGTTGGCGCACCAGCCGACCGGAAACATGGAAGGCAAGGAGGTTCGCTTCGGCGACACCTCCTCCGCGCTGTTCAACGTGGCGTCGACGCAGACGTCGACCGGCTCGGTGAACTCGTCGGCGGACTCGTTCACGCCCATGGGCGGGTTCGGGATGCTCACGGGCATGATGCTCGGCGAGGTCTCCCCGGGCGGGGACGGCAGCGGGCTGTACACGATCCTGCTGTTCGCCATCATCGCCGTGTTCATCGGCGGGCTCATGATCGGCCGGACTCCGGAGTACCTGGGGAAGAAGATCCAGGCCCGGGAGGTGAAGCTCGCCGGGTTGGGCGTGCTGGTGATGCCCATTGCGGTGCTGGTGCTCACCGGGCTCGCCGTGTCGTTGCAGGCAGGTCGGGCCGGCCCGGCGAACGTCGGCCCACACGGCTTCACCGAGATCCTGTACGCGATCACGTCGCAGGGGAACAACAACGGCTCCGCTTTCGCCGGGCTCAACGGCAACACGGCGTTCTACAACGTGATCGGCGGGATCGACATGCTGATCGGCCGCTTCGCCATCATGGTGCCGGTGCTGGCACTGGCCGGTGCGCTGGCGGCGAAGGCGGTGGTGCCCGAGTCGCTCGGCACCTTCCGCACCGACAAGCCCATGTTCGTCGGCCTCACGATCGGCGCCATCTTGATCGTCGGCGGGCTCACCTTCTTCCCTGCCGTGTCCCTCGGCCCGATCGTGGAGCAGCTCAGCCACGGGAGGTTCTTCTGATGACGAGCCCCACCGACCGTACCGCGGTCGCCGGGAACCCAGCCGGCGCGGCCGGCGGGAATGGTCCCAGCGGGAGCGATACCAGCTCTGGGGGCAGTGCGGCAATGGGAGCTGGCGCCGGCCTGCCGGGTGGTTCGCCGGGGACCGGCTCGGATCGGACCGGTCGTGCCCGCGGTGTCGCCCGTTCCCGCAGCCTGTTCGACCGCGAGATCCTGCGGTCCGCGTCGCTCGACGCGGTGCGCAAGCTCGATCCGAAGGTGCAGCTGAAGAACCCGGTGATGTTCGTGGTCCTGGTTGGGACCGTGATCACGTTCATCGAAGCCATCGTCCATCCCGGGACGTTCACCTGGTCCATCGCCATCTGGCTGCTCCTCACCGTGCTGTTCGCCAATTTCGCCGAAGGGATGGCCGAAGGCCGGGGCAAAGCCCAGGCCGACACGCTCAGGCGGATGCGCACCGAAGCCGAAGCCCGGCGCCTGGGTCCCGATGGGTCCGAGGAACGCGTGCCGGCCTCGGCGTTGTCCAAGGGCGACACCGTGGTGTGCGAGGCCGGCGACGTGATCCCCTCCGACGGTGAGATCGTCGAAGGGGTGGCGTCGGTCGACGAATCGGCCATCACCGGCGAGTCGGCACCGGTCATCCGCGAGTCCGGCGGGGACCGCTCGGCGGTGACCGGTGGCACGCGGGTCCTGTCGGACCGCATCGTGGTGGAGATCACGGCCGAGCCGGGGCACACGTTCATGGACCGCATGATCTCGCTGGTGGAAGGGGCGAGCCGGCAGAAGACCCCCAACGAGATCGCCCTCACCATCCTGCTGGCCGTCCTCACCATCGTGTTCCTGCCGGTCGTGGTGGTGCTCGACCCCTTCGCGCGGTTCGCCGGCGCGAACGTTTCGATCGTCGTGCTCGTCGCCCTGCTCGTCTGCCTCATCCCGACCACCATCGGGGCACTGCTGTCCGCCATCGGCATCGCCGGAATGGACCGCCTGGTGCAGCGCAACGTCCTGGCCATGAGCGGTCGTGCCGTGGAGGCAGCCGGCGACGTGCAGACGTTGCTGCTTGACAAGACGGGGACCATCACCCTCGGCAACCGGATGGCCAGCCGGTTCGTCGGCGTCGGGGGCCACGACGAGCAGGCAGTGGCCGAAGCAGCCCAGCTCGCCTCCTTGGCCGACGAGACCCCCGAAGGCCGGTCAGTCGTGGTGCTGGCCAAGGAGCGCTTCGGCATCCGCGAGCGCGAGCTCTCCGGCGAGCACCTGTTCGTGCCGTTCAGTGCCACGACGAGGATGTCGGGGATCGACGTCGACGGCCGACAGGTTCGCAAGGGCGCAGGCGAGCAGGTCAAGCAGTGGGTGGCCGGCCAGGGTGGCAAGGTCCCGCCCGAGCTCGACACCGTCGTCGAGGAGATCGCCCGCAGCGGAGCCACGCCGCTGGTGGTGGCCGACGGCCCCGAGGTCCTCGGCGTGATCGAGCTGAAGGACGTGGTGAAGCAGGGAATACGCGAGAAGTTCGCCGAGATGCGCCAGATGGGCATCCGAACCGTCATGATCACCGGGGACAACCCACTCACCGCGGCGGCCATCGCCCAGGAGGCGGGTGTCGACGACTTCCTGGCGGAGGCCACCCCAGAGCGGAAGATGGAGCTCATCCGGGCCGAGCAGCAGGGCGGAAAGCTCGTGGCCATGACCGGGGACGGGACCAACGATGCCCCGGCTCTAGCCCAGGCGGACGTGGGCGTGGCCATGAACACCGGCACCACCGCAGCCAAAGAGGCTGGCAACATGGTCGACCTCGACTCCAACCCGACCAAGCTCATCGACGTGGTGGAGATCGGCAAGCAGCTGCTCATCACCCGTGGGTCGCTCACCACGTTCTCGATCGCCAACGACGTGGCCAAGTACTTCGCCATCATCCCGGCGCTCTTCGTGACGACCTACCCGCAGCTCGGTTCCTTGAACATCATGCGCCTGCACAGTCCGCAGTCGGCTGTCCTGTCCGCCGTGATCTTCAACGCGCTGGTGATCGTGGCGCTCATCCCCCTGGCGCTTCGCGGCGTGCGGTTCCGCCCGTCCGGAGCGGCGTCCATCCTGCGGCGCAACGTCTTCATCTACGGCGTTGGCGGGATCATCACCCCGTTCGTGTTCATCAAGCTCATCGACATGGTCCTGGTGGCCATCCACGCCTACTGAGGGAGACGCCACCGTGCTCGCCCATCTCCGCCGCTCCGCCGTCTTCGCCGTCGTCTCCTTCGTCTTCTTCGGGCTGCTCTACAACCTCGCCGGCACGGGTGTCGCCCAGGCCCTGTTCCCGCACCAGGCCAACGGGTCGCTCACCGCGGGCGGCTCCTCGCTCATCGGGCAGACGTGGACGAGCACCCGATGGTTCCATGGCCGGCCGGACAATTTCGGCCCGTACGCGGCGAACCCGAAGACAGGGGTGGCCGGCGGGGACAACCCACTGGTGGCCAACGGGGTGAAGGGGGAGTCCGGTGCAACCAACCTCGGCCCGCGCTCCAAGGCGCTGGTGGCCGACACTCGCCAGCTGGTGGCGTGGTGGCACGCCCATGGGGTCGACCCAACCACCGACCTGGTGACGACGTCGGGCAGCGGCTACGACCCCGACATCACCCCAGCCGACGCGCTGGTGCAGATCCCGATGGTGTCGAAGGCGACGGGCGTGTCGCCTGCAGCCCTGCGGCACCTGATCGCCAGCCAGACCCAGGGGCGGCAGTTCGGGTTCCTCGGCAGCCCCATCGTCGACGTGCTCGATCTCAACCGGGCCCTGGCCCGGCTCGAGTGAGCGGCTGGTCCGTGCCGGGGCTGTCGGTGTGGGGCGGCCGCCCGGTGGTCCGCAGGTGCGGTGACGCGGCACCCCGGCACCGTGCCGTGCTCGATGGCACCGTCCGATCCATCGAGGTGCACCGCGCTCCGGACGGGACGCCGTCGCTCGACGTCGTGCTGGCCGACGGAACCGGCAGTGTGATCCTGCGCTGGCTTGGTCGCCGGGTGGTCGCCGGGGTGGAGCCGGGGTGTCGGCTCGGGGTGGAGGGCACCGTGCTGGCACATCGCGGTCGGCTGGTGATCCTGAACCCACTGTTCCTGCACGGCTCGCCGGCCGGTCGGCTGCCGGCAGCAGGGAGCGCTCCGCACGACTTGGGTGACCCGTCTGCGACGGTATGCAGCAGTCCGGGGTCGGCGGCTCCTGGTGAGCCGGCCGGCACCGGGAAGGGGTGGAGGCCGGAGGGTGGCCAGCCGGGACCCGTGTCGCCCGGAGGTGGCCAGCCGGGCCTGGTGTCGCCACCGGGTGGTCAGTCGGCTGTTGCACGGGGGGGAACCGAGCTGTCCGTCCCCGGTGCCTCTGGCGCTGGCGACGACGGGTCGGTGTCGTCGGCAAGTTGGTAGCCGACGCCCGGATGGGTGCGAAGCACGGCTCCTGCCGGGCCGAGCTTGCGGCGCAACCGGTGCGCGTACACGCGCAGGTAGTTCGATTCAGTCCCGAAGCCGGGTCCCCAGACCGCTTGCAGGAGCATGTGGTGGGTGCACACCTTGCCAGCGTGGCGCGCCAGATACGCGAGCAGGTCGAACTCGCGAGCGGTGAGGTCCAGGACCGCGCCGTCGACGGTTGCCGTGTGGTGGGCGAAATCGACCTGCATGCGGCCAATGCTCACCTCGGCCGGCTCGCCCGGTTCGGTACGAGTGGCACCGTGGCGCAACGCGACGCGCAGTCGGGCCTGCAGCTCGGCCATGCCGAACGGCTTGGTCACGTAGTCGTCGGCGCCGCTGTCGAGGGCAGCTACCTTGCGCTCCTCGTCCCCGGCCGCCGACAGGACCACCAGGGGAACGTCCGACCACTGGCGGACACGTCGGCAGACGTCGATGCCGTCGATGTCGGGCAGACCGAGGTCGAGGACGACGGCGTCGGGCTGGGTCAGTGCCACTTGGGCCACGGCATCCTCGCCGGTTCGGGCCACGACCACGTCGTGGCCACGTGCCGTCAAGGCAATGCGCAGCGCCCGCACCAACGCGGGGTCGTCGTCGACGAGAAGCAGGCGTGCCATCGGTCAGGTCGATCCTGTTCCGGGCGCCGCGGTCGCTGTGCCGGACTGGCGTGCGCCGGTGCTCGCGCCAAGCCGAGCGCTCGACGCGTCCGGCGGTTCGTCGCAGACCACCGCTTCGGCTTCGGCTTCGGCGTCCGCTTCGGTTCGTGGCGCGGGTGGGTGTGCACGTCGGGAGACGCTGTCACGTTCGGCGCCCACGTAACCCTCGTCGACGGGAGTGGCCGGCAGCGCGAAGGAGAAGCAAGCACCGCCACCGGGGTTGTCGTCGAGGACCAAGGTGCGCCCGTGGGCGGCGACGAAGGCGTGGGCGATGGTGAGGCCCAGGCCGCCCCGGCCAGGAGCGGCGGCCGCCTCAGTCGTGGCCAAGCCCTCGAAGCGGGTAGCGTCCGGCGCTCGTCGGCTCCTGGCTCCGGCGGATCCGGTCATCGGGTCTCCGCCTGTGCCTGTGCCTGTGCCTGTGCCTGTGCCTGTGCCTGTGCCTGTGCCTGTGCCTGTGCCTGTGCCTGTGCCTGTGCCTGTGCCTGTGCCTGTGC
>JAKAYQ010000118.1 GCA_021826725.1 Actinomycetes bacterium
CCAGACGACGCCGTGCCCTGCTCATCACCGCCACCCGCTGCCCGCCGTCGCAGTGCACCGAGCGTGCGCCGGGCGAGCTCAGGTCCGCCGACCGCCGGCTCGTCGCCAGTCCTCCCTGCGGCGGAACCACCCGCACCCGCCGAGCCTGCAGCACGTGCACCGGTGAGAGCGCCCGCACCTGCACCTGCACCCGCAGCACCTGCGCCCGCAGTGCCCGTGCCCGCAGTGCCCGTGCCACCGGAACCACCCGGTCGGGCTCCCGATGCCGCAGCGCCCATGCTCGTCCCGGCACTGGCCGGGCGATCGACGTCATCACCGGCCGGTGCGGCCGCCTGGCCGCCTGGCGGTGCAGCCGCGGGTACCGGAGCCGGGCTACCGGCGAGCCCCACCTCGAGACGGTCGGCCGCTCCCTGCTGGTGCTGCCGGGCCGCGGACGCGCCGGTGCCGGCATCGGGCGAGGGGACCGTGTGCGTTGCGACCGTCGCCGGGCCTGAGCCGATGCCTGCCGGCACCCCGGAGGACAACGCCCGTTCCAGCCGCTCCACCCGCTCGATCAGGGCGCCAACGGTGTCGTCGAGCACCGGCGTGGTCAGGCGGACGAGCGCGACTTCGAGATGCGCCCGGGGATCGGGGGCGTCGCGCATCGCCACCTGGGCCGCGCCGAGGCGCTCCATGCCCCGGACCACCCCGGGGAGCCCCATGCGGGCGGACAGCTCCTCGACCCGCCGGCGATCCGCGTCGGCGACGGTGACGAGCTCGGGGGCGACCGTTGCCAGAAAGGCCTGCCGGAGATGGTCGGCCAGCTCGCCGGCCAGGCGCTGCGGATCGACACCGCTCCCCAGTGCCCGGCCCACCGCCACCAGCGCCCGCGAGGGGTCCTGGTCCCCGAGCGCCCCGGCCAGCTCGGCCAGCAGCGCTCCTTCGTCGTCGGCCACCCCGCCGGCCGCCACCTGGTCGAGCACGGACAGGGCGTCGCGCGCCGATCCCCGGCCCCGGCGCACCGCCAGGTCGACCGCCCCGTCATCGAGCCCGAGGTCCGCGGCGTCGCGGACCTGGCGGAGCAGTTCGGACAGCACGTCGGGGCCGAGCAGCCGGAACTCGAAGTGCTGGGTGCGGCTGCGGATGGTGGGGAGGACCTTTTGTGGATCGGTGGTGGCCAGGACGAAGACGACGTGGGTGGGGGGCTCCTCCAGCGTCTTCAGCAGCGCGTTGGACGCGGCGGTCGACAGCATGTGGACCTCGTCGACGATGTACACCTTCGTCCGGCCGGGCGTGCCGAGGGCGGCGCGGGCCACGAGGTCTCGCATGGCGTCGACGCCGTTGTTCGACGCAGCGTCGAGCTCGTGGACGTCGAGCGACGCGCCCCGGGTGATCTCCACGCACGACGGGCACCGGTCGCACGGCTCACCGTCGTCGGGATCCGTGCAGTTGAGCGCCTTGGCCAGGATCCGGGCTGTCGACGTCTTGCCGGTCCCCCGCGGCCCGCTGAACAGGTAGGCGTGGGAGACCGTGCCGCTGCGCACGGCGTTGTGCAGCGGCACGGTGACGTGCTCCTGGCCGAGCACCCCGGCGAACCGCTGGGGGCGAAACCGTCGGTAGAGCGACTGGACCTGCTGAGGATCGGGAGGAGCGGGGTCGGGCACCGCTGGGAGCCTACCGGCGCGGACCCCGGCGCTCGGTGCGACGGCCAGGTTGGCTACGGCACACAGACTGCCCCGCTGAGAGCTGCTGCCTTCCGGCCCTGACTCGGTTCACGAGCGCCCGTTGCGTAGGACCCGGCCGTCGCACGGAGCACCGGGGTCACGCCGGACAGGATAGCCTCCACCTGCCGCCGAGCGGGCGGCCCCGGAGGAGTGCGAGAGCGGCCGAATCGGCACGATTGGAAATCGTGTGTCCTGCAAGGGACCGTGGGTTCGAATCCCACCTCCTCCGCTCACCGGTCCCGGCACGGTCCGCACGTCGCGCGCCTTCCCCGGCGCGACCCGCGCTGCGAGCGCGCCGTCACCCGGTCCCACCCACCGACTGGGACCAGAGATCCCGCCCGGTCAGGCCCCTGTCCAAACCGGCAGCCGTGGCCGGTCGGCGCCGCCACCGCTCCCGGTCAGGGCGAGGGGCATCAACTGGACGCCCGGAGCACCGATCGCGGCCATGGTCGACCGACGCCGGGTGACCACCCGATGACCACCGGTGGCCGACGCGGCCGACGACCGACCGGACGGACCCGAGGAGGACGAGGACGTCCCTGCCCGCTTCGACGACGACCCCGACGACGACGACCCCGACCCCGACGACGACCCCGACCCCGACGACGACCCCGACGACGACGACGACCCCGACGACGACGACCCCGACGACGACGACCCGGGGCTGCCCGATCCGGACGATCCACGGCCGGATGAGCCTGACGGCGACGAGCCCGACGACCCGGCGGAGGAGGACCCCGACGAGCCCGGTGCCGGGGCGCCGGACGCCGCCGCCTGCAGGTTCACAGACGGGAGCTTCATGTGGTGCGCCAGCAGGTAGCTGAAGATGTTCTTGACGACGTAGGCGCTGCCGCTGGCACCGAACCCGGCCTGGCTGATGACGCTGGCCACGACATACTGCGGGTTGGTGGCCGGAGCGAACCCGACGAAAAGGGAGTTCGGCGCCAGCGAAGCCCCCGTCGACGTGTGGACCGAGGCGGTGCCGGTCTTGCCTGCCACCTGCAGCTGGCTCAGGGGGAACCCCTGGAAGGTGCCGTATGCGGTCCCGATCGAGCTCGAGACAGCCCCTTCGAACCCGGTGAGGATCTCCTGGTGGTTCTGCGCCGACAGCGGGACATGCCCCACGACCTTGGGGGCGATGCGCCGCACGACCTTGCCGTTGGGCCCGACGATGGCGTTGGCCACCTCGGGCTGGTAGCGGGTGCCTCCGTTGGCGAAGGTGGAGTAGGCGTTGGCCAGCTCGATGGGGGTGATGATGGTGGCACCCTGACCGAATGCCATCTCGATGTTGTTTCCGGCGTACCACTGGGGATAGGGGTAGGCCTGGGGGTACTGCTGGTGGAGCTTCTGCTCGACCTGGGGGCTGTCGACGAACCCGGGCTGCTCGCCGGGGAGGTCGATGCCGGTGCCCTGGCCCAGGGAGTACGCGTTGGCGTACTTCTGGATGGCGTCCTCGCCATAGGTCTGGCGATTGACCCAGAACTGGTAGCCGAGGTTGTAGAAGAACACGTCGTCGGACATGGCGATGGCCTGGCTCATGGAGAGGACCCCGCCGACCTCGTAGCCGGAGTTGTGGAGCGTGCACAGACCGGCGGTGCAGTTCGGGATGGTGAACGTGCCCGAGGAGTCGTCGAAGGTGCCGTAGGTGGGGAACAACCCGTCCTGCAGGGCGGCGGAGGACGTAGCCAGCTTGAACGTCGATCCCGGGGTGTAGAGCCCGGCGATCGCCCGGTTGATGAGCGGCTCGTGGCTCTGGGCGGAGGTGAGCGCCTGGTAGTTGGCCTGGCTGATGCCGCCAGCCCACACCGAGGGGTTGTACGTCGGGTAGGAGGCCATGGCCAGCACGTGGCCGTTGTTCGGGTCCATCACCACCGCGGCGCCCGACGGGGCAGCGAAGCCGTTGTGGTGCAACGACTGGATCTCGCCCGACAGGGCCTGGTCGAGGGCCTGCTGCAGACCGAGGTCGACGTTCAGCACCACGGTGTCACCCGGCTGAGCCGGGGTGCTCTTGGCCACGCCCACCGAGTTGCCCTGGGCGTCGACCTCCACGAGCTGCTTGCCCGGCGTGCCCCGGAGGTACTGCTGGTACTGGGCTTCGATCCCGCTCTGCCCGAACTGGTCCCCGGGCTGGTAGCCCTGATCCTGGTAGGCGGCCAGCTCCGACGGGCTGATCTGGGTCACGTAGCCGAGGATGTGCGCGGCGGTCGTCCCGTAGGGGTAGGAGCGGATGGAGACGGCCTGGGCTTGGACGCCGGGGAACTCGGCCCGGTGCTGGGCCAGGGTGGTGATCTCGTCGACGGTGACGCTCTGCGCCACGGGGATCTGCTGGTAGGGCGTGTACTGCGGGTTCGCCAGCGCGCTGTCGACCGCGGCGGCGCTCTGCCCGGTGAGGGCGGCGAGGGCACCGACGACGGCGGGATGCTGCTGGGCGTCGGCCCGGCTGAGGGTGATCTCCTCCTCGGCCTGGTTCTGCACCAGCGGCACGCCGCTGCGGTCCACGATGACGCCCCGGGGAGCGGGCACCTGGCTGGTCCGGTACGCCTGGGCGGTCACCGTGTTCGCCAGCGACTTGGTGTTGAGGACCTGCAGGTACCACAGGCGGACCACCATCAGCGAGAAGAGCACCAGCGCAGCGGCCCCGAGCACCTGGATGCGCACCTTCGGCCGGGCCGGTGCCGGCGGGCCGGTCGGTACCACCCGCCGCATCCCGGTTCGCCGGTTGCTGAAGCGGAGACGGCCCAGCGACGCCCGGCGTCGCTGGGCCCCCCGGTTGCTCGAGGAGGCGGCGACCTGCGCCACCCGGTCACGGAACCGGGCGCGGAACAGGGACCGGCGGCGGCTCACCGCGAGCTCCGAGACAGCACACGGGTACCTGGAGCAGGCGCAGTCGCTGCGGGGACGGTCCCCGTGGTAGGGGTGTACAGGGCGTTCGCGGCCACGCGGTCTCCTCGCCCAGGTCGGTCCGCCGTCCGACGCGGACGGTCTGGCACGGGTGACCGGGCTCAGGCGATGGTATCCAGCGCACGGGCACCGGCGGACGCGGCCGGCCGGCACGAGGAGGCAGGCGATGGCTGAGCACGCGGACGTCCCACCCGAGACGGGGCCGGGCGCCCCGAGGCAGGCGACGGCTGCGCACGCGGGCGCGCCACTTGAGACGGGGCCGGGCACCCCAGGATCAGCAGGATGGACCGGCGGACCGCAGGCACGATCGGACACCGGAGCTCCCGGCGGTGGACCCGGACCTGACGGCGAGATGCCTCGCGGGGCGGTCAGTGCGCCACCCACAGCCGGTGGGGTGGGAGCAGCCGATGTCCGGGCCATGCAGGCGGCGCTCGACGAGGCCCGCCGTGCCGTCGGGCACGGGGATGTGCCGGTGGGCGCTGTGGTGGTGGTCGACGGCCAGGTGGTGGCCGCCCGGCACAACGAGCGTGAGGCGACCGGCGACCCGACGGCCCATGCCGAGCTACTGGCACTGCGCGACGCCGCGGCTGTTGTCGGGAGCTGGCGGCTGACCGGGGCGACCCTGGTGGCCACGCTCGAGCCGTGCCCGATGTGCGCCGGGGCTGCTGTGGCCGCCCGGGTGAGCCGGGTGGTGTTTGGGGCGGCGGACCCCAAGGCCGGGGCTTGCGGCTCGCTGTACAACCTGTGCGCCGATCCGCGGCTCAACCACGAGATGCCCGTCGAGGCCGGCGTCCTGGCCGAGGAGGCGACCGAGCTGCTGGTCGGCTTCTTCGCCGACCGCCGCTCGGGCTGACATGCGTCTCGGAGCGGCACACCGGGAGTGTGCGAGCACACCCGGGGTGGGCAGCCCGGGTCCGCCCACGGCGCGCGGACTGGAGCGGACCGGCCCACGGCGGCACGGCGGCGTTCCCTGGTGACCTATGATTCCCGGGCGGCACCTGGCTCCGGCTGGCGGCGGCCCGACCTCAGGTGGGGTTCGTCTCGGCCTGGGTCGCCGTTGGAGGAGTGCGAGAGTGGACGAATCGGACGGTCTCGAAAACCGTTGTGGTCGCAAGGTCACCGTGGGTTCGAATCCCACCTCCTCCGCCCAAGGAAATTGAGGCCGATATCGCTGCCCGGCAGGCGGGGATCGCTCCGCCTCGGTGGCGATGGAAGCCAAGCCACGATCAGACCGACGCGCTTCGCGTAGCCGGGATGGCCGCCGTTGCGGCCCGAGCCGTCAGCTGGTCGCCTGGGGCGGTACGGCAAGCGAAATGACGCCCGGCAGGTGCTGGGCGTGCCAGTCGACTCCGGCGTCGTCGCTCGCCAGGATGGCGGCGGTGCCGGGAACGGTGCCGACGGCCAGACAGCGGTGCGACGTCAGGCAGGTGACGCCGTAGAGGTTGCCCACACCGCCGGGGAGCACGGCGGGCCGGAAGCGCCCAGCCACGGAGACGAGCGCGCCGGCCCCGTGGCTGTGCCTGCCGTCGCCGACCACCGCGCATCGAGCCACCGAAATGCAGCCGATGGCGTCGGCACGGCCGTAGGGCGGGTACGCGGTCGCCACCTGCCAGTGGCGGCCAGCGTCGTGGCTGTCGACGACCAGATCCCCGAGGCCGCCGGCGCCGGCAGGCTGCTGGCTGCCCGCTGCCAGACACGTCGATGCTGTCGGGCACGCGATGGACGTGAGGTGCCACGACCGGGGAATCCGGGTGCGCACGACCCAGCGGGCGCCGGGACGCCCGGGGTCTGTGAAGGAAAGCACCACTGGGGATGCGGACAGCCCGCCGGCGACGGCCAGGCAGAGGCGGGGGGTCGGGCAGCTCAGGCCGGCGACGGCCGCGGTGTCCGGCGACTCCCCCATGCGGTGCCAGGTGCGGCCGCCGTCGGAGCTGGCCACCGTGACCTGCGGCACCGTTCCGCCGTTCAGCGAGAAGGTCGTGCCGCCGGCCACGCATAGCAGCGCTGTCGGGCAGGCGACGGCCTGCAGGGTGCCCGCCTCGTCGAGCCGCTCGGTCTGCCAGCTGCGGCCTCCGTCGGTGGTCCGCAGGACCAGAGCCGTCCCGATGCCGGACTGGCCACCGCCGACCGCCACGCACACCCGTCGGCCGGGGCACGCCACCGCGTCGAGACCACCGCCGACATCGGGCGACGGGGCCGCGGCCCACCTCCGGCCCCCGTCGGCGGTCCACAGAACCAGCGGTGTCCTGAGCGAGGACTGGCCGACGGCGACGCAGGCTTTGGCGGTCCAGCATCGCACCGCGGCGAGGGCGCCCAGCGCTGTCGGCGTCACCGAAGGTGCCCATGAGCCGCCGGCATCGTGCGTGGCCCATGCCAGACCCCCCCCGTCGCCCACAGCCACGCACCCGTCGGACGTCGGGCAGGCGAGCGCGGACGGCAGCACCGCCGGTGGCAGGTGGCCGGTGACCGTCCAGGTGTGGCCGCCGTCTGCGGTCAAGGACACAGCGCCGGTGGCCACGCCCATGGCCGGCTGCGTCACGACCAGGCAGGTGGTAGCGGTGGCGCACGCCATCGCCACCGGCGGACCCCCGGCAGGAGGAGGGCCGGCGGCGGCGGATCCGAGCGTCCACGTGGTACCGCCGTCCGCCGAAGCCCAGAACACGTCGATGCGGCGGTTCTCGTCGTAGCCGGCCATGGAACAGTGGCCCGTGGTGCTGCAGGCGACCGCCGAGGGGACGATGCCGCCGACGGGCACCGTCCGTCGCGCCCAGGTAGCGCCGCCGTCGCTGCTCTGAAGCACGGCCGGGTCGGTCGTGCTCGCCACCGGCCCGCTTCGGCCCACGGCGACGCAGTCGGTCGCCGACGGGCAGGCGGCGGCGGTGAGCTCGTCGATGCCCGGTGGCAGTACCCCCGACGTCCATGTGCGTCCCCCGTCGCTGCTGTGGAGGACGGCAGGCACCGACCCCTGGGGCCCGACGGCACCACCCACCGCCACGCACACGGCCGAGGACGCGCATGCCACCGCCGTCAGCGGTGCCAGGACCGGCGGCACGGTGGCCGCCGACCACTGCAACCCCCCATCATCCGACGCATAGACCGCGGGGTGGAACGTGGTCGACGCTCCGACCGCCACACACGCCGAGGTGGTCGGGCACGCCACCGATGTCAGCTGGCCGGCGGCCTGCGGTGCGGCAGTCGTCGTCCACGTCGCCCCGCCGTCGACCGAGCGCAGCACCGCACCCTGGTCGCTGGCTGACTGCCCCACCGCCACACACGTCGTAGCCGCAGGACAGGCGATGCCGAGCAACTGCGCGTCGGTCGTCCACTCCCCCGGCACCGGCGACGCCGGCGCCGGTATCGCCGCAGGGCCGGTGGGACCGACCGCCCGGGCCCCGGCAACGGTGCGACCATGGCCACCAACCCGTCCCCTGGCCGACCCGCCGCAGCCCACGAGCACGACCGCCGCGACCGCCGCGGTGAGCAGCGGCACAAGCCGTCGTCCCCACCACACCGTCGTTGGTCGCCGCGAACCGTCGTGGTGCACCTGCAAAACCTCCCACACTGGCGACGCATCGGGAGACGATCGCGTGCCCGGTCCCGAGCTCGGCCCCGACGTCCGGTCAACGGCTGCACCACGCAGGTCAACCGGCGCACTACATCCCCGAACCGGGGTGTTCCAGAGGCTGCACACTGCCGATGGACCCACGCACGTCGGTGCACGATCGGCGCAACGCTGGAGGACAGAATGCTTGGGATCCCGAAGTCCGCTCGGTCGCACCTCGTAGGCCGTTCCGCACCGCTGCGCCTCGGCGTGGCCCTGGGGACGGCGGCGGCCGGCACCCTCGGCCTGGCGCTTCTCACCGCGGCGCCAGCGTCGGCGGGCACCTGCCCGTCGGTGATGGACGGGCAGAGCAGCGGGTGGTGCGCGCTCTATCCGGGGAACGCCACCGGCAACATCCAGGAGCTCGGGCTGGTGGCGTTGAGCGCCGACGGGAGCACGTTGACGGTCCAGACCCAGAGCGCGTCCACCGGCGTCGTTCCCGGCACGTCGTTCGCGTGCCTCACCGCCACCGATCCCGGCATGACCCGCCTGCAAGAACAGCAGTGCACCATGGACAGCGGGGTGTGGGTGCCGTTCACCGGCGGGTCGACGACCATCGACCTCGCCCAGTACCCGCAGTTCCAGGGCACGCAGTTCAGCGTGCAGGTAGCGGCCAACCAGGATGCGAACAGCGCCAACGGCGACGCCTTCTACGACAACTTCACCGTGACGGACACCGGGGGAAGCGTCAGCCTCTTCTGAACGGCCGGCGCTGCGGCTTCGCCGCCTTCCCGCTGGCGGGCGATGGTCAGCCCATCGCGTCCCCCTCGGTGTGCGGGGCTCCCTGCCGCCAGCTCTCGATCCCTTCACGGATGGCGAGCCCGGCCACGGCGACGGCAGCCGCAGCATCGGCCCACCACCAGCCGAGCCCCATGTTGGCGGCCAAGGCGGCCACGATCCCGACGCTCAGGCAGCCGTCCAAAAAGGTCATCGCCGCCTCACGGGCCATCGGCTCGCTGCCCATGGCCGCAGCGACCTTCTTCTTCTGGCGGGCGAGGCCGAACATGACCACCGCTGTCACCGCCAGGTAGGCAATGCCGGCAGGCGAATGTCGTGGCACGTCGTGCGCGACCAGGCCCCGGGCCCCCGACACGAGCAGGTACGCCGCGAGCAGCCAGAACGCCCCGGCAATGCGGCGCAGGGCCCGATGGGTGCGCACGTCCCCACGGTCCTCGCCTGCGTCACCGAGGTGGCGGATGACCACCAGAGTGGCGAACACCTCGACCAGCGAGTCGAGGCCGAAGGCGACGAGGGCCAGCGACCGGGCCGCCACCCCCAGCCCCACGGCCACGAACACCTCCAGGCTGTTCCAGGCGTTGGTGCCCCATTCGAGCTGCATCGCTCGCCGGTGGAGCCCGCCGCCGGCCGGTCGGTCGCGGGTGGGCTCGTCGCGGGTGGGCTCGTCGCGGGTGGGCTCGTCGCGGGTGGGCTCGTCGCCGGTGGGCTCGTCCCCGGGCATCAGGGGCGCAACGCGGCGATCAGCATCGACCGCCCGCACGGCCGCGCCACCCGGTCCGAGAACAGGTCGGTGCCGGCCGCAGCGGTGTCGACCCCCATGGCGTCGACCGCGTCGCCGTCGACGCCGGCGTCAGACAGCCGGCGCCGCACC
>JAKAYQ010000119.1 GCA_021826725.1 Actinomycetes bacterium
AGTGGTCCGACGGCACCGGACGGATGGTGTTGGCGGAGCGGGTGCTGCCCGATGGCTGGGCGGGCCGGCGCCTGGCCGGCCTGTCGGAGCCCGGGCAGGTGACCCTGGTGGCCGTCACTCGGGCCGGGGCGCCCCGCCTCGACGTCGGCGACCTGGTCGGCCAGGAGGGCGACGTGCTCCACTTCCTGATCATGAAGGATGCCGCCGAGCGACTCGAGCAGCGCCTGGCCAGCGGGGCCACAGGCGCAGCCTCGGGCGGCGACAAGGGGAGTGCGTCGTGAAGGTCGCCATCGCCGGTGCCGGGTCGGTGGGAACCGCCATTGCCAAGGACCTGGCGGCCAACGGGCACGAGGTGCTGCTGTTCGACAAGGACCCTGCCGTCGTGGAGCGCCTGCGACCGCACCTCGCCGTGCGCTGGGTGGCGGCGGACGCTTGCGAGGTCACCTCGCTCGACGCGGCGGGCCTCGCCGACGTCGACGTGGTGGTGGCCGCCACGGGCGACGACGAGGACAACTTGGTGATCTCGCTGCTGGCCAAGCAGGAGTTCGCCGTGCCCCGCATCGTCGCCCGGGTCAACCACCCTGGCAACCACTGGATGTTCACCGAGATGTGGGGGGTGGACGTCTCGGTGTCGACCCCCCAGCTCATGACCGCGCTGGTGGAGGAGGCGGTGTCGGTCGGGTCGCTGGTCCGCCTGCTGCAATTCCAGGGAGGCAATGCCCACCTGGTGGAGATCACGCTGGCATCCGGCTCCCCCGCCGCCGGCCGGTCGATCGCCGACATCGGCGTGCCCCGCGACGCCACCGTGGTCGCCGTGGTGCGCGACGACCGGCTCGTCGTACCCCGCGGAGACACCGTGCTCGGCCCGGGCGACGAGGTCCTGCTGCTGGTCACCGGGGAGTCCGAGCCCGAGGTGCAGCGCCTGTTCGTGGCAGCCGGCTGACCGTTCGACGCCTCGCTCCCGCCATCGGTGGGGCGGCATCGGCGACCGGTAGGCTTCCGGCGTGGAGGCGGCGTTCTTCGATCTGGACAAGACCGTCATCGCCCGGGCATCGTTGGTCGCCTTCGGCCACCCCTTGTACCGGGGCGGGCTGGTGTCGCGATCAACCGTGGGACGGGCGCTCGTCTCCCAGTTCGTCTACATGCACCTCGGCGCCAGCGAGGACAAGCTCGACCGGATCCGAGAGTCGGTGCTTACCCTGGCTCGGGGATGGGACCGTGACAAGGTCTCCCAGATCGTGCGCGAGACCCTCGACGAGGTGGTCGAGCCGATCATCTTCGCCGAGGCGCTCGACCTGATCGAGCAGCACCAAGCGGCCGGACGCTCGGTGTACCTCATCTCGGCGTCACCGGCGGAGATCGTCGAGCCCCTTGGCGAGTACCTCGGCGTCGACGGCACCATCGCCAGCCGGGCCGTGGTCGACGCCGACAACCGCTACACGGGCACCATGGCCTTCTACTGCTACGGGCCCTACAAAGCAGAGGCCATACGCGAGCTGGCCCAAGTCGAACAGATCGATCTGGCCGCATCGTACGCGTACAGCGACTCCTACACCGACATGCCCATGCTCGAGGTCGTCGGTCACCCTGTGGCCGTCAACCCGGACCGGGTGCTGGCCCGCCTCGCGCGCGAGCGCGGGTGGCCAGCAGTGCAGTTCGTCAGACCTGTCCGCTTGCGCGGCCGGAGCCCCGTCCGGGGACTGCCCACTGCGGCGGTAGCCGGTGCGGTCGTAGCGGTGACCGGCACAGCCCTCGCCATGTGGCGACGCAGCCAGCGGTCCCCGGCTACAGGGGCCCGCAGCATCACCAGCTGAGATCCGCCTGGCACTCCCTCCGAGGAGCGCTGGTCAGGCGGAACGCAGCTTGCGGGCGGCCGCCAGGCCCAGAGCGACGAGGACACCGAGGAGAACGATCTTCTTCATGGACGCCGATCCTACGCCTCCCGGCTGAAATGAGGCGACCACGTCGCGCACAGCGCGAGCACCGCCACTGAGCAGGACGATCTCTCCGCTCAGACCGTGAGCAGCTCTCAGACCGTGAGCAGGTCTCGAGCCCCGGTGTCCGACGATGGGTGGCGGAGCTTGGACATGGCCCGGGCCTCGATCTGCCGAATTCGCTCGCGGGTGAGGTTGAAATGCTCGCCCACCTCCTCGAGCGTGCGGGGCTCCCCGCGGTCGAGCCCAAAGCGGAGCCGCAGGATCTCGCGTTCGCGCTCGTCGAGCGGGGAGAGCAGCCGGTTGATCTCGTCGGGAAGCAACGATGTCGCTGCCACCTCAAAGGGGGACTCGGCTGAGCGGTCCTCGACCACGTCGCCGAGCTCGGCATCGCCGTCCTCGCGTAGCGGCTCGGACAACGACAACGGCTCGGCCCGGAACCGCAAGGCCTCGATGAGCTTGTCCTCGGGCATCTCGACCTCGGCGCCCAGTTCGGCCAGCGTCGCCGGCCGGCCGAGCTTCAGCTCAAGCCGAGCCTGGGCCTTCTGCACCCGTGCCAACGTGTCACCGGCGTGGACGGGGAGACGGATGGTCCGACCGGTGTTGGCGATGCCGCGGGTAATGGCCTGACGGATCCACCAGGTTGCATAGGTCGAGAACTTGAACCCCTTGCGCCAGTCGAACTTCTCCACCGCGTGCATCAGCCCGAGGTTGCCCTCCTGGATCAGGTCCAAGAGCGGCAAGCCCGATGCCTGGTACTTCTTGGCGATGGACACCACCAGGCGGAGGTTCGACTGCACGAAGGTCTGCTGGGCCTGCTCCCCGGCGATGACGCGGCGCTTGAGGTCCCGGCGCTTGGCCGAAGTCAGCTCCTTGCCCTTGCCCGTCACCTCCTGGTCCGCTTCGCGACCGGCCTCGATGGCCTGTGCCAAGCGGACCTCATCGTCTTTGGTGAGCAGGGGGTACTGCCCGATGTCGGTGAGGTAGAGCCGGACGAGATCCTCTTCGTCCCGCTCCACGCGCTCCTTAGCCAACGTCGCAACCCTTCGTCATGCACTCACCCGGTCGTCGCCGGGGGCGTCCTTCTGTGTCACTCCACTTGCACGCTGCTCCGGCACACTGACAGCGCCGCGGCTCCTGAGCACGACAATCGCCCGGGTCCACGACTCCGCCCCGAGCAGGCACACCGGCTGTCGGTGCGGATGCTCGGCTCCATGCCGGACCGGCACAAGCACGGGTCAGGACGCGGGCTCGCTGCCCGGCGACCCCGGCACCGACCAAACCGTGCCGACAGCCCATCCTTGCGACGCGACCCAGGCCGGGTGCTCGCAACTTCTATTCGCTCTCGCTCGTGTTCCCAGTCTACCGGCGCCGTCAAGCCTGAATCTCACCCTGTGCGCGCGACCACTGCCTCCTCCCGCCCAGAGAGTTCTCCTCCCCGAACGGAACCGCGATCCCGAGGCACGGCGACACCGCCGTCCACCCGAATTCGCCCGGTTCGAATCGGCGCACCGTGCCCAGCGAATGCTCACTCTGCGCAACAAGTCGAGCTCGCCCCCATCCCCGGCACCCCAGGGTTCGAAGCCAACAGCGTCGGCATCGCCCCGGAAGCGAGCCCTGCGCCACCCCGACTGGTGAAACTCCCGGTCGTTGCGCAGGGGGAGGGCTCCCGACCACCGCGCTCCCAAGACCGACGTATTACGACCGAGGCACCGACGACCGAGCCACCGCAGCCGAGGCACCGGCGACCGAGCCGCCGGCGACCGCTCCCCCACGACCGGCTGCACCGAGGATCACGTCCTCGAGGTGTCCTTGCCATGCCGCCGCCGCAGCCGCCGCGCCGACGGAACGGAGGTGCTGCTCGACCATGGCCTCGACCGCACTCCAGGCGTCACGGGTGTCGGCATGGACCATCCGCAGTGTCCGGACCACTGGCGCGTCGGCTGCGGCGACGCCCCGCAGGGTGCGCGCATAGGCAGTGGCCAGCCGGGGCAGCACCACCCGGCCGAGCCCGACGAGCCGGGCGGCTGTAACCGTCAGGGCGCCACCTGCCTGGCCCCCCTTCCCGCCGGCAGTGCCGCCATCCATCTCACCACCCGTTCCGCCAGCGCCAGCTGCATCGTCGGGTTCCCCCACTCCATTCGGCCCGCCCGCCAGGTGCGCCAGCATCCCGAACCATCCGGGTGCTGGGACGGTGAGGACGTCGGGATCCGCGCCGGCCCGCACCGGCAGGCGCTCCGCCAGCGCGGCAGCGTGGTCCCCGTGCTGCCGGGCGAGCACGGACAGAAGGACGCAAGCCGGCGGGCACGGCTCGTCGGCTACCCAGCCACCGACCACCTCGAACAGCCGGTGCTCGATCCAGCGGAGCTCGCCGATCCGGGGACCGGGCACGGGGATCCCCGAACTGCCGGCAACCGGTCCAGGATCCCCCGGGACAGTTCCATCGACGATCCAGGCCGATACCGGCAGGTGGTCGCACGGTGTCGGGCCGGGGATCGGGGCCACCCGCTCCTTCGATCCGTGTGCCCAGGGCACGACCGGGACGGTCACCTGCCGGTCCGCATGTCGGCAGACCGCTCGCTGTAGCGGTGCGTGATAGGCATGCGCCGATCCTTTCCGAACGCCCGTGCCGTGATCCGGATCCCGACCGGTGACTGGCGACGCTTGTACTCGGCCACGTCGACCAGTCGGGCGACCCGCTCGGCAAGGGCGGGGTCGGTGCCGCCGGCCACCAGCTCGGCCACGCTCCGGTCCTCGTCGATCAAGGCGGCCAGGATCGGGTCGAGCACGTCATAGGTCGGCAGGCTCTGGTCGTCGCGCTGGTCCGGGCGCAACTCGGCCGAGGGCGGCTTGACCAGCACGGCGGCGGGGATGATGTCCGGCCCGGCCAGGGAATTCCGAAACCGGCACAGGCGGTAGACCAGCGTCTTGGGCACGTCACGGATGACGGCGAAGCCACCAGCCGAATCGCCGTACAGCGTGGAGTAGCCAGTGGCCAACTCGCTCTTGTTCCCGGTCGTCAGCACGATCCAGTCCCGGGCGTTCGACAATGCCATCAACACGACACCACGGATCCGGGACTGCAGGTTCTCGTCGGTCAGGCCGAGCGCCGGCGTGCCCGCAGCAGCGAGCATGTCGCCGAACGCGACGTGCGCCGGCTCGACGGGGATCACCCGCAGCTCGATCCCCAGGTGGCCGGCCAACGACCGGGCATCGGCCACCGATCCCTCGCTCGAGTACCGCGACGGCATGGCCACCCCGTGGACCCGGTCGGCGCCGAGCGCGTCCACGGCCACCGTGGCGACCAGCGACGAGTCGATCCCGCCCGACAATCCCACGACCGCGTCGGTGAACCCGTTCTTCGCCAGGTAGTCACGCGTGCCGAGCACCAAGGCGGCATAGACCTCTGCTTCGGTGCTGTCCGAAGAAAGCGTCGTCGCACCCCCCGGCACCCCGCCCTGTGGCACCCCGGGCGCACCCCCCGACGGGAGCTCTGTCGCTTCCCAGGTGGAGGTGGGTGCGGGGGTGGGTGCGGAGGTGGATTTCGCAGGCAGGACCGCGCCGCCGGCACCGGGGGCCCCAACACCCCCCTGCAGTGGCCCACGCAAGGCGATCCGGATCGGCTGGTTCCCGGGCGGTGCCCCACTCGGCGCGCGTGCCCCATCCGGACGGGTCGAGGGCGCCCCGGTGGCGCCAGGATCGTCGGGAAGGCGGGCGCCCAGCGCCGGGTCGACCCGCGTGGCCACGGCGAGTGCAGGTCCCCCGGGCAGCGGCGCCGGGAGCGGCACGTCGACGACCAGCATCTCCTCGTCGAACCGGGCAGCCGTTGCCACGATGTCGCCGTCCGGGTCGACCACCATCGATCCGCCGTCGAACACCAGCTCGTCCTGGCCGCCGACCTGGTTGACGTAGGCGATCGGGCACCCGGCCTGCGCCGCGCGCGCTCGCAGGACCTCCATGCGCTCGGCCGCACGACCCACGGCGAACGGCGACGCGTTGACATTCACCACCAACTGCGCACCGCCACGGCCCAGGGCCGGCACGGGGCCGTCGGCGAACCAGAGGTCCTCGCAGACGGACGTGCCGACGAGGACACCGCCGATGGCGCACAGCGCCAGCGGGCCCGTCCCGGACGCGAACCACCGCTCCTCGTCGAAGACGCCATAGTTGGGGAGCAAGCGCTTGTGGTACACGAAGCGCACCTCACCTGCGGCGCAGAGCGCCAGGGCATTGCGCAAGCGCCGCGGCGCCCCCTGGACCGCCGCCTCCCGAGCCACCCGACCGGTGCCCAGCGCGCCTGCGACAGCGTCGGGCACGCTGGTACCGACGACGTCGACGAACCCGACGAGCGCGGCGCAGGAGTGGGTCTGTCGGGCAATCTCGTGCAGAGCGGCAAGGTTGTCGGCTACGAACCCCGGTTTGAGCAACAGGTCTTCGGGGGGGTAGCCGGTCAGTGCCAGCTCGGGTCCGGCGACGAGCGCGGCGCCAGCACGCCCCGCCACAGCCACGCCCTGGAGTATGCGCTCCGCGTTGCCGGCAATGTCTCCGACCACCGGGTCGGACTGGTGCAGGGCCACGCGCACGATGGACAGGTCGGGCACCCGACGGAGCCTACGCGCCGTGGAGCCGCCACCCTCGCAGGCGAGCGCGTGCTGCGCGCCCCGTTCCCACCTCGGCCGCCGCGTGCTCCGTACCCATCCCGTGAGCGCCCCGCCGGCCGAGCGCGTGCTGGATCCGCACTCCGACAGGCCCCACATCCTGGCAAGCTGCGTATGGTGTCGACCATCCTCCCCCCGGCGCTGGCATGGCTCGCCCAACAGGGGGCAGCCCCGGCGCTGGTCACCACCACGCTCGAGCGTCTGCTGCAGGCGCAGCCGGCGGCGGGCGACCGGCTGGTCGACGCAGATGCCGTCACACCGCTGGCGCGAGCAGTCGTCGCCGTGTGCGGCGCCAGCAACGCGCTCGGCCGCCTGCTCGTCGGCGACGATGCCGCCCTGGACATCCTCGACCACCTCGATCGGCCGGTGGCGATCGAGGCCGGCGCCAGGGATGAGGCCGGCGCTCGCGATGCCCTCGCCAGGCGCAAAGGGCACGAGCTGCTTCGCATCGCCGCCCGAGATCTGCTCGGGATCGACACCCTGGAGGAGACCGGCGCGGCCCTGGCGTCACTGGCGTCAGCCGTGCTCGCCGCCGCCATATCGGTCGCCACCGGTCGCCCCGCTGGCGAGCCGGGCAGCGACCTCCTGGTGGTGGGCATGGGCAAGCTCGGCGGCGCCGAGCTCAACTACGCGAGCGACATCGACATCGTCTTCGTCGGGGCCGGCGACGTGACCGACCGGCACGCCCGCACCATCCTGGAGATCGGGCGCCGGTGCTTTCGCGTTGACGCCGCGCTCCGGCCCGAGGGCCGTTCCGGGCCGCTCGTGCGGACCCTGCAGGGCTACCAGGCGTACTGGGAGCGCTGGGCGCAGCCCTGGGAGCGCCAGGCCATGCTCAAGAGCCGTCCCGTGGCCGGAGACCCCGAGCTGGCAGCGTCGTTCACGGCGGCAGCCGATGCAATGGTGTGGGGCCGCCCGTTCGGCGCCGACGAGCTTGCCCAGGTCCGAGCAATGAAGCGCCGGACGGAGACCCTTGTGCGACGCCGGGGCCACGACGACCGCGACGTCAAGCGCGGCCCGGGCGGCATCCGCGACGTCGAATTCTCCGTCCAGCTCCTGCAGCTGGTCCACGGCTGGCTCGACCCGACGATCCGCTCGCGCACCACGATGGTGGCCCTGAGCCAGCTGGCCGGTGCCGGCTACGTCGACGGCGCCGACGCCGACGTGCTGGCCGCCGGCTACCGGTTCCTGCGAACCGTCGAGCACCGGGTGCAGCTCGTCGAGGAGGAGCAGGTGCATGTGGTGCCGACCGCGCCCGGTCCGGCGCACCGCCTGGCACGCGTGCTGGGCTTCGCCGATGGGCCCGCTGCATCGGCGGACGACGTGTTCGCTACCGAGCTCCGGCGGTGGCAGGCGGCCGTGCGCGCCGTCCACGAGCGCCTCTACTTCCGTCCCCTGCTCGAGGCCTTTGCCGCCCTGGCGCCGAGCGGTGGGACACTCGGCCCCAGTACGACACCCGGCCCCGGTACGACACCCAGCGGGGGAACGGCGGCGGCGCGCGCTCGCGGGACAACGACAGGCGCCGGCAGCGCGACGGCTTCTGACGCACGAACGCCGCCTGGGCATCCGGACACGACGATCCGACGCAGGACAGCGGTGGAGGTCACCGCGCCGATGGGAGGCGAAACCGCCATGGAGGTCATGAGCCCATTGGCAGTGGCCACGCGGCTCGGCGCCTTCGGCTTCGCCGATGTCGAGCGCACCCGCGCCGACGTCGCGGCACTGGCACAGGGTCTCACCCGGAGCTCCCGCCTGATGGCACAGATGTTGCCCCTGGTCCTGGACTGGCTCTCGGAGAGCCCGGACCCCGATCTCGGGCTCCGGCAGCTGCGCGACCTGGTCGTGCACCACCACCAGCGGTCACTGGTCGTGTCGGTCTTCCGAGAGTCGCCCGAGGCGGCCAGGCGCCTGTGCCTGCTGCTCGGCTCCAGCCGGCTCATGGGTGAAGGCCTGGTGCGGGACCCCGACGTGCTGGCCGGGCTCGGGGACGACGCCGCGCTGGTCCCCGCCAATCGCGACACCGGCGTGCACTCGCTGACCGCGCGCCTGCGGGCCCGCCCGGAACCGGCCGCACCGCGGACCCAGCTGGCCCGATTCCGTCGTGGTCAGCGGCTGCGCGTCGCCACACGCGATCTCGTCGGCTTGGACGAGCTGCCGGCCACGGCCGCCGCCCTCACTGCCGTGGACGAGGCCGTGCTCCACGTAGCCATGGATGCCTGCGGCAACGGCGTGCCGTGGTGCGCTGTGGGCCTCGGACGTCTCGGCGGTGGCGAGCTCTCCTACGCCAGCGACCTCGACCTCGTCCTCGTCTGCGCCGACGGTGCCGGTCAAGAGGCCACGACATCGGCCGAGGCCCTGCTCGGGCTCCTCCATGGCAGCGGACCCTTCGAGGAGGTGCTGCGCGTCGACCTCCGCCTGCGGCCCGAGGGCGAGCAGGGCCGCCTGGTTCGCGACCTCGCGGGGTATCGCGCCTACTTCGACCGGTGGGTCCAGACCTGGGAGCGTCAGGCCATGGTCCGGGCCCGGGTGGTGGCCGGCGACGCCGAAGTCGGACGGCAGTTCATGGCATTGGTGGACGAGGTCGTGTGGGACCGGCCCATCACGACCGTCGACGTCGCCGCCATCCGGCGGATGAAGGCTCGGATCGAGCGCGAGCGGATCCCGGCCTCCGAGGATCCGAGGTTCCACCTCAAGCTCGGACCGGGCTCGCTCTCCGACGTCGAGTGGACGGTGCAGCTCCTGCAGCTCCGCCACCGCATACCCGAGCCTGCGACGATGACGGCGCTCGACGCGCTCTGTCGCCATGGCGTCGTCGACGCGGAGGACGCCGACCGTCTGCGTGCGGCTTACCGGTTCTGCGAGCACACCCGCAACCGCTGGTACCTGGTGGGGTCCCTGCCCGGAGGGACCTCCCCCGGGGACGCCCTGCCGGCTCGGGCCGACCAGCTCACCCACCTGGCGCGCAGCCTCGGCACGACGCCAGCCCGGCTTCGGGACCACTACCGTCGGGTGACCCGCCGGGCCCGGGCCGTCGTGGAGCGGCTCTTCTACGAGATGCCCGCGAGCCGGAGCTGACCCGGCAACCTCGACAGGCCAGGGCACGGCCTGCCAAGATCGGCACCCCCGACAGGCCAGGGCCGGCACCCCCGGCAAGCCAAGCCAAGGCACGGCC
>JAKAYQ010000120.1 GCA_021826725.1 Actinomycetes bacterium
CCCACCACCCACACCCACCACCCACACCCACCACCCACACCCACCACCCACACCCACCACCCACACCCACCACCCACACCCACCACCCACACCCACCACCCACACCCACCACCCACACCCACCACCCGACCGCCACCGCGGGACGGCGATGCTGGCGGTTCCTTCAGGCCGTCTTTCAGGCCACCGTCGCTGGCAGCGCAATGACACCGCCGACCGTCACCAACGACACCTGGCTGTCGGGGCCGACATGGGTCCTTCGGCACTGCCGGCGACACGACGTTGAGCGCGACCATGACGTGACAGTGGAGCGACGGGCACCGGCCCGCTCGTCGCCGACCAGGGAGGCCGCGTTGGCGACAGAGCCTGCAGCGGTGACGGAGCCGGCGTCGTCGGCCGGACACCGGTTGTCACCGCAGACCGGCGACTGCATCGTCGAGGCATGGGGACCCGATCGTGCTGCCTGTCTGGTGGAGGCCCTCAGCGGTTTGATCGAGACATTCGCCGACGTGCCGGACGAAGCCATCCAATACCTGCTTCCGATCGGCGCCAGCGGGGAGGACCCCCAGGGCGAGCTGCTGGCGTTACTCGAGGAGGTGATCTACGTGGTGGACGTGTTCGGCGTCGTGCCGACCCGCTTCCACCTGGCGGTCGCCGACGACGGCGCCGTCAGCGGCGACATGGAGGTGGTCCCGGTGAACCGAGTCACCCTGACCGGACCGGCGCCGAAGAGCGTGGAGCACCACGACCTGTCGATGACCGAGCACCTCGGATGGTGGAATTGCCGCGCCGTCGTCGAGATCTGAGGCTCGTGCCAGGCCATGGTTCCAGGGTCCGCCATGGCGCAACGGGACGGTCCCGATGACCGCCATCCGAGTCCTTGTTGACACAGCGAGCCCCAAGGTTGCTGAGGCCGTGCCCGAACGTCTCGCGGCCCAACCGGCAGTCGTCGCCATCGAGCGGCTCCCCGATTGAGCGCTTGAACCGGTGGTCGGGTGTCGCCGACCAGGCCCTGGACGGACGGACACGCCGCCGACCGCACCGCACCACCGCGGCCCGCCAATCGGACCGGCGCCCCGGTGACCACGAAGGGGAGGGAATGGTCACCGGGGCGCCGCAGTCCGAAACCGGGCCGGTTCACTCAGGATGGGTTCGGCACGATCACCTGCCGGCCGACCGCCGTCCCGTCCTCCATGTGCCGGTACGCGTCGGTCGCCTGCTCCAACGACATCGTGGTGATGGTGGGACGCAGCAGCCCGCGAGCGCCGAGCTGGAGGACCTCGACGAGCTCGGGGCGGCTCCCCCAATACGTCGTCTGGACCGAAAGCTCGTATGGGACAGAGAAGAACGACACTCGCAACGAGCCGCCGGCGATCCCGACCAGCGTGAGATCCCCGACGGTGCGGGCCACAGCCGCCCCGAGCGCCAGGGTGTCGTCGGAGCCGACAAAGTCCAGCACCACGTCGGCACCCTGGCCACCGGTGACGGCCCGGATGTCCGCCGCGGCACCGTCACCGGGCTGCACCGTCAGGTCGGCACCGCTTTCGGCGGCCAGCGCCAGGGCCTCGGGCCGGGTGTCGACGGCAACGATGCGGGCGGCGGTTGTGGCCTGCAGGATCTGCACCGCGAGGTGACCCAGCCCGCCGACGCCGATCACCACAGCCGTCGCGTCCGGCACCAGCTTCGGCCACGAGCGGCGCACCGCGTGGTACGGGGTCAGGCCGGCATCCGTCAGGGGCGCGGCAGCCACCGGGTCCAGGCCGTCGGGAAGGGGGACAAGGTGGCGGGCATCGGGCACGAGCATCAGGTCAGCCATCCCGCCGTCCAGGCCCAGACCCCCACCGCCCCCTGGCTTCAACGCCGCTGCCGGATCGTCGCAGTAGTTCTCCATACCGGCGCGGCAGCGGGCGCAGGTCCCACAGCCCCACGGGCCGTGGACGGCAACGGGTTGGCCCACCTCCAGACCCGTCACACCGGCCCCCAGCTCCTGCACCCACCCGGCGTTCTCGTGACCGAGCGTGAACGGCGGGTCCCAGGGGACCACACCCGGCCCGAACTCGCGCATGAGATGCAGGTCCGAGTGGCAGGCGCCGGCGCCGCCGACCCGGATCACGACCTGGCCAGGGCCCGGCACCGGGTCGTCGACCTCGACAAGCACGGGATCGGACTTCCATTCCAACAGCCGCAACGCTCGCATGTGCCGCTCCCTGTGTCGTGTCCGACATGCTCGGGGCACGCTCCGACCTCCGGGGCACGGCGACGAAAGCCTTGGCCACACCGGTAGGAGCACGCTCCGCACCGATTCACACGGTCGGAACCGTCTCGCCACCGTACGACGGGCCAGGTGCCCCGGATAGGGTCGAACGTCCCGAGCCCACCCCGCCAGATCGCGGGCACGGACACGGACACGGCGTATGCAGGAGCGGCTGTCGGGTCCAAGGTGGCCCGCGCCGTCGAGCTCGACATGAGCCGTCACGGATCCGGGTCTGGACGTCGCACGGAGTCGCCGTCGACCAGCAGCAGCACCGCACCACACCACCATTCGCCGGCAGTCGCTCCGGGTCACGCGATCGGCGGAGTGGCACACTCCAATCCGGCACGCGTGGATCGGGCAGACTGTGGCCATGGCAATCCGGGTCTTCCTTGTTGACGACCACCAAGTGGTCCGTGAGGGTGTCCGCCGCCTGCTCGAAGCCGACGGCGACATCACCGTCGTGGGTGAGGCCGGAACGGCCGCCGATGCGGTGACGGGGGTGGAGGCGGCACTTCCCGACGTCGCTGTGCTGGACGTACGGCTTCCCGACGGAGACGGGATCTCGGTGTGCCGGGAGATCCGCTCGCACCACGGGGACATCGCCTGCCTGATGCTCACCTCCTTCGCCGACGACGAGGCCCTGGCCCATGCGGTGGTGGCCGGCGCCGCCGGCTACGTCCTGAAGCAGGTGCGCGGCAACGAGCTCGTCTCGGCCGTCCGATCGGTCGCCGCCGGTCATCGCCTGATCGACAGCGACACCGCTCGCCGGTCCCTCGAGCGCCTCCGCCAGGAGCACGAAGAGCACGCCGCCGAGCAGCGCCTCACCGATCGCGAGACGGCGATCCTCACGCTCATCGCCCAGGGCAGGACCAATCGCGAGATCGGCGCCGAGCTGTTCCTGGCTGAGAAGACGGTCAAGAACTACGTGTCGAACCTCCTCGCCAAACTGGGCATGGGCCGGCGCAGTGAGGCGGCCGCCTACGCCGCACGCATGGAATCGCGACGGTCGGCCGAAGCCGACGGCTCAGGATCGGTCGGCATTCCCTGAACCGTTCGGCCCCCAGCCGCATGACCACCCGGCGACCTGCCCCCGCCAGTCCCGGCAAGGACGGTGGCCGCCAGAGCGAACCGAAGGACCACCCCGGATCCAGGTGGGGCATTCGCGGGTGGGCGCCATCGGTCCGGTTCGACGACCTCGTGGCAGGGACGGCAGTGCACCTGGTCGGCCTCCACGACGTGCTCACGGCCTCGACACTTGACGAGGTGGTGCCGACGCTCATGGCGGTGGAGGAAGCCACGGCTTCCGGTTCGTGGGCGGCCGGGTTCATTGCCTACGACGCTTCACCGGGCCTCGATCCGCGGCTGGCCGTGCCGGGCGGCGCACTGCCCGAACGCGCACCGACCGGCCGATCACGACACGCTCCGTTACGAACTGCACTGCCCGTGAACCGCTCCGTCGACGTGCCGCTCGTCTGGTTCGGAATGTTCGACCGATGCGAGCCGATTGCAGCTGTTTCCGACCGCGACCAGGCCCACCAGCCGGTGCGGTGGGAGCTCGCTACGACCCCGCGCCAGCACCGGGACCGGGTGGAGACCATCCAACGGGCCATCGCCGACGGCCTCACCTACCAGTGCAACCTGACCGAGCGTCTCCGAGCACCGTTTGACGGTGACGCAGCGGCCCTCTACCGGTCGATGGTCCTCGCCCAACGCGGCCGGTACGGGGCGCTCGTCGACACCGGGGCCGTCGTCGTGGCGAGCGCGTCACCCGAGCTGTTCTTCGAATGGCGCGGGAACGTGGTCACGACGCGTCCGATGAAGGGCACGGCGGAACGCGGCCGCTCGGCAGCAGACGATGCCGCCGCCGCCGACGCGCTGGTGCGCTCGGCCAAGGAACGTGCCGAGAACATCATGATCGTGGACCTGCTGCGAAACGACCTCGGCCGGATCTCGTCGTGGGGGTCGGTCCAGGTGCCCGCGCTGTGCAACCTGGAGCGCCTGCAGACGGTGTGGCAGCTCACGTCGACCGTTACCGGGACGCTTCGCCCCGGCACCGGTCTCGTCGACGTGCTCCGGGCGCTGTTCCCCTGCGGTTCGGTTACCGGGGCGCCGAAGCACCGGACGATGGCACTGATCGCCAACCTGGAACGAGATCGCCGCGGCGTCTACTGCGGCGCAATCGGCATGGTGGCGCCACCGGGCAGCCCGGGTCGCCTGCGGGCCCGGTTCTCCGTGGCGATCAGGACGGCGGTGGTGGACCGGGTGGGCGGGCGAGCCGAGTTCGGGAGCGGAGGGGGCATCACGTGGTCGTCGTCCCCGGATGCCGAATGGGCCGAGCTTTGGGCCAAGACGCGGGTCCTCGGCAACTGGACCGGAGCGTTCCACCTGTTCGAGACGATGGCGTGGACGCGGAGCGCCGGGCGCGTCGGCGACCACGGCGCGGCCAGCGGAGCGGCACGCGTCGCCGCTCGAGGGGACCGGGCGGAGCCTGATGGAACCGGCCCGGACGAAGCACCGCCAACCGATCCCCTCGCCTGGCTCCGCAACGGCCCGGCGCACCTCGCCAGGCTCGAGACGTCCGCTGCCTACTTCGGGTTCGCGTATGACCGCCAGCGGGTACTGCACGCGCTCCGGTGGGCGCTCGGCACCACCGCGGCACCCCGTCGGGTCCGCTTGGCGCTCGCACGTGACGGCACGCCGTCGGTGACGCTCGCCCCGATGCCCTCGACCGGCGAGGGGCCGGTCCACCTGGTGATCGATCGCGAACCGGTCGACACCTCGGGGCCGTGGCCGTTCCACAAGACGTCCCGCCGTGACCCCTACGAGCACCGAACCCTGCGGCATCCCGGCGCTGACGACGTCGTGCTCGTGAACAGCCAGGGCCACGTCACCGAGACCACGATCGCCAATTTGGCCGTTCGCATCGGCGGGCGATGGTGGACGCCGCCGGTGTCGTCGGGATGCCTGCCCGGCATCGGCCGGGCCCAGGCCCTCGCCGCCGGTGACCTGCACGAACGGGTCCTGACGGTGGCCGACGTGCGTGGAGCCGAGGACCTGGCGACCATCAGCAGCCTTCGGGGTTGGCGGCGCGCCCAGCTGGACGACGCTCCGACGAGGTCGGGGCCCCCGGAGCCCGTCGACCCCGCAGCGGCACCACCGCCGTGAACCCGCTGCACAACCGGTGTGAACCCGCTGCACAACCGTGCCCGAGGCCCTCGTCTGGACCCGAGGGTGCTGCGCTGGCCGCCGGGCACGACGCTGGCCCAGCCGGCATGTCGATCCCCGCCACCGGCTTTCGATCCGTCATCGGTCGTCTGCTTGTGCTGAGCCCGGTGGCAAGCCGAGCACGACGGCCACGTCGGCGGCCCCGCGCCCGAGGACCCGCACCCGCTTCGACCTGGATGCCTGCCCCGACACCACCTGGACGGCGCTGACGGGAACCCCCAGCGACCCGGCGATCAGGTCGACCACGGCCCGGTTGGCCCGGCCATGCTCGGGAGCAGCCCGTACCCGCACCTTGAGGGCGTCGCCGTGCCAGCCAACGACCTCGTCGCGCCGCGCGCCGGGCTGCACCACGATGTGGAGCAGCGCATCCCCCCGGTCACCTTCCACCCGCCTGACGGCTCCCGCAACCGAGCCATCGCCGTGACCACCAGCTCCGCCTGGCCCATCGAGCGTTCGCGCCCGTCGACGAGTCACGCTCGCGCCGGTGGCCGGGTCACGCGTGTCCACTCTACGCCCCAGAGCCTCGATGCCGGATTGGGAATGCCAGCCCGACGCGGTGCGTTGGCCTCCACCATGCTGACCAGCCCGGCCACCGAGGCCCCGCTCCATGGCGCGCACCGCCACGCGCCGGACTGGGTCATCCTGGCCCTGGCCTGCGTGGCCCAGTTCATGGTGGTGCTCGACGTCTCGATCGTGAACGTCGCGCTTCCGAGCATCGGCCGGGACCTGCACTACAGCGCAACCGGGCTGCAGTGGGTCGTGAACGCCTACGTCCTGACCTTCGCCGGGTTCCTGCTGCTCGGCGGCCGGACCGCCGACCTCTTCGGACGCCGGCGCGTCTACCTGTTCGGGCTGGGTCTGTTCACGCTGGCCAGCCTGGTCGGAGGCTTCGCGCAGACGGCGGGATGGCTGACCACGGCTCGTGCCGTGCAGGGCATCGGCGGCGCAGCGCTCTCGCCGGCCACCCTCACCATCGTCGTGACCACCTTCAGGGGCAAGCGGCTGGCCAAGGCACTGGGCACATGGAGCGCAGTCGCGGGTGCCGGGGGCGCGGCGGGCGCCATCCTCGGCGGGGTCCTGACCGCCGAGGTCTCGTGGCGCTGGGTGCTGTTCGTGAACGTCCCGATCGGAGCGGCCGCCATGCTGGCGGCCGTGCTCTTCCTGAGCGAAGCGCGCCGGAGCACCGGGACCCGTCGCCTCGACGTCACCGGCGCCGTGACGGTGACCGCCGGGCTGGCAGCGCTGGCCTACGGCATCGTGAACACCGATGTCCGCCCATGGGGATCGCCGGCGACCATCGGGACCCTGGCCGCCGCAGCGGTGCTGCTGGCAGCTTTCGTCGGCGTCCAGCGGCGGGCTGCTCAACCGCTCGTGCCGCTCCAGCTGTTCCGCTCCCGGGCCCTGAGCGGGGCGAATGTGGTGATGGTGCTGGTGGGTGCCGCGTTCTTCGCCATGTGGTACTTCCTGTCGTTGTACCTCCAGGATGTCCTTCACTACAGTGCCCTCCGGGCTGGACTGGCCTTCTTCCCGATGGGCCTGACCATCGTCGTCGGCGCACAGGCCAGCTCTCGGCTGGTGCCTCGTGTCGGTGTCCGACCGCCCATGCTGGCCGGTACGACAGCCGCCGCCGCCGGGTTCCTGTGGCTTTCGGGCATCGGCAGCCACTCCGCCTACGCCTCGGCCGTGCTCGGACCCGGGTGCCTCATCTCTCTGGCGCTGGGGCTGCTGTTCACTCCCCTGGCCGCTGCCGCCACCTCAGGTGTCGCATCCCACCAGGCCGGGCTGGCATCGGGGGTGCTGAACACCTCACGCCAGGTCGGCGGCTCGATCGGCCTGGCCGCACTGGCCACGGTGGCCACCGACCGGACCCATGCCATCGTCGCTGCACACACCGGCAACACCATCGCCGTCGCGCTGTCCGCCGGGTTCTCCCGGGCTTTCGAGGTCGGTGCCGTGCTGTGCGCGGCTGCGCTCGTCGCCACGTTCTTCGTGCCGTCGGTCGGTCGCCATGCCGGCATGGACGACGAGCTGCATCCTCCCGGCGGCCATTCGGACGGGGCGCCTCAGGGCGTCGGCGACGGGCCGGCTGACCGCGCCCTCGCGCTCGCGCTCCCGGCACCTGACGCTGCCGGGTCCCTCAGCTCCGAACCCGCCTGAGCGCGCAGGAACGCCAAGCCCGAAGAGCCCTGCTCGAAGACGCGCCCGCCGAACCGGGATGCCAGCCGTGGCTCGTGGCACCTCCGCTGTCCCGGAGCCCAGGGCTTGACCAGTTCCCTCCATGACAGCCGCCAGCCCGTCGAGCTGGTCGACCGCAGCGCGGGTATGGCACCGCCAGGCCCTTGAAGCGGCGAAGATACGGCGGTGAGCGACCTTCGCCAGTGGCGCCGAATGTGGTACGCCCTCGGCGCGCTGGCAGTGGTGCTCGGGGCCGGGACCATCGGCTACTGGATCCTCGGTCTGGCACCACTCACCGCGCTGTACCAAACGGTGATCACCGTCAGCACCGTTGGCTTCCGCGAAGACTTCCGGGTCGACGCGGCCAGCGAGATCTTCACCATCGTGCTGGTGCTGGCCGGCGTCGGCACCGTCCTGTACGCGTTCAGTGAGCTCTTGGAGACGCTCATCGAGGGCCAGCTCTCGGACCTCGTGGGGAGGAGAAGGATGGACCGCCACATCGAGCAGCTCCACGACCACGTGGTCGTCTGTGGCTGGGGGCGCATCGGCCGGGCCGTCGCCCGAAACCTGACCGCTGCCGGCCAGGCACTGGTGGTGGTGGACATGGAGCCGGCGCGGCTGGCCGGGCTCGACATCCCCTACGTCGTGGGCGACGCGACCGAGGACGACGTCCTCCGCCAGGCGGGGATCGAGCGAGCCCGAGGTCTGGCCGCCGTCACCAGCAACGACGCCACCAACGTCTACCTGTCCCTGAGCGGTCGGAGCCTGGCTCCGAACCTCTTCATCGTGGCCCGGGCCCGGCTGGCGGACTCCGAGCCCAAGCTCCTGCGGGCCGGCGCCGACCGGGTCATCAACCCCCAGGCCATCGGGGGTGCCCGCGCCGCCGCCTTCCTGATGCAGCCGCACGTCGCCGAGTTCGTCGACGTGGTCATCCACGGGCTCGACGTGGAGTTCAAGCTCGCCGAGATCCACGTGACCGACACGTCGACGTTCGCCGGCCAGTCGGTGCGCGACGCCCACATCCGTGACGCCACCGGAGCGCTGGTCCTCGCCGTTCGCCACCGCGACGGGCACTTCGTGACCAATCCCGATCCCAACAGCGTCATCTCGCCCGGCCAGGTGCTCATCGCCATCGGCACCGGCGACCAGCTCACCGCGCTCGAAACGCTGGCAGCCCCGCCCGCCAGGCACCCCTGAGCGTCACCAGACCGCCGGTCGCCAACCCGAACGGACGGCGCGGCGACCGGGGTTGGACCGAGAGACTGCCACGATCGCCTATGCTGCAAGGCACGTCGGCACGAGGTCGACGACAGCTCGCTGGTAGCCGGCCGGTTTTGCGTGCCGCAGGTTGCAAGTGCGCACGACAGATCCGGAGTACCAGTGACCTTCGCATACGACCAGGACGCGACGCGCGTCCAAACCTCAGCCGAGCCCGAGTCGACCGATCGGCCGGCGGCAACCGCGCCGGGCGTCGACCGGCCCCAGCAGGCATCCGGCCGGGACCGGACGGCGAACAGGACCTACGGCCGGGACAGCTCGGAGCAGAACCGTTCGGCTGGCAACCGTGCACGAACCGGTGACAGGTTTGGCGCGCCGGGCACGGGTCGGGGCCGTGCCACCGCCGACCGCGCCCGCTCCGAGCGGGAACGTGCCAGCACGGGCGACCGAGGATACGACCGTGGGGGCCCGAGCCGCGGCGGTGATCGCAGGATCCGACCCTCGGGTGACCGCGCGCAGTCGACCGGTAGCCGACCGGTGGCCGCGCACGGGCCCGGACGTGCACCCGCCATCCCCGCAACGGCAGACGACGGCACCGCCGCCTCGCCGGTCCTTGTCGTCGGCGACAGCGGGTTCTCGCGTCTCAGCGTAAACCCGGCCATCGTGACGGTCCTGGCCCAACGCGGGATCACCGAGCCCACCGCCGTGCAGGCCGCGACCATCCCCGACGCGCTCGCCGGCCGCGACGTGTGCGGCAAAGCGCCCACGGGTTCGGGCAAGACGGTTGCGTTCGGCGTGCCGCTGGCCACGCTCGTCGGGAAGGGCCGGCCCGGCCACCCCCGCGGCCTGGTGCTCGTCCCGACCCGCGAGCTTGCCACCCAGGTGGCTGCC
>JAKAYQ010000004.1 GCA_021826725.1 Actinomycetes bacterium
CGACCGTGCCCACGACCGATCCCAGGACGAACGCGGCCAGGAACGCTACGAACGCGTGGCCGAGCCCGAGCCAGCCGGTGGCCAGACCGACCACGCCGGCCAGGCGGACGTCCCCGAAACCCATGCCTCGCGGTGCGACCGCGTGCACGACGAAGAAGGCGGCGAAGGCGGCGACCGCTGCGATCGCCGCACGCGCCATGGAGCCCCAGCGGTCGTCCGCCACGGCGCCAACCAGCAGCAGTGCGGTGATCGCCCCTGCCGCCGGGTACAGGATCCGGTTGGGAATGATCAGCCGTTCCAGGTCGACCGCGCTGACCGCCACCAGAGCGGCAGCCAGGACCACGAACGCCGGCAGGACGGGATCGGCGCCAAGGCGGGCAGCGAATCCCCCCATCACCACCGCGCTGACCAGGGCCAGGATTGCAGGCCGCAGCGGGTGTGCGACCGGCGTCCCACAGGAGCGGCATCCCCGGTGGCGGGCAACGACCCGGACAACCGGCACGAGGGCAGCCGCGCCGGCCGGCGCCTGGCACGACGGGCAGGCCCACCAGGGTCGGCGGAGGTCGGCGTGGGCGCCGAGCCGTTCCACCACGATCTCGAGCTGGTCGCCCACCACCAGCCCCCCCGCCGCGGTGACGGCCGTGACCAGCGCATCCATGGGCATGCACGCTAATCCACCACTGGGACCGCTCCGGCGACCGGTCCGACAAGCGCTCGTGCACCTCGATCTCCCATCACCGCAGCGGATTTGACGCCGCAGCACACCGACCCGAAGAATGCCGCGGTCATGGAGCGCGTCCCCAGCGGTCCCCCTGGGACCGATGATCCCGGAGCGGGGGAACCCGCTCCGGACCCTGGCACGTGGACCGTGGACCGGACATCGACCGTCGGGTTCGTGGCTCGCCAGTTCCTGGTGCATCGAGTCCGGGGCAGCTTCGGGTCGTTTCGCGCCACGGTCGAGGTCAGCCGAGACGTGTTGGGATCGACCATCGCCGGGGAGGTCGACATCGGGTCACTCGACACCGGCGACCCTGCCCGCGACGACCACCTGCGCTCCGCCGACTTCTTCGACGCGGCCCGATGGCCGACCATGCGACTGGCAGGGCGAGTGACCGGGACGGGTCCGCACGGGCACACTGCGGTGACGAAGCTCACCATCCGGAACATCACCCTGCCGGTGACGTTCGATGTCCGCCTGCGCCGAGCGGATCACCACACCGGGACGCCACCGATGTTCGCCGCGATCGCTCTCGCAACGGTGAACCGCAAGGACTTCGGGCTCCGTTGGAACACGACGCTCGAGACAGGCGGCGTCGTCGTCTCCGACAACGTCGACCTCGTGCTGGACATCGTCGCCCACAAGGCTGGTGCCTGATCGGGCGCTAACCGGCGCCGACGACCGACGCCCAGCAACCGGCCCTGACGTCGGACCACCGGCGCCGACGCCCAGCAACCGACCCTGGCAGCGGATAACCAGAACCGACGCCCAACCTCCGGTGCCGAGGATCGGCAACCGACACCGGCCTCGGGCAATGGCCCCTGGCTGCTCGCGCCCGGAGCACGCTGCCACCCGGAACGACGGTCACGACCGGGGCTCCTGCATGCGACCGGACCTGGTCCCGACTTCTGCCGGCTGCTAGCAACCGGGCTGCCCCGGCGACGATCCGGGCCGCAACGGCGAGACCAGCGTCCCCAACGAAGCGCGGCGTCCAGCGGCTCCCAGAGTGACCGCGTGCCCGTCGTGCCGCTCGGGAGCTGCCGAACGGGGCCGGCGACTCGGGGTCTGCCGCCCGCTACTTCTTGGCGGACTGGAAGTAGGGGTTGGAGCCGCCGGCGTGGTCGGTGACGTCGACCACCTGCGTGATCTCCGGGATCTCGTCGCGCAGCGCAACCTCGATGCCCTGCGAAAGCGTGACCGACGCCATGCCACACCCCTGGCAGCCGCCACTCAAGCGGAGGTACACCACATCGCCATCCACGGACACCAGATCTGCCCGGCCGCCGTGGCCGGCGATCGACGGGTTGATCTGCTCGTCCAGAAGGGCCATGACCCGGCGAGCCAAGTCGCTGGTGATATCGCCCGGCGGCGGCGCCGCCGAGCCCTCGCTGACCGGCGGGGTGTTCGGGTTGACGATGACCAGACCGCCCTCACCCTCGTCGGACCAGTCGAGGCGTGCGCCTCGCACCCGGGCCACGCTCTTCGCCGGCACGACCACCGCCAGGTCTCCGTTCCGGACCACCTCGTCACGAGCAACTGCGTCGGAGAGCGGCTGGAAGTAGATGTCGTAGGTGTACGTCCCGGCGGACGCCCCGGTCACCTCCACCCACAGGGCGAGCGCGTCGCTGTCGTCCTCGGCCGACCGGGCGTCGAGAACGACCTGGAGCGCCGGGGGAGTCACGGTGAGCACATCCGAGGCGATTTCAGTGGCAACTGCGTCGTCGGGCACGGGAGCACCTCCTGAGGGCCATCATAGGTGCGTGCCCCGCATCCTCCTGCTCCTGCCCTCGTCGACCTACCGGGCCGCCGACTTTCTGGCGGCGGCCCGCGACCTCGGTGTCGAGGTCGTGGTGGCTTCCGACGCGGTGTTCGGGACCAGCACCCCAGCCACCAGCACCCCAACCACCAGCACCCCAACCACCAGCACCCCAACCACCAGCACCCCAGCCACCAGCACCCCAGCCACCAGCACCCCAACCACCGGACCCCGACCGGGTTCCGATGTGGACAGCGCCCACAGGCCGGTCCGCAGCCTGGTGGTCGACGTAGACGACCCTGCCGCCACAGCGCTCGCCATTGTCGAGCTGGACCGGATCTCGCCCCTCGACGCGGTCGTCGCCGTCGACGATCGGGGCGTCGTCGCCGCTGCGGTGGCGGCCGAGCGTCTGGGCCTTGCCCACGCCGCTCCTGACGCCGTGGTCGCCGCGCGCGACAAGCTCCGGATGCGGATCCTGTTGGACTCCGCCGAAGTCCCGCAGCCGGCGTTCGTCGCGGTGGACCCGGCCGACGAGGCCGCTGCCGTGCACGCAGCGGCGCAGGTCGGCTATCCCTGTGTCGTCAAGCCCACGGCATTGTCGACAAGCCGAGGGGTCATCCGGGCAGACGACCCCGAGGCGCTGGCCGTCGCGTTCCGGCGCGCCGGGGCCATCGCCTGCGCCGCGGGCGAGCCTCACGACCGGCCCCTGCTGGTCGAGCAATTCGTGGAAGGACCAGAGGTCGCCGTCGAAGGTGTGCTTCGCGACGGCGTACTCGACGTCGTGGCTGTGTTCGACAAACCCGATCCCCTCGACGGCCCGTACTTCGAGGAGACGATCTACATCACGCCGAGCCGTCTCGATGCTGCCGACCGGAGCGCTGTCCGCGAGGCAACTTCGGCGGCATGCCGCGCGCTCGGTCTGCGCCACGGGCCGGTGCACGCTGAGCTCCGGGTGAGCAACGGCCGGGCCAGCGTGATCGAGGTGGCAGCGCGGACAGTGGGAGGTCTGTGCGGCAGGACCGTCGAGATCGCCACCGGCCGCCGTCTGGAGACCCTGGTCCTGGCGAACGCGCTCGGGACCGCTGTGCCCAGGGCGCCGCGACACCGGGCCGCAGGTGTCCTCATGCTGCCCGCACCAGCAGCTGGTCGATTCGCCGGCGTCGACGGCATCGACCTGGCACTGGCCGTGCCCGGCGTCACCGGCGTCGAGATCACGGTGACACCCGGTCGCTACGTCGCACCCGCACCCGACGGCGCCCGCTATGTCGGATTCGTGTTCGCCAAGGCGCTCACCCCAGCCGAGGCCGAAGCCGCACTGCGCACGGCGTGGTCCCGGCTCGACGTGCACGTCGAGCCGGCGCCGGCGGACGCCGCGGAGCTGTGCGTCCCGTCCTGACCACCACCACCCGACCACCACCACCCGACCACCACCACCCGACCACCACCGCCCGACCACCACCGCCCGACCACTACGGTGACGGTGGTGCACATGCTGCTGGTGTCCACCTACGAGCTCGGCCACCAGCCGCTCGGGCTCGCCGTACCCGCGGGAGCGCTGCTGACCGCGGGGCACGACGTGCGCTGCGCCGACCTGTCGATCGAGCCCCTCGACCCCGGCGATGTCGCCTGGGCGGATGCCCTGGCTGTGTCGGTCCCGATGCACACCGCCACGCGCCTGGCCCGTCAGGTCATCGGGGTTGTCCGCGGCCTGCGGCCAGACCTGCCTGTGGCCCTGTACGGGTTGTATGCCACTGTCGGAGGAGCGACCGTCGACCTCGCGGTGGCCGGCGAGTACGTTCCCGAGCTGGTTGCATGGGCGGATCGGCTCGATCACCCCGATGCGGCGACCGCTGCCACCACCCGTGGCGCCACCGCTGGCTTTCCGCCGCCCGTTGACCTCCAGATGATCCCCGGCGCCGGTGCCGTCGCTGCCAGCACCCCAGGCGGCACAGCCGTCGCTGCCGGTGCACCGGCCGGCACGGTGATCGTGCGGCTCGGTCGCCACCGCCAACCGGCGCCGGCCCGGAACCTGCTGCCGCCACTCGAGCGATACGCCCACGTCCTCGTGGGCGATGAGCGCCGGGTCGCCGGGTACGTGGAGGCGAGCCACGGGTGCGCACACCGCTGCCGGCACTGCCCGGTCCCTGTGGTCTACGACGGTCGCACCCGGCTCGTCGACATTCCCAGCCTGCTGGCCGACGTCGACCAGCTGGTGCAGATGGGCGCTCGCCACATCACCTTCGGCGACCCCGACTTCCTGAACGGCCCGCACCACGCCCGTAGGACCGTCCATGCGGTGCACGGCGCGTTCCCCGACCTGACGTTCGACGCGACAGTCAAGGTCGAGCACGTGCTGCAGCACCGGTCGGCGTGGCCTGACATGGCGGAAGCCGGGTTCCTGTTCGTCACCACCGCCGTCGAGTCTGCCGACGACCGCGTGCTCCTCCGCCTCCACAAGGGGCACACGGTGGCCGACGCCGTGGAGGCCATCGGGGTCCTTCGCTCGGCCGGGATCGAGCCCCGTCCCACCTTCGTCCCGTTCACCCCGTGGACCGACGCCAGCGGTGTCGCCGCGCTGCTCGACCTGATCGCGCGGTGCGACCTGGCCGGCAACGTCGATCCGGTGCAGCTCGGCATCCGCTTGCTCCTGCCGCCGGGCTCGCTGCTGCTCGACGAGCCTGACCTGAAGGAGAGCCTGGACGGCTACGACGACCACACCCTGGGGTGGCAGTGGCACAGCACCGATGAGCGGCTCGACACGCTGGCAGGCGAGCTGGCAGCGCTGGCAGAGGAAGCGGAGAACGCTGCGTGGCCAGCGGCAACGGCCCATCTGGCTGCACGCCGCCTGGTGGCCGACCGGCTGCGCCTGCCCAGCCTGCTCACCGTCCCGGCGGTCGACCCCGCGGTGGCAAGCCGGCTGGCCCCCGAAGCACGGCCTCGGCTGTCGGAGGCCTGGTTCTGCTGCGCCGAGCCGACCGGGCGCCAGTGGGCTGCCGCCGGCACCACCGGATCCTGCGGGTGAACTGGCCCGTTCCGATGCACCGCCTGACCGGCCGACCACGAACGACAAGGAGCCACTGGTGAGCCCCCGCGTCCACGACCACGACCGGCGCCTGGCGCCGCCGACGGATGCCCACGAGTGGGTCAGCTTCGTCGACCCCGACGAGGATCGGACCTGGATGTTCGATGTGACCTTCCTGGAGAGCCCCTGGACCTGCATCTTCGGCCGCGGCTGCCAGGGAGTGCTCACCGGGCCGGCTGCCGAGCGCAACCAGGGATGCTGTTCGTACGGCGCGCATTTCACCGACGCCGAGGACGTCCGGCGCGTCGAGCAGGCGTCAGCCGAACTGACGCCCGAGCAGTGGCAATACCACGGCCGGCGAGCACGTGGTGCCGGCACCTCGGCTGTCGTGCGGACCACGCGCTCCGGCCAGCAGGCCACCAGGCTGGTCGCCGACGCGTGCATCTTCCTCAACCGGCCCGGTTTCGCCGGGGGGGCCGGGTGCGCACTCCATCTGGCAGCGCTCGAGCGGGGAGTGCCGCCGCTGTCGTTGAAGCCCGACGTCTGCTGGCAGCTTCCGCTGCGACGCGAAGACCACAGCGACGATGCTGGTCATGTGACCACCATCGTCCGCCAGTGGGACCGCCGTGACTGGGGAACCGGTGGCGCCGATTTCCATTGGTGGTGCACCGAGTCACCCGAGGCATTCGTGGGCCGCCACCCGGTCTACCAGGAGTTGCACGACGAGCTGATCGCCCTGGTCGGCGGGCCGGTGCACGCGCTGCTGCGCGCGGCACTCGATGCCCGCGCCACCAACGGATCCGCCCGGTCGTCCGCGCGAACCGGGCACGGGGCCGATCGCCCACGTGCCGTGGTTGCCCTACCCCATCCGGCGGTACGCCGCCGCTGATCAGCGATCGCCGGGTGCGCAGGCCGGTGTGGACGACGTCGTCGACTGTGCGTCGCTCACTCGGCCAACGGGTCGTCCTCGTCTGCCCCACCCGCCGAGCCCAAGATCTCGTCGAGCTCGTCGGCCTCCGCCAGGCACCACGAGGCGTGCTCGTCCTCGGGTTCGGCACCGCACTCCGGGCAGCGCCGGTTCGCGGTCGCGACGGAACGCTTCAGGCTGCGTGCCTCTTCGAAGCGGCGATGCCGTCCCTTCTTCACAGCAAGTCCTCCGTGGGTCGAGTGCGAGACCCTGGCTGCGGCGCTCCTGGATTCTACCGCCGGCACCGAGCTGACGGTCACGGGCACGTACAGACCCACGGCGATCCCGCGCCGGGGCTACGCAGCTAGAACCGCTCCACGCTACCCGATGGGCGCGTGCCCCGGCCACCTATCCTGCCCGCCATACCGACTGCACCCCGGCCCTGCGCCTGGCGGCGCCCCCGATGGTACGCCGGCCAGCTCCCCACGGCACCCCGGCACCCCGGCACCCCGGCACCCCGGCACCCCGGCACCCCGGCACCCCGGCACCCCGGCACCCCGGCACCCCGGCACCCCGGCAGCACACCCCGCCCGCATCCTCGACGCCAATCCGGGCCACCAGCGGAGCGGCCCGCCGAGCGCCACGACACTCCTCTGGTGACGGCACCACTACAGTCGGGGCGTGGCCGAGGATTTCGACGTGTCCGCCATGATCGAACGGTTCCGAGCGCGCGCCCGCGCAGTACGCGAGCGCGGCATCCCGCCGATCGAGGGTCCCGAGCGCCAGCGCTTCATCGATCAGGCGCAGCTCGACTACATGGACTACGCGATGCTCGGTGACGCGGACGCCGAGCTCAGGGACGGGATTCTGACCCTCAGCCTCGACCTGCGCCCCCCAGACCAACGCGGCTGAGCCGCAGGCGCCACCAGACGAGCGGCTTCACCACCTCGGTGGCGTCTGGGGGCGGCACCCGGCGACGGAGCACGGGCTGCACGGTGCGATCCTGGCCGCCCAGGCCCCGAAGCGGGTGGCGTTGCCGCGCCGGGTGCTCGCCGATCACTACGGGCTGCCGGAGGCGTATATCGGCAAGCACCTCCAGGCGCTGACCCGGGCCGGCCTGCTGCACGCGACGCCGGGACCGAGCGGCGGGTTTCGTCTGGCTCGGCCCGTAGGCGAGATCACCGTCGTCGGCGCCGTCGAAAGCACAGCCAGCCCGTTCATGTGCCAAGAGATCCTGTGAGCATTGACTCGCCGTTCCCGCAGGAGGATCCGCCTATGGGACAGCTATAGGTCGAGATGGAGACGTAGGGCCTCGTCGATCTTGGCCATGATCGGCGTTGGCAGCCGCCCGAGAGCGGGCCCGAGTCGCTCGACGGCTACCGAACGGACTTGCTCGGCCTGGGCCTTGGAATCGACCCGTAGTCCAGCCTGGCCCGCCGGCAGGAGGACCTGAACGGGAAAGATCCTCGTCGTGCTGCTGGTCAGGGGCACCACAGTGACGACTCCTCGCTCCAAACGCTCGGCGACGGCGTTGGCGCGATCGTTGTTGACTACGACGGCGGGTCGCCGCTTGTTGGCCTCGCTGCCCCGTACGGGATCGAGATCGACCAAGCGAACCTCTCCACGGCGCATCAGGACAGGCCGTCGCCTGCCGCTGTCTCCCACAGGTCCCGCTCGCCTGAGCGCTCCCAGTCCCCCCAGGCCGCTGCGTAGTCCTCCTCGAGCCCGGACTGGCGCAGTAGTCGGACGGCTTGGTGGATCGCGGCCGAGCGAGACTGGAGCCCCGTCTTGCGGGCGTGCTCGTCGAGCACGGCCACGTCTTCGTCGGGAAGACGAACGCTGAGCTTCATGCCTGCTACTACCTGAGCAGTACCGTTGGTGCTACCAACGGATTTCACGAGACTGGCCACGGCGCCTGCTGACCGATCCCATGTGAAATGCACACATATTCGGCCACCACTACCCGGCCGGCCGTCCTGCAGCGGGTTCGGCTGGTGGGACGGTAGGGACGCGTTGCGGGCTGGAAGGCACGACCCCAGGAACGGGTTTGCCAGTTCGACGATGCCGCGGTCTCTACCATCGTCGGTGAAGTGCGCGCCGACCGGAACCTGGTCGAGCGTTTCCGCCAGCTCCTCGACGCCGACGACACGCCCGGAGCGGCGAGGGATGCGGCGGGCGGGGCGTAGGTCCCTCGTCCTGGTCGCCCTCGGCGTCGCGCTCGAAGCGGCGACGGCCCGGGTGGCCGGTTTCGGCCGGATCGGGTGGCCGGTTTCGGCCGGATCGGGTGGCCGGTTTCGGCCGGATCGGGTGGCCGGATTCGGCCGGATCGGGTGGCCGGATTCGGCCGGATCGGGTGGCCGGATTCGGCCGGATCGGGTGGCCGGATTCGGCCGGATCGGGTGGCCGGTTTCGGCCGGATCACGCGACTCGGTCAGCCCCCGTAGTTCATCCGGGTGTCACCCATGGTAAGGATGGCGGCGTCCTCGCCGTCGGCTCCGAACCCGGCATCGACCACCGTACCTACCACCCAGCAGTGGCTCTGGAGGTCGAGAACGTGCACCACCTGGCAGGCCAGGTAGGCGACAGCCCTGTCGAGCAGCGGTGCGCCGGTCACCGCTGCGTGGACACCCTCGCCTCGCATCGTCCCGGTGCCTTCGGCGTCGACGACAACCTCCTCGGCGGGCACCGGCTTCGCGAACCGCCGGACCAGCGACCGGTCCTCCACACCCAGCATGCTGAGCGCGAACCCACCGCCGTCCCGCACGAGCTCCATGGTGACGGCGTCGCGCTCGATGCCCACGCCAACCTGGCGCGGGTCGGTGGCCACCTGCGTCACCCAGCTGATGGTCATGAGGTTTCGGCGCTCCCCGGACCTGCTCCCGAGCACGTACAGACCGGTCGGCAGGGCCCACAGCACGCGTCGCCACCGACGATCGGCCTCGTCTCCACCGGAGCCGTGCGGACCACCGGCGTCCGAGCCCGCTGACACCGGCATCCCATCAGAACCCGAGCGGGTCACCACCAGCTCCTCCCGGCACGGTCGTGGTCGTCGTCGACGGCACCTGCCCCGTCAGGGCGCTGACGTGCTGCACTGCCTGCTCCAGGTAGGCGTCGGCCACGTTGATCTCCGCCACCGACCGGTCCAGCTCCGTGACGTCGCTCGGGCTGGCGCCATAGCAGGCGGCCGCTGCCTTCTGGTCCGCCTGATAGGCATGGTCCAGCACGCTCGTGAGCGCTGCGTCGGGCGACGGCAGGTTGCCGGCCGCGGTGGCAGCATCGTTTTCGAGCACACCGCACCACGCCTTGAGGGTGCTCGCCCCCGCGTGTTGGCGGACGACGGCGACGACGTGCGTGCCATCCCCCAAGAGCGTCCCCACCGCCGAGCCGAACCCACTCGTCGACATCCACTGACCCACCCTGGTGCTCGGGCCGGCAGCGGAACTTCCGCACCCAGCGACGCCGACGGCAGCCACCAGGATGCCGGCGAGCCAGGCTGCCGCCTGGCCGCTGCTCCGGGGTAGCCGGTGCCGGCCCCTCCAGGGTGCCGGTGTCATGGGCCCGGAACCCGCTGCTCGCCCCCACCGGGGTCGAGTTGCTGCAGGAACACCTCGCACCGCTCGTGCTCCGCCGCTTCGCCGATGGCCGCCGCCGCACTGGCCAGTCCCCGCAGGCAGCGCAGGAAGCCTCGGTTGCCAGGATGAGCCCAGCGGACATACCCGCTGCCACGCCACCCGGCATGGCGCAGCTGGTCCAGTCCCCGGTGATATCCGACCCGGTAGCCGGCGTAGGCCTCGACGTCGTCACGGGCCAGGTCGGCCCATGCCGCCCACGCTCCGGGCCACCCCGGGTACATCCGGACCACGTCGGCTACGGCGTCGCGCCGACGCTCGAGCGGCTCCGCCAGAGCAGATGCCAGCCGGTCGCTCTGGGCGATCGGCTCCTCGGGGAGCGCTGTCTCCGGCGGTGCAGTTCCCATGCGAATCGGATCGCTCATCGGACGTCACCCTTCCGGTCGTTGGGATCTACCCGGGCGCGGGCGAGCACGACGCCATCGGGATCCGGCCCGCTGTCGCCCTCGTCCTCCTCGTCGCCCTCCCACTGCCGATGGCGCCGCGTGCCCGCAGCATCCTGGGGAGATACGGCAACCCGCCTGGCACCAGCAGGTCGAGGAGCGCCCGGAGCAGGCCGGTTGGCATCCGCAGCAGGCCGGGTAACGCTGGGGGCAGCCCCGTCCCGTTGAACGGACGGGGACCGCCGGGGGATCGTCCCGGACACACGCACCCGGGCCAGGACCTGGTCCTCGCCCGCCTGCGGTGCCGACCGAACAGGTCTGGCCACCCGGATCCGTGGCGGCTCCAGGCTTCCCGCCGTCCCACCCGACACGTTCTCGGACCCGGTCGGGCCGTCTGGGCCAACCGCCCGGTCCGTTACGCCCGCGGCCCCCTCACGCCGGAGCCCGCCATCGACACCGACCGTCTCCACGGGGCGCACAGCCGGCGCCTGGACCCGGACAGACGGCGACTGGGACCAACCGCCGGCGGCGGCACGGAGCGGTGGGCCCGTGGGACGCGCGGCCCGACGACGTTGGCCACCGAACAGGCCGGCTGCGCCTGCAGCAAGGACCACCACCAGTAGGACCAGCGATATCACGGTGAACATGGGGTGGGTTCCCGATCCGGTTTCGACGACTCGTGACGGGCCGGGGAGTGCCCAGGGCCCGTGCTCCACGTGTGCCCACAAGAACGGACCAGCACGGGAGCCGACCGCACCTGCTGGCACGCCGGCTTGGTCCTTTGGAGGCTACCGCCGGCAACGGCCGACCGTGTCCCCGCCACCCGGGAGCGCCGCCGGCGCTGCCCACAGCCCCGGGCACAGCCACAGCGGCAGCGTCACCAGGGCAGCAGCGTCACCAAGCTGCGGAGGTCAATCGAACACCACCAGGTGCTGCTCCCGCCGGCCTCGACGTAACACCAGGTAGCGGCCGTGCAGGAGGTCTTCGGAGCCGATCATCATGTCCACGTCGGTGACGCGCCGGTTGTTCACGTACGCACCGCCCTGGGCCACGGTGGTCCTTGCCTGGCTCTTGGATGACACGAGCCCGGTCCGAGCCATGGCGTCGACAACCCTGATCCCGCCGTCGATCTCCCGACGGCCCCACCGGTCGGTAGGTGCCTCGGCACACACAGCAAGAAGCGTCGGCTCGTCGAGACCGGCGATGTCCTCGCTGAAGAGAGCCGCAGCAGCCCGTTCGGCCTGCTCGGTCTCGGCTTGCCCGTGCACGAGCGAGCACACCGAACGGGCCAGAGCCCGCTGGGCCGCACGCCGCTCCGGGTGCTCGGCGGTCTCGTCGTCGAGCGCGGCGATCTCCTGGTGGTCGAGGAAGGTGAACCGGCGAAGGTAGCTGCCCACCATGACATCATCGGTCCGCAGGAAGAACTGGTAGAACGCGTAGGGGCTGGTGCGGGCCGGGTCGAGCCACACCGCCCCGGTCTCGGTCTTGCCGAACTTGGTGCCGTCGGCCTTGAGCACGAGTGGTGTGGTGAGCCCCCATACCTCGGCGCCGCGCAACTTCCGTACCAGCTCGATCCCCATGGTGATGTTGCCCCACTGGTCACTGGCTCCCAACTGCACCCGGCAGCCAACCGCGTCGTACAGGTGGACGAAGTCGTACGCCTGCAGGAGCATGTAGCTGAACTCGGCGTAGGAGATGCCTCGGTCGGGGCGGTCCAGCCGGGCACGCACTGATTCCTTCGCCACCATCTGGTTGACGGTGAAGTGCTTGCCGACGTCACGGAGGAACCCGATGACGTCGAGGGAACCCAGCCAGTCGGCGTTGTCGAGGAGAACGGCGCCGCCAGCGAAGTCGATGAGCTTGGCGAGCTGCGTGCCGATGGCTGCAACGTTGGCACCGACTTCCTCACGATCGAGCAGGGGTCGCTCCGACTGCTTGCCGCCAGGGTCACCGATCATGCCGGTCGCTCCGCCAGCCAGGGCAACCGGCCGGTGCCCGGCCAACTGCAGGCGGCGCAGCATCAGGACCTGCACGAGATGCCCAACGTGGAGACTGTCGGCCGTCGGGTCGAACCCGATATAGGCAGTGAGCGGCTCGGGCCGGTCCAGACGGGCGAGCAAACCGGGGTCGGTCGCCTGGTAGACGAGGCCCCGGAATTCGAGATCGGCGGACAGCGTGGGCACTGCGCAAGCCTGCCACGCCCCGGTCACAGTGCCGACCGGCACCCCACCCATCGGCACCCCGACCTCCCCCACCCCCGGCAGCTCCGGCCCACACCACCCATCGGCACCCCACCCACACCTTCCCCCCCGGCACATCCCGGCGCCCACTCCCCCAGGCGCCCACCGAAACCCACATTCCCCGCACCCCCCGGCGCGCGCTACCGTGCCGAGAGGACGTGGCGCTGCCTGGCACGACGACCAGCGGGCCCGCTCCCGACTGGAGGTTTGCCATGCAGCAACGCCCGCTCGGGGTCCGGGGTCCCGCAGTGTCGGTCGTGGGCCTGGGCTGCAACAATTTCGGCATGGTCCTCGACGAGCCAGCCGCCCGGGCGGTGGTGGCCGCGGCGCTCGATGCCGGCATCACCCACTTCGACACTGCCGAGGGCTATGGCGGCGGGCGCTCCGAGGAGATGCTGGGTGCGGCTCTGGGCACCCACCGGGACGAGGTGGTGATCGCCACCAAGGTGCTGCGAAGGTCCGAGGCAGTCCCGTGGCGGCCCGGTGACCTGGCCCGACGGATCGAGGAGGGCTGCGATACCAGCCTGCGGCGGCTGCGGACCGACCACATCGACGTGTACTACGAGCACCACCGTGACCCCGAAGCCCCGGTGGAAGAAGCACTTCAGGCACTCGACCACCTTGTCCAGAAAGGCAAGGTGCGCGTCGCTGCCTGCTCCAACTACTCGGGCGACGATATCCGCCAGGCGGCTGCAGCCTGGGACGCTGCTGGCTGGGCCCCGCTCGGGGCCGCCCAGCTGCACTGGAACCTCCTGCTACGCCAGGCGGAGGACGACGTCGTCCCCGCCGCCCGAGCGGCTGCGCTGGGCATCGTCCCCTACTACCCGCTGGCGTCGGGGCTCCTGACGGGCAAGTACCGGTCGGACAGCCCGTTCCCGGCAGGCAGCCGCTTCGACCGGCTCCCCAGGTTCTCCACCGTCGCCACAGCCGACAATTTCACCACCGTGGACCGGTTGTCCGCCGTCGCCGACACGACGGGCCACAGCATCGGCGAGCTGGCAATCGCCTGGCTTGCCGCCCAACCCGGCGTGGCCTCGGTCATCGTCGGTGCCACCAGCCCGGAGCAGGTCCGGACCAATGCTCATGCCGCCGAGTGGGTCCTGGACGCCGACGAGATCGCTGCCGTGGACGAAGCGGCGCCGAGATGAGCCCACCGGCCCCCGAGCCGGACGCGGGCAAACCCGCCCAAGGCGAACCGGCTCCACGCCAGCCAGCCCAAGGCGAACCAGGTCCACGCCAACCCCCCCAAGGCGAACCGGACCTCGTTGGGCGTACCGACCAGCCGACCGGCCCTTCCCAGGTGCTGCCGATGTTCCCGCTTCAAACCGTCCTCTTCCCCTACGGATTGCTGCCATTGCACGTGTTCGAGCCCCGCTACCGGGCGCTGACGCAGCAGTGCCTGGCCACTGACCGGCGTTTCGGCGTGGTGCTCATCGCCCAGGGGTCGGAAGTGGGCGGTGGCGACGCCCGGCACACGGTCGGAACGGTGGCATGGATCGACCAGGCCGCCGACTTGCCCGACGGCCGGTTCGCTGTCGTTGCCAGCGGTCAAGACCGACTGGTGATCCGGCAGTGGCTGGCCGACGACCCCTTTCCAAGAGCCGAAGTGACGATCACCCCGCCTGACCCCATCGCACCCGCCGCCACGTCCGTCGAGCGGGCCACGATCGCCGTTCGCCGCGCCTACGCAATGCGCTCCGAGCTGGGGCACGGGCCGGCGTTGCCCGCCGGAACCCGGTTCGCCGACGATCTCGCCGTCGCCGCCTGGCAGCTCTGCGACCTCGCCCCGGTCGGCCCGGCAGACCGCCAGCGCCTGCTCGAGGTCGAGCACGCCGAAGACCGCCTGGACCTGCTGTGCTCGTTGGCCGACGCCATGGCCGACGACCTGGCCCGGCTGCTCGCCGGCGGTTGAACCACACGCTCCGCCCGGGCCGGCTCACCGGCTCCGCTCGCCGGCACATCGGCGCAACTCGGCGGCCGGAGAACCGTCCGATCTACCTGCTGGCACCCGGGCTCTCGGCGCGGCCGTCGCCGTTGGGAACCCCTCCGGCACGCCCTCCTCCGCCACGCCCGCCACCAACCGGCCCACTGCCGACAGGAGCCCCTCCGGCATGCCCGCCACCGGCGGGAACGGGTCCGACGGCCATGCCAAGGTTCCCGGCGGCCATGGCCGGCACCGGGTCACCACCTGCCTCGGCATCCTCGCCGGTCCCGCCGCCGGGCTTGGCGGCCGACCCCGACTCGCTGTACACGTACCGACCGCCACGCAGCCACGAAGCGCCAGCCGCCACCAGGCATGCGATGGTGGCGAACAGGAAGGCTTCGTGCAGACCGTTGCGAAACGGCGCAGAGATGAGCGACGGGAAGAAGCTCCTACCGGTCACCACGGCCCGCCTGGCCGCCGGCAGTGCGTGGAGCGCCGCCGGCCCGAGGAGGTGCTTCATCGGGCTGTAGCCAAGAAAGGCGGCGAACAGGATCGACACCGGCGGCAGGTGGGCCACCCGGGCCGCCAGCTGTGGCGACACGCCCTGGTGCACGAGCCCGGTCATGAGCGCCCCCGGGAGCGTTCTGGACAATCCCGCGATCATGAGCGTGAAGAAGATGCCGATCGACAGGACCTGGGCCGCGTTCTGGAAGGTGGAGTTCATGCCCGAGCCGACACCGCGATGCTGGGGCGGCAAGCTGTTCATGACGCCAGCCCGGTTCGGCGCGGCAAATGCGCCCATGGACAGGCCGTTCAGCAGCAGGAGCAGGGCGAACAGCGGGTAGGGGAAGTCGACGGGCAGGAGCTCCAGCAGGGCGAACGACGCTGCTGCGGCGACCATGCCGCCCGACGCGAACGGGCGCGAGCCGTAGCGGTCCGACAGGATCCCCGACACGGGACCAGCCAGCAGGAACCCGACGGTCAACGGCAGCATGTAGATGCCCGCCCACAGCGGCGTCTGGGCGAAGGTGTACCCGTGCCGGGGCAACCAGATGCCCTGCAGCCAGATGATCAACATGAACATCAGGCCGCCGCGTCCGATGCTCGCCAGCAAGGTGGACAGGCTGCCGGCGGTGAACGCTCGGATACGGAACAGCGCCAAACGGAACATGGGGTCCGGCGACCGGGTCTCGATCAGCGCGAACAGCGCCAGCAGCGCAACACCCCCGGCCAGCAGGCCGTCGACCAACGGGTTGGTCCAACCCATGGTGTGCCCGCCATAGGGCTGGATGCCATAGGTGATACCCACCATGATCCCGACGAGCCCGAGGGCGAAGGTCGTGTTGCCGGTCCAGTCGATGTGAGCGTGGACGCGTCGGGGTACCTCACGGAGCTTGCGGTAGGCCCACACCGTGCCGAACAACCCGACGGGAACCGACACCAAGAAGATGAGCCGCCATTCGATCGGAGCGAGAAGACCGCCCAGGATGAGGCCGATGAACGACCCGCTGATCCCGGCCACCTGGTTGATGCCGAGCGCCATCCCCCGCTGCTGCTCAGGGAAGGCGTCGGTGAGGATGGCCGAGGAGTTGGCGATCAGGAAGGCGGAGCCGACCCCCTGCCCCACACGCATGAGCACCAACCACAGCGCGGCACCGCGGCCGCTCATCCAGGTGACCGTCAGCAGCAGCGAGAACGCGGTGTACACGGCGAACCCGAGGTTGTACATCTTGACCCGGCCGAACATGTCCCCGAGACGTCCGAGACTGACGACCAGCACGCTGGTCACCACCATGAAGCTGAGGATCATCCAAAGCAGGTAGAAGCTATTACCGGGCTGCAGCGGATCGATGTGGATGCCATTGAAGATGTCCGGCAGCGCGATCAGCATGATCGACATGTCGATCGTCGCCATCAGCACGCCGAGCGTGGTGTTGGACAACACGACCCACTTGTAGCGGTCGTCCCCGACGGCGGCGGGACCGCTGCGGCTCGCAGGGGCAACCCGACCGGCGCCGGCACGTTCCCCGGCTCCCCCGGGCTCCTGGCCCCGCACTGCCTCGGCGGGTCGATCGGGTGTCATGGCGAGAACCTTCCCTTGACGTAAACGTACTGACGTTACCCCGGGCGGCCGTTCGTCACCAGCACGTCCTAGATGCCCAGCACGTCCTGGATGCCCGGCGTGCCCTGCGCACGCTGCACACCCGACGCTCCGTCCATACCCAGCACACCCCACACACCCCGCGTGCCCAGCGCGCTCTGGACACCCAGGCCGGCCCTGCACACCTGGCCTCCGCCGGCAGCGCGCCCCGGGACGTCCCGACCGGCGCCGAGCCGCCCGAGGTTCGAGACGTCAGGGCCGGAGCACGTGCTCCACAGCTTCGGTGACGGCGGCCTCGAGCTCCCCGTGGATCCGCACGTTCGCACGATGGTCCGGCACCCGCACCACCAGCACGCGCAGCCCATGCGCCGAAACCGGGACGTCACCCGACCCCCCCAACAACGCGGCCAGGTGAGCGGCGTCCCTCACCTCGGTGGTCGCCACGCCGAGCCCCCGAGCGGCAGCAGCGACGTCGACAGCCTGCGGCGTCGCGAACAGCGCGGCAAAGGTCTCGGGAGCAAGGGCACTGGCCTGCGGCAGGAACGAGAAGATCCCACCCCCGCCGTTGTCGACCACCACGACGGTGCAGCCGGGACCACCCGTCCCTGCCGGCCGCACCCAAGCGGTGAGGTCGTGCAGGAACGCCAGGTCACCCACGAGCGCCACCACCGGTCGCCCGGACATGGCCACGCCCATCGCCGTCGACACCACCCCGTCGATCCCGTTGGCCCCCCGGTTGACCAGGACCGGCGGCTGGTCACGGCGCGGCGCGCCGAACCACTCGACGTCACGAACCGGCATCGAGGAAGCCAGGACCACAGCGTGGTCGGAAGGGGTCGCTCCGAGCACGGTACGGGCCACGATCGGCTCGGTCAGCGCGGATCGGCCGTCGAGCCGACGCTGCAGCACCCGCTGGGCGGCAGCCTCCGCCGCTGTCCACCGCGCCGCCACGGCACCAGGGCCAGCATCGCCGGAGCCGGACCCAGCCCCGGAGCCAGACCCCGAGCCAGATCCCGAGCCGGACCCCGAGCCGGACCCAGACCCCGAGCCGGAGCCAGACCCCGAGCCGGAGCCGGAGCCGGAGCCGGAGCCGGAGCCGGACCCCGAGCCGAACCGAACGGCGGAGCCGGAACTGCTCTCGCTGCCATGGACTCTCGAGCCCTGGCCCGCGCGCAGCACCTCCAACGCCACCTGGCACCATGCCGCCGGCGGACAGGACCTGACCCGAGCCACTGCTCGGCCCGGGTCCACCCACGACCACCCGTCAGCCACCAGCAGCTGCGGCACACCCGCTCCAGCGAGCAAGTCGAGCCACGTGCACAGCACCTTGGACGCCCAGGGCCGGCCCAAGCGCAGGACGGCGCCAGGTGCCAGCGCCCGCGCAGCCGCCTCCGAGCGGAGGATGGCGTCGGCAGCCCCGACGACCAACCGGTGCGGGCGGCGGCACCCCGAGCGGGGATCGGCCAGCAGCGGCCAGCCCAGCTCCTCGACAAGCGCCAGGACCGTGTCGGGGTCGCCACAGCCCGAGCCAGCCACCACCAGGCCGCCGACCGGCGACATGCCGACATCACCGACCCCGGCACCGAAGCCAGCCACGAATCCCATGGCGGTCAGGTCGTCGACGACCGCCTCGACCGACACCGTTGCACCACCTGGCGCCTGGTGCCACGGCGCGCCACCCGGCCGGCCCGGTGGCACTGCCACCGGGCGACCGAGCAGGGGCTCGCGGCACGCCACGTTCACGTGGACCGGTCCGGGACCCGACGGGCCACTGGTCGCTTCGCACACTGCACGTGCTGCCACAGAACGCCAGCTGCCAGCCGCGACGAGCTCGGCCACGCCCAGGTCGGCAGACCAGCGGACAGCCGTCCCGTACAGCCCGACCTGCGCAACGGTCTGCGGCGCGCCGACATCGTGGAGCTCGTCAGGCCGGTCTGCCGTGCACACCACCATCGGCACCTGGGCATGGTGCGCCTCGACGACTGCGGCGTGGACCTCGACTGCTGCGGTTCCACTCGTGGTGCACAGGACTGCGGGCCACCCGTCGGCAAGGCCGATCCCCAGCGCGCAAAACGCGGCGGACCGCTCGTCGAGTCGCACGTGGACGGCAAGCCTGCCGTCCCCGGCCAGCGCCAGCGCCAGCGGGGTCGAACGCGAGCCAGGGCACACGACGGCGTGGCGCACGCCGGCCCGAACCCACTCGTCGACCATCGCTGAAGCGCGCGACGCCTCGACATCCTGGGGGTCGAGGCTCGTGGCACCATCAGCACCATCAGCACCATCAGCACCGGCGGCACCTGCCGACTGGGACGTCCCCGAATGCTCCCCGGACGTCGGTACGCTCACAGCCGGTGCCTCCTCATACCGCCAACAGCGCCCACAGCGCCGTGCCTCCCGACACCGCCGATCCCGAGGTGCCCGCCGATCCGAGCCAGCCGGCGCCGGGCACCCCCTGCGCCGCCACCGCCACCAGGAGCACCGCCCGCGGAAGCGGACCGGGCGCCGGCACGGCAGGAGCAACGGTCGGCGCACACCCGCCGGGTGGCACCCCGGCACCACTGGCGGCCGTGCATGCCGGCCCGTGGCGTCCCGGCCCGGACGGGGCGACCCAGCCAGACGGAGTGCCCTTGACATTGGCGCACGGCTTCACCCAGAACGCCGCGGCATGGGGCCCGCTCCTCGACGATCTTGCCGGCGACCGCCCGGTGGTCGCGGTAGACCTTCCCGGCCACGGCGGCTCCAGCCACATCCACACCGATCTGTGGGGCGCAGCGACGATGGTGGCGGCGGCCGGCGGGACAGGCGACTACCTCGGGTACTCCCTGGGCGGGCGTGTCTGCCTCCACCTGGCGCTGGCCCAGCCGCACACCGTCCGGCACCTTGTCCTCGTCGGCGCCACCGCCGGCATCGCCGACCCTGCGGCACGCGCCGCCCGGCGGGCCACAGACGAGGCACTGGCCGACCGGCTTGCCACCGAACCACTCGAGCAATTCCTCACCTGGTGGCTTGCCCAGCCGCTGTTCCGCACGCTGACGCCCGACGGGGCCACCATGGCAGCCAGACTGACGAACAGGCCGATGGGCCTGGCCACCTCGCTCCGGTCGTGCGGGACCGGCACCCAGGAACCCCTGTGGGACCGGCTGCACACCCTCACCATGCCGGTGCTGCTCATCGCCGGCGTGCTCGACGTGCGATTCACCGTGGCGGCGCTCGCCATGGCACGAGCCATCGGACCGTCGGCGACGGTCGCGTTGGTGCCGGGCGCCGGGCACGCATCCCACCTCGAACGGGCGGCGTACGTCGGCGCCCTGGTGCGCAGCTTCCTCGCCTGAGAGACCCAGCGGACAGGCAGGCCGGGCTCGCCGATCGCCGATCGTCCCATCGCGGCGTTGTCGTGGTCGGCCAGGCGGTCCAGCCTGGGCTCCCTCATTCGCCGCGCTCTGTTCGCCTGCGTGAACGGATCCCTGGCACATCCTGCCGATCCACTGAGCCGCTAACGCCACACCGCCCCCACGACCACACCGATGGCAACAAGGCCACCGGCCGCGATCTGCAGCCGCCCGCTGGCCCCCAGCACCATGACGACGTCGCCGCCGATCGCCGGTCCGAGGGCGGTTCGCACAGGTGCTACAGCCAATGGCACGGCCACCAGGGCCAGCGCCACCCACGGATCCCAGACCACGGCAGCCGCCACCACTGCCGCGCCGGCCCCCACGATCCAGATGGTGTACAGCCACCCGGCGCCGCGGCGGCCCAACCGGACCGCGAGGGTGCGCTTGCCTGCCGCAGCGTCGCTGTCGAGGTCACGGATGTTGTTCGCCTCGAGGAGGGCACAGGCCAGCAGGCCGCTGGCAGAACCGAGCACCCAGCCGAGCGCCGGGAACGTCCCCACCACGACGTAGACAGACCCGACGGTCGCCACCAGCCCGAAGAAGACGAAGACGAACAGCTCCCCCAGGCCCAGGTACCCATAGGGCCGGGGGCCGCCGGTGTAGCCCCAACCGGCAGCGAAACATGCGGCGCCGACAGCCACCACCCACCAGCTGACCGTGGCCGCCAGGAGCAGGCCGGCGATCCCCGCCACCGCGAACGACCCGAGCGCGGCCAACCGCACTGCCGCCGGCGAGGCCAGTCCCGCGGCTACCAGGCGAGTAGGGCCCACCCGATCGGCGTCGGTTCCGCGGACCCCGTCGGACAGATCGTTGGCGAAATTCGTACCGATCTGCAGGGCAAGCGCTCCCACCAGTGCCGCTGCCGCTCGCCACCACACCGGATCGTGCGGACGCCACGGCTGGGGCGCGCACCTGGCGGCGATGCAGCTCGACACAGGCAGCTGGTGCCGCCACGCCCACCACGCCACCACCGTGCCGAGGAGCACGGGCACCACCGCGGCGGGAAGCGTGCGCGGTCGAGCCCCAGCCACCCAGTCGCCGGCCCGCGCCCGTACCCGCGCCGGCCCGCTCACCGGAACTGGAACCGGCCGGCCCCGCCGACCGCGTCTCTCCGGCCGGCCCCGCCGACCGCGTCTCTCCGGCCGGCCCCGCCGACCGCGTCTCTCCGGCCGGCCCCGCCGACCGTGGGACCAAGAGCTCCACCATGCGAGCACGTGCTCATACGGTCGGTACGCTAGCCGTCGTGCCGATCCTCGTGGCCCTGGACATGCCCGGTGGCCCTGCCTTTGTCGATGCGCTGCGCCGGGTATGGGATGCGGGCGACGCAGCTACACCGCTCGACCGCCGGCTCCCACCGCCGGCTCGGACAGCAGCGCTGGCGGCCCTGGCTCCCGGAGCCGTCGTCGGGCCCGATGGCGAGCGCCGCACGCTCACCGGCGGTCGACCGGTTGACCCCGGCGACGCGCTGGTGCTGGCCACCAGCGGATCCACCGGCGAACCAAAAGGCGTGGTGCTCACCCACGCTGCGGTCGCCGCCTCCGCCGAGGCCACCAGCGCCCGCCTGGGTGTCGACCCGACCCGCGATTGCTGGGTGGCCTGCCTGCCACTCGCCCACGTCGGCGGGCTTTCGGTGATCTGCCGCTCCCTGCACACCGGCACGCCGGTGGAGGTCCTCGACGGGTTCGATGCCGTTACGGTGACTGCCGCTGCCAGGCGCGCCCGGGCCGACGGTCGGCGGGTCCGGGTGGCACTCGTGACCGCGGCGCTCGCTCGGGTCGATCCCGGCGCCTTCCACACGATCCTGCTCGGCGGCGCAGCGCCTCCCGGTTCACCTCCTCCCAACGCGGTGGTCACCTACGGCATGACCGAGACCGGCAGCGGTCTCGTCTACGACGGCGTGCCGCTCGACGGGGCCGCGGTGGCCATCGGGGATGGCACGCTCGGGGCGCCGGGCGAGGTGCTGGTACGCGGCCCGATGCTGTTACGCGCCTACCGCGACGGGACGGTGCCACTGCTCGACGGTGGCTGGCTGCCCACCGGGGACGCCGGCGCACTGGACAGCGACGGCCGGCTGCACGTCCACGGGCGCATGGCCGAAGTGATCGTGACCGGCGGGGAGAAGGTCTGGCCGGTGGCAGTCGAGCGAGTGCTCGCCGGCCACAGCGCCGTCGCCGAGGTCGCCGTGGCCGGATGGCCGGACCCGGAGTGGGGACAGCGGGTGGTCGCCCACGTCGTGCCGGCAACCGGTGCGCTGCCGCCCACCCTCGACGAACTGCGGGAGCTGGTCAAGGCGCACCTGGGCAGCTGGTCGGCACCGCGGGACCTGGTCCTCGTCACCTCGCTGCCCCGGACGCCCAGCGGCAAGGTCAGGCGCTCGGCGCTGGCCGGAGGCTGACGGGTACGGAGGCGACGCGCCGCACGAAGGCGGGGAGCGGCCTCACCGCCCGACAGTACCGAGAACGGCCTCGCGCGTCGAGCGCGTCGAGCGCGTCGAGCCCGTCGAGCGCGTCGAGCCCGTCGAGCGCGCGTAGCTCGGCTACACGCCACCCGACGGCGTCGACAGCGCCCCGCCGTCGACCACGAGTGTGGCGCCGGTGATCCACGAAGCGGCATCCGACGCCAAGAACAGCGCTGCGGTGGCGACATCGTCCGGCTCTCCGATCCGGCGGAGCGGCAGGTGCGCGGCCACCCGGTCGCCGTGGTCGTCCACCAGCACACGGGCGAAGGCGGTACGCACCAGCCCAGGGGCGATGGCATTGACTCGGACCATGGGTCCGAGCTCGGCAGCGAGCTGGCGGGTGAGGTGGACGACCGCTGCCTTGGTCACGCCGTACCAGCCCATCCCCGGCTCGGGCGACAGGCCCCCGACCGACGAGATGTTCAGGACCACCCCGCCGTGCTCGGCCATCGACGCCTGCCAGGCGGCCTGCGTCCACGCCAGCACGCCGTACTGGTTGACCTGCACCGTCTTGGCAGCCCGCCCGGGGTCGATCCCCATCAACGGCCCGTAGTGCGGGTTGGTGGCTGCGTTGTTGACGAGAACGTCCAGCCGCCCGAAACGCGCCACTGTGGCGGCGACGCACGCTTCCGCCTGGTCGGGCTCGCCTGCGTTGGCAGCGAACCAGACGACGGCAGGACCCCCGGGGACGCCGGGCGGTACAGGTACGGCGCCACCGGCGCCCGACTCGCGACTCGGCGCCCCATGCCCGGCCTCACCGCCCGGCGCCGGCGTCCCTCCTCCCGGTGGCCGCTCCCCGGTGTTGGACCCGGATGCTCCCGGTGCTGCCGGCAGCGCGGCGCTCTCGGGATCGGCGCCGAGGGACGCCGCAGCCTGGCGAAGCTCGTCGGGCTTGCGCGCGGTGAGCACCACCGACGCGCCGGCCTCAGCCATGCGGGCGGCGATGGCCAGCCCGATCCCCCGCGACGCCCCCGTGACGAGCGCGACCTTGCCGTCCAAACGGATCTCCATCGCGGAACCCTACGACCACGACCAGCGTCCGGCACAAGTTGTCACTGCCCGTACATGCCGGCGTCCTCGTGTGATGACCAGAACAATGACCATGTGACCCGTATGGTGACCGCTCCGGAGGCGAAAGCCACACTGTTGGCCCTGCTGGATGACGCAGCCGCTGGCGACGAGATCGAGATCACCGAGCACGGCCGCACCGTGGCCCGCCTGGTGCCGGCGACCAGCTCGCTTCCCTCGAAGGGGAAGCGGCGCACCAGCGCATCGAGCTCAACGTGCCCGTCCGAACGTGGCCGCAGGCCATGGCGCGCGACGTGCGGACCGCTCCGATCACGCCAGCGGTCGCCGACACGGCAGCAGCACTGCCGGCCACCTTCCCCGGTGACCCAGCCGACCGCATCATCGACGCGACGGCGATCGAAACAGGCTGGACGCTTGTCATCGAGGATCGACGGCTGCGCGGCCACCGCCACCCGCGCCGGGTCGCTCTGGTGACCGCCCGGCGCTTCCGAGCGCCAGCGGGTACCCTCGGCACCCCACAGGGGCTGCCGGCTCCAGACGCAGGCCAGACCGTGCCGGCGGTAGTGCACCGAACTTTCCACGCTGCCCACCCACCCCCACAGCACCCGTAGGATCACGCCGTGAACCGACTGGCCAACGAGCCGAGCCGATATCTGCGCCAGCACGCGGACCAACCGGTCGACTGGTACCCGTGGGGCCCCGACGCCTTCGCCCGAGCCCGGGACGAGGACAAGCCGCTGTTCGTGTCGGTGGGCTACTCCGCCTGCCACTGGTGCCACGTGATGGCACACGAGTCGTTCGATGACCCGGGCATCGCCGCCGTGCTCAACGACCGGTTCGTGGCTGTCAAGGTGGACCGCGAGGAGCGGCCGGACGTCGATGCCGTCTACATGGAGGCCGTGCAGGCCATGAACGGGCACGGCGGCTGGCCGATGTCGGTGTTCGCCACGCCCGACGGACGACCGTTCTTCACCGGGACGTACTTCCCACGCAGCGACAGCAGGGGCATGCCCGGGTTCGACCGGGTCATGGCGGCCATGGCCGACGCCTGGTCCACCCGGCGAGCCGATGTCGAGGCACAGGCCGACGAGGTGGCCCGCGCGGTGGCCCGAGGCAGCACGGTGCCGAGCACACCGATCCCGACCACCGCCGTGTCGTCCGCCCTCCTCGGCCGAGCCGCCGGCCAGCTGGTGGAACGCCTCGACCCCCGGTTCGGTGGGTTCGGCCCGGCTCCGAAATTCCCGCAGCCGGCACTCATCGAGCTCCTGCTGCAGCATCACCGCCTGTCCGGCGACGACCGGTCGCTGGCCGCGGCAACCGCCACGCTCGCCGCCATGGCTGCCGGCGGCATCTACGACCACCTGGCGGGCGGGTTCGCACGCTACGCCACCGATGCCACGTGGACCGTGCCCCATTTCGAGAAGATGCTGTACGACCAGGCCGGACTGGTGCGCGCCTACCTGCACGCGTGGCAGACCACCGGCGACCCCCGGTGGCTCCAGGTCGTCGAGGAGACCATCGGCTACGTCCTCGGCGACCTGACCCTTCCCGATGGCGGCCTCGCCGCAGCGCGCGACGCCGACTCCGAGGGCGAGGAGGGCCGCTTCTACGTGTGGTCCGCCGACGAGCTACGCGCCGAGCTGGGCGATGACTACGACGCGGTCGCCGCCTGGTACCAGGTCGACCGCACGGCTGCCTTTGCGGGGCGCCACGTGCTCCGCCGCCCGGCCGGCGCTCCCCTGGTCCGGCCCGATACCATCGAGGCCGGTCGGCGCCGGCTGCTCGCCGCCCGGGACCGCCGTGTGGCTCCCGGGCGCGACGACAAGCTCATCACCGAGTGGAACGCCATGTTCGTCGGTGCGCTGGCCGAAGCTGCTGCAGCCACCGGCAGGACCGCGTGGGCACAGCAGGCGGAGTCGCTCGGCGAAGTCCTGTGGACCCGGTTGCGGCGGGCCGAGGACGGCCGGCTCATGCGGACCTGGCAGGCCGGGTCAGCCCGGCACCTCGGCTGTGCGGCGGACCACGCGTGGATGGTCGACGCCTGCACCCGCCTGGCCGAGCTCACCGGCCGGGCCGTGTGGTCCGAGCGGGCGACGACGGTGGCCCGCGAGATGCTCGCCCGCTTCTCCGACGGCAGCGGCCTGCTGGCCACCTCCGGAGACGATGCCGACGCACTCGTCGTGCGGCCGGTGGAGCTCGTCGATGGCGCCACCCCGTCCGCCAGCTCGGTGGCTGCCACCGCGCTGCTTCGGCTCGGCGCCCTCACCGGCGACACGGACATGGTTGGCGCTGGTGATGCCATCGCCGGTGTGCTGGCGTCCATCGCCGCCAACCATCCCCTGGCCTTTGCCAACGCCGTCATGACGGCCACCCTGGCAGCAGGCGGCACCACCGAGGTCGTGGTCACCGGCAGGCGCCACGACATGGTCGATCGTGTCCGGCGACGTTTTGAGCCTGCCGTGGTGCTCGCCTGGGGTGAGCGCACCGAAGCACCCCTGTGGATGGAGCGACCCGACGATGGTCGCGCCTACGTCTGCCGGCATTCGACGTGTCTGGCTCCGGCCGTCGATCCCGACGAGCTGGCTGCCCGCCTCGACGAGCAGTGCCGCCGCGATGCATCCCTGCTGGCCGCAGTCTCCGGGAGCCCGGCGTGACCGGCGGCACCGGGGACCTCGTTTTCGGGCCCGCGCCCGGACCTGACCCGGCCGACCGCCCCCAGCCTGCCGGCGGACCCGATCGCACCAGGGACCACCACCGCGGCGAGGACCGCGGCCCGGTCGGCGAGCAGGTCCCGGGCGCCTACACCGTCGACCCGCAGGACCTGCGTTGGAGCACCTCCGACGACGGTGACGACACCGTCGGCAGACAGGATCACGTGGCGGGACCGGCCGCTGATGCCGTCGACCCGCAGGACCTGCGCTGGAGCACCTCCGACGACGGTGACGACACCGTCGTCGGACAGGATCACGTGGCGGGACCGGCCGCCGGCAGGCACCGCGCCCGCTCGGACCGTCGGCGAGGACGACCGCGGTCGGGGCGACGCCTGGCGCCGAAGCCTGCCGGCACCCGGCGGTTCCTGGTCCTGGGCGGCGGGACCGGCACGACCGACGTCGCCGCCCTCGACCTCGACAGCAAGGTCCTGGTGCGCTTGCACGGCGGCCAACCCGTCCTGCCCGACGGCGTCATCGAGCCGTTCGACGTGCTCGACGGCGCTGTGTCGCCCCACGAGGCACTCGACGACCCGGCTCGTCCCGAGGCCCTCCTGATCGCCGGCCAGCTCGAGCGAGCCGGAGTTGCCCGCGGCCGCCGGGCCCGCCGGGCGCTCCGGGCCATCGTGGCACCTCCGGAACCCCATCTGCTCGGGTTCCCCGGCACGTCGTGGCCCTATTGGGAATTCCACGGCACCCGGCCCTCGGTTGCCATCGTGACCCCGTCACGCGGCCCGATGCTGTTCCTTCGGGCAGAGGACGGCACCGCCTGGGCCCGGTTCGGCTGGTACCGGACCGACAACTGGCTGCCGGTGCACGACGGACGGGCTGCGCGGGCCCTGGTCGCCGCCGGTCACCGCCGCCTCACGGGGAAATCGCTGACCGCTGCGCTCGGGTTCCGACCCGCCTACCTGGTGGTGGCCGTCGGTCGGCCGCAGGACGGCTACTGCACCAAGCAGGTGCTGGCCGTGCTCCCCCGCCCCTGAGCCGGCCACCGGCTCACCGCCGATCCGGCGGCCCTCCCGCGCCAGCCGCCGATCCGGCAGCAGCGCGCACATGCAGGCGGACAGCGCGTCAGCGTCGGCGGACAGCGATTCAGCGCCGGGATGCCAGCGTTCCCGAAGCGAGATCCTCGGCCATGGCCCACCCGAAGCCGACGACCCGGTCGCCACGCGACAGGTCGAGCGATCCGAACAGCTCCAGCACCTCCGCCTCGGGCTCGTGGACCTTCGGGCCGCCGAAGTCGAGGGCCCCGCACAGGTCTCCGGTGCCGCACAGCACGAACGTGCGGTCATCGAGCTGGTGCTCTGCCCCGAACCGCTTGGCCAAGCGGCGGCCCCAGGCCCGCTCCTCCCCAGACGCCTTGTGTGCCGGCCGAGGGACGATGTCCGCCAGCCCGCTGAACGCCTGGTAGGCATGCGGATCAGCCAGTCGCGCCCCGACCAGCACGTCCTCGTCGGGGAAGGCCAACAGCGCCCGGCGGTACTGGTCGCCCAGGAGCTGGCGCAGGACCTGGTCGGCCTTGGCGCTCCGCTCGACGCTGGCCAGCCCGATCAGCATGGACGGGGTCCCGCCGATGCGCTCCAGGGTGCTGAACGAGTAGCCCCGCAGCTTGGGACCCTCGTGCACCTGGGTGATGAGGACCCACTCCTCACACTGCTTCGACAGGAAGCCGATGTCGAACTGCAAATCCCGATCGGCGGTCATATCGGCCATCTCGGCCAGCTCGCCGTCGCTCAGCGACGTGCAGTCCTTGGTTCCCACCTCAAACGGCATCGCGTGCTCCGTGCTCCGTGCGCTCGTCGTGCTTTCGCCCCGGCGCCGGCACCGCCGCCCACAATCACCACCCTAAGTGGCAGACTGGCAGCGGCACGGCCAGAGGTTCTCCACAGATTCTACGGGATCGCGCGGGTTCCGCCCATTCAGGCCGCTCCGACAGCCGGCGACACCCCTGCCGGGACCGCTCCGGCGCCACGATCGGCGGGGTCGGAAGCGACCGTGTCATCCATCCCGCCCTCGCCGTGCCCACCCCCATGACCTCACCACGTCCCCCCGGGGCGGGCCTCCGACCAGGGCGGCAGCGGAGCCGTTCGTCGTCGCGGATGGCTGCCATTGCACCTGACGGTCCAGTCGAGCGATCCAGAACTTCGCGACGGGGCCGCTCGCACCTGGCCGCCACCACATCCACCGACGGCGGACGATGGCGCTGTTTCGAACATCCCCGTCCTCACGACACCGGCGCGGGCATGTCGGCACCCTCCTGGGCCGAGCGAGCACCTCCCCCGCCCAGGATCGACGGGCGGACGGTGCCGGCCCCGGACCTAGGTGACCACGCAGGCCGGCCCGAGCAGCTCGCGCAGCGAGCCGACCAGGCCGCGCCGGCTGTCCACGTTGAATTGCGGCGGCAGGCGGAGCGTCAGCTCGCCGACCTGCAGGAGCACGGGTTCGTGGCCGGGATGCTCGGCCAGCAGCGACTTCAGCCGGTCCACCACCGGGTCGGTGACCGTGCTCGGCGGCAGCTGCACCCGCAGCTCCGTCGCACCGTCGACCACCAGCGCCGGCCGCTGCAGCTCCATGCAGATCAGCTTGACCTGGTCGTCGCGGGTGTCCACTCGACCCTTCACCACCACCACGGCGTCGTCGGCGAGCATGCTGTCGATCTCCGCCATCGTCTTCGGGAAGACGAACACCTCGACAGACGCATGCAAGTCCTCGAGCACGAACGTGGCCATGAGCTCACCGCGCTTGGTGTAACGGCGCACCAGCCCGGTGACCACACCGCCCACCACCTTGATCGACCCGTCACGCCGAGACCCGTCGGCCACGGGATCCTGCTCCTTCACCTCGGCGATCGAGCACTCCGTCAGCCGCGACACCGCTGCCTCGAGCCCGCGCAGCGGGTGATCACTCACGTAGAGCCCGAGCATCTCCTTTTCGAACGACAGCCGCTCGGTCTTTGCGAACTCCCGGTCGGGGATGGGCACCCTCGTGTCGGCGAACCCGACACCCCCGTCGGCGGCCGGGTCGTCGAAGCCGCCGAAGAGCGTGGAGATCCCCGCGTCCTCCTCGCGTCGGCGCGCCAGGGTGCGGTCCACGATCTCCTCGAAGACGAGCAGCAGACCCTGGCGCGGGTGCCCGAGCGAGTCGAAGGCGCCGGACTTCACGAGCGACTCGACGGTGCGCTTGTTCAGGACCGTCGGGTCGACGCGCCGGCAGAAGTCGTAGAAGTCGGTGAACGGACCGTTCGCATCGCGCTCGGCGACCATCCGCTCGACGAGACCCTCGCCGACGTTACGTACCGCGGCAAGGCCGAACACCACCCGCCGGGCGCCGTCCTCGCCGGCCAGCGGGGTGAACTCCGCGGCGGAGCGGTTGACATCGGGGACGACCACCTCGATCCCGAGTGCCCGGCACTCGCCGAGGTACACGGCGGTCTTGTCCTTGTCGTCCTTGACCGAGGTGAGGAGCGCAGCGAGGTACTCGACCGGGTAGTGCGCCTTCAGCCATGCGGTCTGGTAGCTGACGAACCCGTAGCCATAGGAGTGCGACTTGTTGAAGGCGTAGTCGGCGAACGGCTCGATGATGTCGAACAATTTGGTGCCGATCTCCGCGCCGTAGCCTTGGGCGGCGCAGCCGGTGACGAACTTCTCGCGCTCCTTGGCCATGATGGCCCGGACCTTCTTACCGGCAGCCTTACGGAGATTGTCGGCCTCCTCCAGGGAGTAGCCGGCGAACTTCTGGGCCACCCGCATCACCGACTCCTGGTAGATCATGAGGCCGTAGGTGTCGCTCAGGATCGGCTCGAGATCGGGGTGAAGGTAGGTGATGGCCTGACGGCCGTTCTTACGGTCTGCGTAGTCCTTGTGCATGTTGGCCGCCATGGGCCCGGGCCGGTACAGGGCCACCAGGGCGGCAACGTCGTCGAACGTGGTCGGGGCGAGCGACCGCATGAGCGACCGCATGGGACCGCCCTCGAGCTGGAACACGCCGACCGAGTCGCCCCGCCGCAGCATGTCGAATGTCGGTTCGTCCTGGAGCGGCACACGGTCGATGTCGGGACGGGTCCCCTCGGTCCGCTCGATCAGGTCGAGCGCCCGCTCGATGACCGACAGGTTCCGCAGGCCGAGGAAGTCCATCTTCAAAAGGCCCAGGTCCTCGACGCCGTGCATCTCGTACTGGGTGACGACGGGGGACTCGCCGGGGTCCTGGCCGCTCTCCGGCTTGCGCTGGACGGGCAGGTACTCGGTGAGCGCCTCCTTGGTGATCACCACCGCGGCAGCATGGATGCCGTCCTGGCGGCGCAGGCCTTCCAACCCCTTGGCCACGTCGATGACCTTGCGGGCGTCGGGATCCGTCTCGTACATCTCGCGCAGGCCCTGGGCACTGGCGTAGCCGTCCTCGTAGCCTTCGACTCTGTCGAGGCATGCCCGCAGCGGCGTGTCGCGACCCATGATGAGCGGCGGCATGGCCTTGGCGATCTTGTCCCCCACCACATAGGGGTACCCGAGCACCCGGGCGCCGTCGCGCACCGCGGCCCGGGCTTTGATGGTGGAGAAGGTGACGATCTGGGCGACGTGGTCGGAGCCGTAGCGCTCCGCCGCGTACTTGATCATGTCGCCGCGGTAGCGCTCGTCGAAGTCCATGTCGATGTCGGGCATCTGCTTGCGGCCCGGGTTGAGGAACCGCTCGAACAGCAGGTCGTAGCGGATCGGGTCGAGGTCGACGATGCGCAGGCAGTAGGCCACGCAGCACCCCGCGGCCGAGCCGCGCCCCGGTCCGACCCGGATGCCAGCCGACCGGGCATAGCGGATGAGGTCCCACACGACGAGGAAGTAGGCGGAGAAGCCCATGGTGGCGATCACGCCCAGCTCGTACTCGAGCCGGTCCACCACGGCGTCGGGCAGGGCGCTGCCGTAGCGCTCGGCCGCACCCTCGTAGGCCAGATGACGCAAGTAGGCATCCGCCCGCTGCTCGTAGGCGTCCCCGGTGAACTCGTCGGGAACGGGGTACTCCGGCAGGGCGTTGACACCGAACTCGATGTCGACATCGGCCCGCTCGGCGATGAGCAGGGTGTTGTCGCACGCCTCGGGCAGCTCGGCGAACAGGTGCCGCATCTCCGCTGCGGTCTTCAGGTAGTGCTCGGTTCCCTCGAACTTGAACCGCTTGGGGTCGTCGATGGTGGCGCCGGTCTGCACGCACAGCAGGGCGTCGTGGGCCACCGCGTCCTCACGGTGGGTGTAGTGACTGTCGTTGGTCGCCAGCAGCGGCGCCTGGAGCCGTCGGGCGATGTCCACCAGCTGGGGGTTGGTGCGGCGCTGGTCGGGCAGGCCGTGGTCCTGCAGCTCGATGAAGAAGCTCTCGGACCCGAAGATGTCCTGCAGCCGCCCCGCCAGCTTGAGCGCCCGGTCCTCGTCACCGGCGAGCAGCGCCTGCAGCACCTGACCGCCCAGGCAGCCCGACGTGGCGATCAGGCCTTCGCTGTGGCGCTCCAGCAACTCCCAGTCCGTGCGGGGCTTGTAGAAGTACCCGGAGAGGTACGCCTCCGACGACAGCTTCATGAGGTTCCGGTAGCCCACCGTCGTCTCGGCCAGCAGCGTCAGGTGGTAGTAGAGCTTCTGCCCGCCTTCCACGTCACCACCGGTGTCGTCGACCTTGCCGCGACGCACCGGCCGTTCGGCACGCGACTCGCCGGCCATGTAGGCCTCGGTGCCGATCACCGGGTTGATGCCGTGCTTCCGACACAGGCGGTGGAAGTCGAGGACCCCGTACATGTTGCCGTGGTCGGTGATGCCGAGGCCGGGCTGACCGTCCTCGACCGCAGCCCGGACCAGGTCCTCCAACCGGGCGGCGCCGTCCAGCATGGAGTACTCGGTGTGGGTGTGCAGGTGCGTGAACGACCGGCCGTCGCCCATCGGTGCACTCCTCCTCGTGGCGTGGTCCAATTCCTGCGCTCGGCACCGTCCATGGTCGGTGCCGAGCCATCCCACCTTCCCACAGAGCCGTCCACACCCGGTGGGAAATCACATCCGTGTGGTTCGGAACCCTACCAGCAGCCCGTCACGCCCCGAGGGCTCGCGGCCCGCTCCCGGGCGAGCCCGCTCACAGGTAGGTACCCGGGCGCGGCGCTGGCCCGTCGGCGATTGCGCCAGGTGGCAGCCCGCGCTGGCGCATCTCCTCGAGCTGCTGGCGGGCGGCCATCTGTTGCGCCATGAGCGTGGCCTGGATGCCGTGAAAGAGCCCCTCGAGCCACCCGACCAACTGGGCCTGGGCCACCCGCAGCTCGGCGTCGGAGGGGGCCCCCTCGTCGAATGGCAGGGCCATCCGGTCCAGCTCGGCGGACAGGTCGGGGCTGAGCGCCCCGGCGAGCTCCCGCACCGACTGCTCGTAGATCTCGCGCATTCGGCTCCGGCTGGCATCGTCCAACGGAGCGGAACGGACCTCGTCGAGCAACTGCTTGACCATCGACCCGATCCGCATCACCTTGCCGGGCTGCTCGACCGATTCCGAGCGGTCCCGTTCCTCCTCGTCACCAGCTCCTGTGTCGTCCGGTGCAGCAGTCGCCCCGCGACCCGAGACAAGGCTCGAGGGCCGGGCGCCGGGATCCAGGAGCACGGCGTCTCCTGCTCCAGCCGCGTCCCGCTGCGTTCCACGATCGTCCATGGCGCGATCCTCCCAGACATCGATGCTCATCGGCACACGCCCGCCGCGCCGCGCTCGTGCGCCGGCCGCATCCGGTCACCAACCGGCGGCGGCCTCCGTTGGATCCAGCCTCGCGCCGCAGGCGACGTTCGGCCAACAGCCCGCCGAGGCGTCCCAGGCACATTGCTGCCGGCAGGCGCCGGCCGACGGAAACCCGCTCAGGGTGCCGGCCAGGCCAGGAGCGGGACGAGCATCTCGTCGGGTGTCAGCGACCCGTGCCTGCTGGCCAGACGGGTCTCACCGGTGTCCGCCGGGTCGAGGAACGCAACGGGGGCTCGGGCCACCAGGGCAACGTCGCCGATCCGAGCGGCGACTGCCGGCGCCAGCGCCCCGCCGAACCAGCCCTCCTCCACCATCTGCTGGCACGACACGACCCATGCCTCGTCCCCGTGATCGGCCTGAGCCACCGCCTGCAGGTCGGCAGCGGCCCCCTCCCGGGCGTGCAACCATCGGAACCGGCCCTCGCCCGACAGCAGCGCCACGCATCCCATGAGCTCAGGGCTGGGCATGCGGACCGACTCACCCACGTCGACCTGGCCGTGGTCGGAGGTGACCACCAGCACCGCGCCGGGCGGCAGCACGTCGACCAGGTCGGCCACGAGCCCGTCGACGAACCGGAGCTCCGCGTCGTAGTGCTCGCCGAGACCGAACCGGTGCGCGACCTTGTCGATGCCGTCGTAGTAGGCGTAGACGAAGCGCCCGCCGTCACGCAGCAGGCGCCGGACCTCCACCACCATGCTCGACGGCACCGCCCAACCCACCAGGTCGCTCCCGCCCAGGTGAGCGGCGGTGAAACCGGTGGACGCGAAGTCCCCTCGGGTCACCGAGGGCGCACCGCTCCCCCCGAACGCCGCCACCGGCTGAACCGAGTGCACGGGGATCCTGGTCCGGGCATCGCCGTGCTCGGTGGACCACCGCAGCACGTTGAGGATCTCCCCGCCGACGAGCATGCGGTACCCGAGGATGCCGTGGCGCGCCGGCACGAGGCCCGTCGCCAACGAGGTCAGCGCGGTTGCCGTGGTCGTCGGAGCCACGGAGGTGAGCGGACCGCCGATGCCAGCAGCCAGGGCAGGAAGCCTGCCCAGACGGTCGTGGAGCTGCCGCCAGCCGAGCCCGTCGAGGGTCAGCAGGACCACCTGCTCGGCGTGGCGCACCAGGTCGGGAAGCCAACCCGGAGCCGGACCGGCCGCCCGCCCGAGGAGTGCGGGCACCAGCGAGGAGATGCAGGCCCCCCCGTAGTCGGGCAGCGCTGGCGTCGTGATCTGCTCGATGGATGCCATCGACGGGCACTGTATCCCCGATACCCGCCGCATCCCCGATACCCGCCGCCGCCATGGCGCCGGGACCGCCACGTCACCAGTTCGGCGCCCTCGCTGCGGCCACGCCGGCAGCCCGGTCGGCCCCCCCACCGGCCACGGCAGTAGCATCGGAGCGTGAAGGTCTCGACTCGCGGCGACTACGCCAGCCGGGCGCTGCTCTCTCTGGCGCTGCACCCCGAAGAGCAGCCGACGTCGGTGCGGGATGTTGCCGAGCGGACCGGGTTGCCCCAGCCCTACCTGGAGCAGATCCTGCTGGCGCTCAAAGGAGCTGGCCTCGTCCGCTCCAAGCGGGGTGTCGGTGGCGGCTACGTCCTGGCTCGGCCGCCGGCCGAGATCACCCTGGGCCAGATCGTGAGCGCCGTCGACGGCCCCATCGCCGCCGGCGACTTCGGTCGCCCGCACGAGAACGGGGCCTGCGAGCACGAAGGACAGTGCGTGCTCCTGGCTGTTTGGGCCGACGTCGGTGAGCACATGCGAGAGCACCTCGATTCCTTCACACTGGCCGACATGGTCCGCCAGGCGGCCGGCACGGGCGTCCCGGCACCACTGCACTGAGCACGGCACCACGGCACCACGGCACCACGGCACCACGGCACCACGGCACCACGGCACCACGGCACCACGGCACCACGGCACCACTGGCACCGCAGCCGGCATCACCACCGCCACGAAAGCCGGCACGACCACCAACACGACGCGCGGTGCGGCAACCGGCCGGCTGATCGGGAGGACACGGGATGCAGGCGGCTCGGGCAGCGGCGATCGCCGTCGGCATCGTGGTCGTGCTGGGCGACATCGGCGACGTGGTCCGGGCACTGGTCGTTCCCCGCCCGTACGTCGGCGGTCCGATCGCCGCCGTGCTGCGGCCACTGCGCCGATTCGCGCTGCACACCGGGCGGCGCTGGCGCCGCCGGTCCTGGGGGGAGCCGCTGCTGGCCGCCAGCGAGCCGGTGCTCCTGCTCGTCCGCCTGGCACTGTGGCTGGCCATCGTCGTGGTCGGCTTTTCGCTGATCATCTGGGGTGCAGGCCACGATTCGTGGCAGCGGTCACTCGTGGCCAGCGGCTCGTCGGTGTTCACTCTCGGGTTCGCCAACCGGACCAGTACGGTTCCTGCTGTCACCGCCTTCATGGCGGCTGCCATCGGCGTGGTCATCGTGGCCCTGCAGATCGCCTACCTCCCCACGCTGTACGACGCCGTCAACCGGCGCGAGACCTTGGTGACCACCTTGGAAAGCCGCGCCGGCACGCCAGCCTGGGGACCCGAGCTCCTGGCGCGCCACTACCTCGTCGGCATCCAGCAGAACCTGCCCACCCTGTACGCCGACTGGGAACGGTGGGCAGCCGACGTGGCAGAGAGCCATACGGCCTACCCGGCCCTGCTGTGGTTCCGGTCTCCCCATCCACAGAACTCCTGGCTGGGCGCCCTGACTGCGGTGATGGACTCCGGATCCCTGCTCCTTGCCTTGAGCCCCCAGGCGGCACCGGCGGAGGCCCGGTTGTGCGTCCGGATGGGTTTCACCTGCCTGCGTGACATTGCCCGGGTCCTCCGGATCCCCTTCGACCCCGATCCGCGCCCCGACCAGGCCATCCGCCTCCCGCACGACCGGTTCGAGGAAGCCGTGGCCCACCTGCAGGCAGCAGGAGTGCCCGTGGAGCGCAGCATCGAGGAGGCATGGCCGCACTTTCGAGGCTGGCGCGTGAACTACGAGTCGATCGTCGACGCGCTCGCCGCCGTCCTGGTGGCACCTCCCGCCCCGTGGCTGCGACCAGAGTCGACTGACGATCCCCGACCGAACCGACCTGTCGACCGCGTGCCAGACCCCGCTGCGCACCGACAGCCAGCCGAGAAGACGGTCGACAGCCCCGCGACCGAGGGGCCAGGCCTGGCGACAGCACGACAGCCGCCTGACCGGCAACCACCCGACTGACAGCCACCCGACCGGCAGCCACCCGACCGGCAACCACCCGACCGGCAACCACCCGACTGACAGCCACCCGACCGGCAGCCACCGAGCACCTCCAGCCACCCGAGGCGAGCGCTCACTCCTGCCGGTCCTGCCCACCGTCGCCGGGACGGAGCAGCGCGCCCCGGGTACGCGGCCAGCCAGCGTGCGTGCGTGCGTGCGTGGACCTTCCGCCGCACGGGCTGGTCGACACCGGCGCGACAACCTGATCAACGTGGCGGCATGCCTCCAACCCACGAACGCGAGATCACCCCACGATGAGTCAGCTCTCTCCGAAGACATCGCCGTTGGACAGGTTCCACCGCGAGACTGCCGGTGTCTGGCGCTCCCAGCCCAGCACGCCTACGGCCGCCGGCCCGAACATGAAGTTGGCACCGGTCTCCGGGCCGAGCCCGAGCCAGCGGGCGGCGAGCACGCGGATCACATGGCCGTGGGCGAAGACCAGGGTGTCCCCTTCGACCGCCCGGGCAGCAGCCACCACGCGGTCCGCCCGCTCCGCCACCTCCTGGAGTGTCTCGCCGTCGCGCACGCCATCGCGCCACAAGACCCATCCCGGGCGCTCCGAGCGGACGTCAGCGGAGGTCCGGCCCTCGACGTCCCCGTAGTCCCACTCGGCCAGGTCCTGACAGACGACGGCGACGTCGCCGAACCCGGCCAGCTCACAGGTCCGGCGGGCCCGGCCCAGGGGGCTCACCAGCACCGACGTGAACGTCCCCCCAGCCAGACGGGCACGAAGTCCGACGGCCTGCTGCTCCCCGGCCGGCAACAGGGGGATGTCGGTCGTGCCGGTATGGCGCCCGAGCTGGCTCCACAGGGTCTCCCCGTGACGAACCACGACCAGGCGCCCCGGCGTCGCCGGTTCGCCACTGGTCGGTCCCGGCCGGGGAGCCGGGTCGGTGTCCGAGACCGGGTCGGCAGCCACGACCGGAGCGACAGAGAGAGCCAAGGCGGCTGCGGAGACCGAGGCAGCGTCGGGGATCGGATCGAAGATCGGCACCCACCCAGCGCAGCACCTCCACGCCACCGATGGCAAACGTCATCACCCCGGACCGGCTCGAAGGCGGTGCCCAGCAGGCCCGGCGAGCAGCCCCGGTTCGCTCTTGCCGTCGACCTGCGGCAGGCTGGGCGGGTCCCACCGGCTCGCAGGAATGCGACGGACGACACGGGTGTTGTTCCATGGGAACGCCCCCTGACGGAGAGATTCCACCGATGCCCAAGCGCACCACCAGCACCCCCGACAGCATCCGGTTGTTCCTCGATGACCTGGACCGCTACCCCCTCCCGGATCCCGACGAACAGATTGAGCTGGCCAAAGCCGTGGCTGCAGGCGACGACGAGGCACGTCGCCGAATGGTGGCAGCCAACCTGCGGCTCGTCATCCACTGGGCTCGCCGCTACCAGGACCGCGGCGTCGATTTCGCCGATCTCGTCCAGGAGGGAACCTTCGGGCTCATGCGGGCCGTGGACAAGTTCGACTGGGAGCGGGGCTTTCGGTTCTCCACCTATGCCACGTGGTGGATACGGCAATCGTTGCAGCGCGCCGTCCAGCAGCACGGCAACACGATCCGCGTCCCGATGGAGGTGGCGGAGCTGGCGCAGCGAGTCGACCGTGCCAATTGGGAGCTCGCCATCGAGCTCGGCCGCGACCCCACCCCCGACGAGGTGGCCAACGCCGCCGGTGTGGACACCGACACCATCGAAGGACTCGGCCAGACTGCGCGGGTGACCGCGAGCCTGGACCAGTCCGCTGGCGCCGACAGCACGACGGCCCTCGGCGATCTGGTCGGAGCAGACGACGCTGTCTTTGAGAACGACGTCGAACGTCGCATGGTGCTGGAGCGTGTCCGTTCCGCCGTGGACAAGCTCGACGACCTGGAGCGGGCCGTGCTCAACATCCGCTTCGGGCTCGACAGTGGCTCACCGACCTCGTTGCAGGCAACGGCTGCCCAGCTCGGCATCGGTGTGCGGCGCGCCCGGCAGGCCGAGGCCCGAGCCCTCCAGCAGCTCGCCCTGCAGCCGGACGTGGTGGCCGCGCACGCCGCCGCCTGAGCCTGTTCGGCGGGGGCGGCCGATCACCCGGCCGTCAGGCGGTCCACGATGGCACGCAGGTCGTCGGGAAGCGCCGAATCCCACGTTCGCATGCTCCCGTCGGGATGGCGGAGGGCCAGCCGGCACGCGTGCAGGAATTGCCGCTGGGCACCCAGCACGCTCGCTGCCTGGCTGAGCGCACCGGGCGGCGCATAGCGGGGATCGCCGACGATCGGGTGGCCGATGGCTGCAAGGTGCACCCGAACCTGGTGGGTCCTCCCCGTCTGCAGCTCCACATCGAGCAACGCGCACGAGAACGGGTCGACGAAAACCTGGCGCACCCGGTAGCTGGTGCGTGCCGGCCGGCCGTGAGCTGCCACTGCCATCTTGGTGGGTGTCCGGGCCGAGCGCCCCAAGGGCGCATCGACGAGCCCCGCAGCAGCGGGGGGAACACCGTGGACCAGACCCAGGTAGGAGCGCTGCGCCTCGTGCCGCCTGAGCTGTTCGCTCAGGGTCCGGAACGCCCGGGCGCTGCGGGCCACCACCAGCAGGCCCGACGTGTCCTTGTCGAGGCGGTGGACGATGCCGGGCCGCTCCGGGTCGCCCAGACCTTGCTCGGCCAGCTCCACCAGGTCGGGGAACCGGGCCAACAGCCCGTCGACCAGCGTGCCCTGCCGGTGCCCGGCACCGTGGTGGACCACCAATCCCGGTGGCTTGTCCACCACGACGAGGTCGGCGTCTTCGTGGACGACGGCAAACTCCACGGTGGGATCCGCTTCCGGCCCACTCGTGTCGGGCGGTGGCACCACGATGGTCAGCTGCTGGCCGGCGCGCAGCGGGCAGCTGCGCTGGAGGACGACCCTGCCGTCCAAGCTGACGCGTCCCTCGTCGACCAGCCGACCCGCAGCGGACCGGGCCAGCCCACCGAGCGTGGCCACCGACCGGTCGACACGGTCGCCGTCGAGGACAGCGGGCACGGTGATCGTGATGGCGCCGTCGGCGCCCCCGCCGGTCACAGACCGCTCCAGGATCCGCCGCCGTCACCAGGAACGGGTTTGGAGTCTTCCGGCTCGCCACCTGCCCTCGGCGTCCCCGGACCGGCCGCCGGCATGCCTGGATCCGGATCGGAAGCGCCGCCAGCGCCGCCAGCGCCGCCAGATGTCGGGGTCGGGGTCGGAATCGGGGTCGGGGTCGGGGTCGGGGTCGGGGTCGGGGAGCCAGCATGGTGCCAGAGCGACCACGCCACCAGGACGACCCCGACGGTGATGCAGGCGTCCGCGACATTGAACGTCGGCCAGACGTGCAGCGCGACATAGTCGACCACGCCACCGTGGTAGTGCCGGAACACCCGGTCGACGAGGTTCCCGAGCGCACCGCCGGCGACAAGACCGACGGACGCCGCCATCCCGTCGCTGCGTGCCCGCCGGCTGCTCGCCACGAGCACGACGACGGCGACCGCCGCCAGGGCGGCAATCACCGGCGCCCATCCCTGCGCCAGGCCGAACGCGCTTCCCGTATTGATCTGCAGCTGCAGGTCCAGAGGCCCGATCACGTGGACGGGCCCGCGCGACAATCGGTGGACGGCCCAGGTGGCGACCAGTTGGTCGACCACCACGACGGCGATCCCGACCGCGACCGTGATCGCCGAGCGACGAAGCGCTCCCCCTTGCTGGCGGTCGCTCAGCGTCGGTGCAACCCCCCGCTCTTGCACACCACACACATCCGGGCGAACGGCAGGGCGCGCAGGCGGGCCTTCGGGATCGGCTGTCCACAGTGCTCGCAGGCGCCGTACGCCTTCCCATCGAGGGCGGCCAAGGCGATGTCGATCTCCTCGATTGCAGCCATGGCCTGCGCCGACAAGGTCAGGTCACGCTCACGGTCGACGGCGACCGTACCTCCCTCACCGGACTCCTCGTCGAACTGGACGTCGCCCGGCTCGCGCTCGAGTGCCAGGCTCTCGGCCTCGGCGAGCAGCGTCTCCGCCTGGATGCGGTAGGTCTCGCGCTCTTCCAGCAGCAGCGTGCGCTGTTCGTCGAGAAACGCAGTGTCCTCGGCATACGGACCGGGGCCGTCCGACTTGCCCGCAGGGATACTGTCGCCACGCCGGGGAAGGGTCCCCCCGGTCGAGCGTCGCCTCGCCTCCATCCCCGACGCCGCGACATCGCCAGTATCCGGTGCTGTCGATGTCCCTCCGATACCTGCTCGAGCCGACACGGGGTTCGCTGTCTCCTTCGTCCCTGATGCCGCCCCCGACGTCCTGTCCGCGGGTGCGGGCGCAACCGTATCGTGCGCCAGACCCGGTGCCGACACCGGGGCCGCCCGGAGCCGGGCGCCTTCGTCCGGGTGCGAGCGGCCCGACCTGCCGGAGCCGACCCCGGGCGCCGCCGAGGCACTGCTCACCTGGGCCTTGACCGCCGCAGGCGAACCCGGACCCGGTGACCCAGCCGCTGCGGAAGATCCCGCCCCTGCCGGGGCCTTCGCCACTGCAGCCTTCGACCCGCCAGCTTTCGACGCCGCAGCATCCGTCACTGCGGCTTTCGACGC
>JAKAYQ010000121.1:0-8867 GCA_021826725.1 Actinomycetes bacterium
AACCCGGTGGTCGTCGGCACCTCGCTGCAGTCACCGTCGGCGCCCGGCTACCAGGTCACCCTCGCCGGCCAGATCTTCTACTCGCCCTCCCAACACGACGCCTGCGCTGGTTTGAAGGCTGCCGCGGGCTGACGGCCATCGGTCCACCGGCCGGGGTTCACCGGCCGGGGTTCGCGACAGCGCGGGGTCGATCATCCGGCTTCCGTTCGGCCGGGGTCGAGGGCGGCCGGGCCGGGTTGCAGGTCAAGATCGTCGGGCTCAGGTGCGCGATGGCGGTTGCCACGCCACGATGACGGCTCCGGTGGCACGTCGCGCCGCCGAATTGGGCGGACAGCGGTCCTGCCGGAAGTCGGATATGAACCGCCCGGTTCGGCTGTGCTCCGTAGATGACCCGTAGATAAAGGTCCTGTCGCTTGCCGCCGATATCTCTTCCGCATATGTCATTGCCCATATGTCATTGCGCTCAAGGAGGAAGTCGATGCTCAAGGCCATGATGGCGCGTGCCCGAGAGGTGCACGCCGCCGAGCTCGAGGGGGACGAGGCGGCCGAGTCCGGCTTCACCCTGATCGAGCTGATGGTGGTGCTCCTGATCCTGGCCATCTTGATGGCCATTGCCATTCCGACCTTCCTGGGGGTGACGGGCGGGGCGAACGACCGAGCCGCCCAGTCCAACCTCACCAATGCATTCACCGAGGCGTCGGCCATCTACCAGTCGAACGGCCAGTCGTTCAGTTCCCTGACACCTGGAAACTTCCAGGCCTCGGCCCCCGAGTTCACATGGGGATCTACGGGGTCCGCCTCGCAGAGCAACGTCGACGTCGAGGCGTCGGCAGACGGCATCGCCGTGGGCCTCGCCGTGCGAAGCCAGACCGGCCACTGCTGGTACCTCCTGAGCATCCAGGAGACACCCACCGCCCAGACGACACTGAACGCGGTGGCGGTGACGCCGACCACTGCCGGGACCTTCTACGCAGAGAGCTCCAACTCGCCGACGTCGTGCTACGCAAGTGACGCGGCGAAAGCGAAGTACAACAGCTACTCGGTGGCCGGGCAGGCCGCCAACCAGATCGCCGGCTCATCGTCCGGCGTGTGACCGTGGACATCTCGCCGGCGGGAAGACCCGCCGGCAGGTGATCCGCTATGCAGACCAGCGGCTCGGCCCCCGCTCCGGCGGGGGTCGAGCCGCGTCTGGCAGGCTGCCTACAGCGGCCCGGTGTCGTGCTTGCGGTCGGGCAGCCGCTCGCGGTGGCTCGACAGCATGGTGAGCGCTCGGCACAGCGCGTCCCGGGTGCGTGCCGGTTCGACGACCTCGTCGACGAAGCCGCGCTCGGCGGCCACCCACGGGGTGAGGAACCGCGCCGCGTACTCCTGTTGCTTGGCGGCCCGTGTGGCGGGGTCGTCACGTCGGTACAGGATCTCGACCGCGCCCTGGGCGCCCATCACGGCGATCTCGGCGCCGGGCCATGCCAGGCACAGGTCGTTGCCCATGCCGCGCGAGTCCATGACGATGTACGCGCCGCCATAGGCCTTGCGTAGCACCAGGCAGACCCGGGGTACGGTCGCCTCGGCGTAGGCGAAGGCAAGCTCGGCGCCGTGGCGGATCATGCCGCGCCACTCCAGGTCTTTTCCCGGCAGGAAGCCAGGCGTGTCCACCATGGTGACGATGGGCAGGTTGAAGGCATCGCAGAAGCGAACGAACCGAGCCGCCTTCTGCGAGGCGGCGATGTCCAGGGTGCCGGCCATGGCCCGGGGCTGGTTGGCCACCACACCGACGGGCATGCCACCGAGCCGGCAGAGCGCGGTGACGAGCTGCGGCGCCCACTGGGGATGCAGTTCGAGCATCTGCCCGTGGTCTGCCACCGCGTGCACGACCGCCCGCACGTCGTAGGAGGCGTTGGCAATGGCCGGCACCAGGTCGACCAGCTCGGGAGCGAGGCGGTCCGAAGGGTCCGCGCACGGCTGCAGCGGTGCCAGCGCATCAGCGTGCTCCGGCAGGTGGTCGAGCACGGCGGCGACCAGCGCGAGCGCCTCGTCGGTGCCGGTCGCTTCGAGCGCGCAAAGTCCACTGGTGCGGGCATGGACGGAGGCACCGCCGAGCTCGTGCAGGCCCACCCGGACACCGGTGAACGACTCGACCATCTGCGGGCCAGACAGATAGGCGAAGGCGTCTTCGGTCATGACGACCACGTCGGCGAGCCCGAGCAGCAGTGCCGGCCCCGAGAGCGCCGGTCCGGACACGACCGCCATCACCGGCACGATCCCGGAGCAGGCGCTGATGGCGGCGGCCGCCGCTCCCCATCCGGCGAGGGCGTGGACACCGGAGGTGACGTCGGATCCCGACGAGGCGAGGACGAGGACGAGGGGGATCCGCTCGGCCAGCGCGGTCCGGGCCGCTTCGGCCAGCGTGGCCCCGTCGCTCTCGCGCAGCGCTCCGCGCCGTCGCCCGGGAACCGATCGGGCCATCACGACCCGGTGTGGCCTGGAGCGCGAGCTGAGGTGGCCCCGGTCCCCGCTGCTCGTGCTCACCGCCAGGTGCTCGACGGTGAGGCGTACGGTTCCCCGCACCTGCGCTCGGACCGGCACAGCCCCAGTGTTCGTCACGGCGTCATCGTAGGGGCCGCCAGCCGCCGGGGGCACTGAGATCGCTGGCTGGTGGCTGGGTGGGCGGCGCCGCCGGCCTCGCTGGCAGCTGGCGGCGCTGGCTGGCAGCATCGTGGTGATGCCCTCCTCGACGTCGCCGGCGGTCGGATCCGGCGACCGGGAGTCGCCAAATGGGCAGCGCGTGCCCGTCGGGCCGCGTTCGCACTGGTGGACGGCGCTGCGGTACGTCGTCGGTCTCGCCCTGGCCGCGGTCGCGTTGTGGGCGGTGCTCGGGCGGCGCGGCGAGCTGAGCGGACTGTCCGGCGCGCTCGGGCACCTCCGCCCGGAGTGGGTGGTGGTGGCGGTCGCGGCAGAGGCCGGCTCCTACATCGCCTTCGCTACTGCACAGCGCCGCCTGTTGGCCGCCGCCGGGGTGCCGGTGGGCTTGCGGCCGGTGGCGGCGATCGTCTTCGTGACCACAGCCATCACCAACTCCGTGCCCGCCGGTCCGGTGGTGTCGACCGTGTTCGGGTTCCGGCGGTTCCAGCGCTGCGGCGCCGACGACGTCGAAGCGGCATGGGTCCTGCTGGCGACGTTCGTCGCCGCCGGCGCCAGCCTGGCACTCGTGGCCGCCGTCGGCCTGGGTGTCGCCGGCGCCGAAGGTGCTGACAGCGGCCTGATCGGGGTCACCGCCGTGGTCGTCGCGCTTGCCGCCGCAGGGACGTTCCTGCTGGTGCAGCGCCGGGCGGCGGTGTGGGCAGTGCGGAAGGTCGCCGCTGGCGCCGGTCCGTTGGCCCGCCCCGTGGCTCGCTCCATGGCCACCATGGCGCGTCGGATCCCCGCTGCTTCGGGGACGAGGAAGCGAGGGTCTTGGGCTCGCAGCTCGCTGGCCTGGGCTCGCATCTCGCTGGCCCGGGTTCGGCGCTCGCTCGCCAGCCTGGGCACGGTGCACGTCCGGCCCAGCGACATGGCAAGCGCCGTGCTGTGGACCGGGGGTAACTGGGTGCTGGACTGCGCGTGCCTGGTGCTCTCGTTCCTGGCCGTCGGCGCCCCGGTTCCCTGGCGCGGCTTGCTGCTCGCCTATGGAGCGGGCCAGCTGGCCGCCAACCTCCCCATCACGCCCGGTGGGCTCGGTGTCGTCGAGGGCAGCATGACGATCGCGCTCGTCGCCTTCGGCGGGGATGTGGCGTCGACGGCGACCGCTGTCCTCGTCTACCGGGTGTTCAGCTACTGGGCGCCGCTGCCCTTCGGGTGGGCGCTGTGGGGCGGCATGGCGTGGACCGACCGGCGGCGCTCGGCTGTCGGCGCTGATCGCCAGGCGAGCGCGGTGCTGGCCGTCGAAGCGGGGGCTGGTGGCGGACCGCCGGGCATGATGCCGGTGTCGGACGGTGGGGCCGGTCCCGGCTCGGTGGGCACGGCGGGCTCTGCACCGGTGCCTGAGCACGGGGGAGGCCCCAGCCGGGCGCGGGTCGCGCAGACCGGACCAGTCGGAGCAGGCCTGGTCCCGCCCCGGAGCGCCTGGCATCCGGGGCGGTGGTTGCGCGCTGCGGCTGGGTCCCGCATGGTTCCGGTGGTGGGCCGCCACGGTGCGTTGGGGACCGCCCAGGACCAGGAGGGGGCGGCGGCTGTGCCCGATGCTGCGCCTGCGCTTCCTGCCGACGTCGCCGATCCGTGCCCGGGTGCGCCGTGACTCGCCCGCGGTGCACGCTGCCTCGCAGCGTCCTGGCATGGCTGGCGGGTGCAGCGGTGCTGGTGTCCACCGCTGTGCTGGGCGGCTGCACGTCGGCCCGCAACACCCTGGCCACCCCGGTGAGCTCTTGCTACCAGGCGCTGCCGGTAGCTGCGAACGCCGTGCACCATCGTGGGAAGTTCGCAGGAGTTCGCCTGGTCGATGCCCGGTCCCTGGCCTCGCGGCCGAGACTGGCCCGCATCGTGGCGGAACAGGGGGGCCGACCCGTCCGGGCCGTCTGCGTGGTGGTGTTCCACGGGAGCTTCGACGCCGCCACGGTCGACGCCGGGGCGGCCCGGCCGTCGACCGGCACCCGGCCCTACGCGGTGGTGATGGTGGCCATTCCCGACGGCCGGTTCCTGGGGACAGTCCTGGCGGAGCGGCCACCGTGGGGGGGCGAGGCCGACCTGCTCTGAGGGGCTCCCCCCGACCGGTCAGCCCTGCCCGGTGCCCGGTGCCCGGCTGGTGGCTGCCGGGGGATACTCCGCCAGGCCGGTCGTCGACGGTGGGTTCAGCGCGGCTCGTGCGGTCGGGCATGCCGTCGATCGTGCCGTGGATCGTGCGTTCGGGCATGCCGTCGAACCTGCCGCGGGCGTGGCGGCGCGGCGCCGTGTCGATCCTGCCGGGCTTCGCGTCCGGCCGCCTACGCTGCCGGAGATGGACCGGCTGGAGCGGCTCACCGACCTTGTGCTGGTGCTCTTGCGCGACGGCCCGGCGCGGTCGTTGCAGGAGATCGCAGACGAGGTCCCCGGCTACCCCCCGGCGGGCGAGACGCGGCGCCAGGCGTTCGAGCGGGACAAGCGGACGTTGCGCGACCAGGGGATCGAGGTGTCCACCGAGCCGATCGGTGGGCGTGACCAGGTTGGGTACCGGATCCGGCCCGAGGACTTCTACCTCCCGGACCTGGACCTGGATCCCGAGGAGCAGGTGGCGTTGAACCTGGCGGTTGCCGCGGTCCATGTGGGGGATGGCAGTGGGCAGCATGCGCTTTGGCGTCTGGGCCTGCCCACCGGCCCCGGGCCGGCGGCGCTGGCAGACCTTCCGACCCTGCCTGCCCTTCCCGTCCTGTTCGAGGCCATCGGAGCCCGGGCGACGGTCACGTTCTCGTACCGGGGCAGCACCCGGACCGTCGTGCCGATCCAGCTCCGGTTCCATCGCGGTCGCTGGTATCTCGCTGGGTTCGATGTGGACCGCTCCAGCTGGCGGACGTTTCGCGTCGACCGGATGGAGGGCGCTCCGGTCGCGGGTGCGCCCGGGTCCGGCACTGTGCCCGGCGACGCCGATTCCGCGACGTTGTGGGCAGGGGAGCCGTGGCGCGCCGGCGACGAGGAGCCCACGTTCGTCGACGTGCTGGTGGACGAGGTCGTCGCCCCTCGGGTGGTCCGTGACGTGGGGGAGGCCGCGGTGATCGACCGGCGGCCGGGGGGCGCGACCGCCGTCCGCCTGGAGGTGACCAATCAGGCGGCGTTGCGAGCCTGGGTGCTCGAGTTGGGTGAGCATGCCGAGGTGTTGGCGCCGCCTGCCGCACGCGCCGACATGGTCCGCTGGCTGCGTGCCGTCGCTGGGCCGGGCTCCGCCGGTGCCGATCCCGGCGTGTCGCTCGCCGGCGGTGGGGCGGGGGCGGAGGACCGGTGAGTGCCGCCACCCGGGACGCCGGCGTTCGTCTGCGCCGCCTGCTGGCCGTGCTTGCGGTCCTTGCTCGCGACGGCCGGGTGTCGCTGGACGAGCTGGCTCGGCAATTCGACATGGCTCCGGCCGAGGTAGCCGCCGACCTGGAGCTGGCTGCCTGCTGCGGGTTGCCGCCGTACACGCCGGACCAGCTGATGGAGATCGTGGTGGACGACCACGAGGTGGTCGCCCACCTCGAGCCCGCCTTGGCCCGCCCGCGCCGGCTCACTCCTGCCGAGGGCCTGGCGCTGGCAGCGGCGGCCCGGGCCATCCTCGCCGTGCCCGGGGCCGACCCCGGCGGCGCGCTGGGGCGGGCGGTCGACAAGCTCGACGCCGTCCTGGTGGGTCGCGACGGCCTGCGGATCGACCTCGACGAGCCTGAGCACCTGGCCGCTGTCCGCCGCGCCGTCGATGCCGGTCAGCAGCTGTCGATCCGCTACCACTCAGCCTCGCGTGACGAGGTCGACGAGCGGGTGGTGGACCCGCTCGTCGTGACGTTGCTCGACGGGCGGTGGTACGTCGACGGCTGGTGCCACCGGGCCGGAGGGCTCCGGAGGTTCCGGATCGACCGCATCCTCCAGGTGCGACCGACGGGCCGGCCGGTCGATCCCGGGTCTGGTTCTGGTTCTGGTTCTGGTTCGGGGTCTGGTCCTGGTTCGGGGTCTGGCCCTGGTTCTGGTTCGGGGTCCGGTTCGGGGTCTGGTCCTGGTTCGGGGTCCGGTACGGGCGACGCCGATCCGGGTGCCAGGGCGCCTCGGGGTCGCCCAGTCCGAGCCGCTCCCTATGTCCCGAGCCCCGATGCCACCGTGGCTCGCCTGGTCGTCGAGTCCGATGGCGCCTGGCTGATCGACGCCGTGCCGACGGTGGCCGTCGAGCACGCGTCCGACGGCAGGATGGTGGTGGACCTGGCGGTGTCGAGCGCATCGTGGTTCGGGCGGCTCCTGGTGCGGCTTGGTCCCCACGCCAGGGTGGTCTCTCCGCCGGACCTGGCAGCGGCCGGTCCGGAGGCTGCCAGGCGCATCCTGGCCCGGTACGACCGCCCCGAGGCTGCCGGCGGCAGCTGACCGCGGCTGACGGCGGTTGGTGGTGGTTGGTTGGTGGTTGGTGGTTGGTGGTTGGTGGTTGGTGGTGGATGACCGCCCGAACGCGATAACGGAACGTGCCGGTGGTCGGTGGCCGCATCGAACGTGCCGGTGGTCGGTGGCCGCATCGAACGTGCCGGTGGTCGGTGGCCGCATCGAACGTGCCGGTGGTCGGTGGTGGGGCAGCCGGAGCCATCAAGATCATGAGATGACAAGAAAGACAGTGAAATGCTACCATCACCTCGGGCGGGGGGGTGGCGGGAGTACGTGCGTGCTGCGGTTGGCCAAGGTTGGGCGCGGGGGCCAGGGCTACTACCTCGAGGTGGCCGAGGGCACGGGTAGCGGCACGGAGCCGGCGGGCCGGTGGCTCGGTGCAGCAGCCCGCGACATGGGCCTCACCGGCTCGGTGTCCGCTGAGCCGCTCGCTGCTGTCCTGGAGGGGCGGGACCCGGCGAGCGGCGACCGGATCTCCCCCGCCCACGATCGTGTCCGGGTGGCGGCGTTCGACCTGACCTTCTGCGCACCCAAGTCGGTCAGCCTGCTCCATGCCCTGGGGGACGCGGACGTGGTCGCAGCCGTTCGAGCGAGCCACGACGACGCGGTCGCCGCCGTCCTCGGGTACGTCGAGCACCGGGCCGCTGCCGTGCGCAGCCGCAGCGACGGTGCTCGCATCCCGCGGCCGGTGCAGGGCATGGTCGCCGCCGAGTTCCTCCACCGGACCAGTCGGGCGCTCGACCCCCATCTGCACACCCACATGGTCGTGGCGAACCTGGCTGCCGGACCCGATGGCTGCTGGCGGGCGTTGGACGCCCGTGGCCTGTATGCCCATCGGGCCGCCGCCGACGCGCTCTACCACGCCCATCTCCGCGACGCCCTCGGCCGCCGGCTGGGCGTGGGCTGGGAGCCGCCCCGGCGCGGCCGGGCCGATCTGCTCGGCATCGGGCTCGAGGCCCGACAGGCCTTTTCGCAGCGGTCCGCCGCGATCGCCGCCGAGGTGGACCGGGTTGCGGGCCGGGGCCACCGCGCTGTTGACCTGGCAGCCGCCCGGACGCGGCCACGGCGCGACCCGAGCATCGGAGCCGACGATCTGACCGGCTGGTGGCGCCAGCGAGCCCGCGAGGTCGGCCTCGGCCCGACCGTGATCGACCGGGTTGTCGACCGGGTCCCTCGCCGGCCCGTGTCCCGAGGCTTCCCCGAGGTGTCGGCCGTGGTAGCCGCGCTGGGCGCCGCCCCGACACGCCGGCAGGTGGTCGCGACGTGGTGTCGGCTGGCACCCGATGGCGCCCCCGTAGCGGTCGCCGAGGCTGGGGCCGACCGGGTCGTGGCCACCGTGGCCGAGCGTGCCGGCCAGCCCGTGGCGCGGTGGCAACCTGGTGTCGCCGAGCCGCGCCTTCCGGCAGGTCCGGCCATGGGCAGCGAGCGCGCTCGCACGCAGGAGCACGCCGATACGGCACTGGCTCGGCGGCTGGCCGATCGAGGGATGGTTTCGGGCTTCGGGCGGGTGATCGGGCGTGATGGAGCTGGTGATCTGGACGGTCCCGACCTCGGCCTGGGCTGACAACGCAGATGGCGGGGCTGTCGCGCCTCCATCCGACGGCACGGCCGGCGGGGGGCATGGTCGGCTGGGAACATGGCCGGCCGGGGACGGTCGTTCCGACGGCGGCGGGGTCGAGCGAGGGGTGGGTCCGGCGGCTCGGTGGTGTCAGGCGGACGGCGGCGGGGTCGAGCGAGGGGTGGGTCCGGCGGCTCGGTGGTGTCAGGCGGACGGCGGCGGGGTCGAGCGAGGGGTGGGTCCGGCGGCTCGGTGG
>JAKAYQ010000121.1:8877-9626 GCA_021826725.1 Actinomycetes bacterium
GCGGACGGCACGAGGGGCCCCGCGTCGTCGTAGCCCTGTCGGATGCCCTGCCCTGCCCGCCGGCGGAGCTGCTCGGGCTCGTACAGCATCCAGTAGGCGTTCCGGGCGTGCTTGCGGGCCCGGTTGGTGCAGACCCGGGCCAGGCGCTCCGGGTCCTCTTCCTCGTTCTCGTGGACGAAGACCTCCAGCACGTGCGTGTTCGTGAGCAGCTGCGCCAGCATGATGCCCTGCGACGCCTCGTGGGCGCAGACCTGGTCGACCGGTGCGCGCCCGGGCATGCCCAGCGCGACGACGATCCGGCAGCCGTCATCCTCGATCAACCGCTTGCACTCGACGCCGAGGTCCTTGAACCCGGGCACCGTCCGGTAGAGCACCTCGAACCGCTCCCCGTGGCCGGGGCACGAGCGCAGCTCCTCGAGTGCTTCGGCGCCCATGTCGTAGCGGGCGAACATCGTGTCTACGACCCCGATCCGGTCCATGGCGCGATCTTCTCACGGCAACGGACGGCACCGGGTGCCGACACCGGGGTTGGACGGCCGGTTGCAGCGCGTCAAGACTCCCCGTGTGCCCGCCTACCCCCATCCCGGCGCCCGAACCCCCGCCACCGACCGTCCTGGCGACGGGAGTACCGGCGCCCGCACCCCGGCCGTTGCCCCCGAAGACCTTGCAGCGGAGTGGGTCCGGCGCGACGAGGCGGTGGTGTGGCATGGCTTCACCCAGATGGCGACCTACGCCCAGAACGCGCCGAT
>JAKAYQ010000122.1 GCA_021826725.1 Actinomycetes bacterium
GGCCGCCGGCACCGGCTCCGCTGACGGGCGCACGGGCGGGCAGGACGCTCCCCTCGCCGTACGGCAACCTCCAATCGATCCGAGCGGCGCCGACGGGTCGGCGCCCCCAGGGGCCGACGTCGCCCACTGGTACCAGGACGCCGTCATCTACGAGCTGCACGTCCGAGCGTTCCAAGACAGCAACGGCGACGGCATCGGAGACTTCCGGGGGCTCATCTCGCGCCTCGACTACCTGCAGGACCTCGGTGTCACGGCCCTGTGGCTCCTGCCGTTCTACCCGTCACCACTGCGCGACGACGGCTACGACACGGCGGACTACCGCAGCGTCCACCCGTCCTACGGCACCCTGCGAGACGTCCGCGTGCTGCTACGCGAGGCGCACCGCCGGGGGCTGCGGGTGATCACCGAGCTGGTCCTGGCCCACACCTCGGACCAGCACCCGTGGTTCCAGCGGGCACGCCGATCACCAGCGGGCAGCCGCGCCCGGGACTTCTACACGTGGAGCGACACCGCCGAGGAATTCGCCGACGCACGGGTCATCTTCCAGGACTTCGAGACGTCGAACTGGGCGTGGGACCCGGTCGCCGGGGCCTACTACTGGCACCGCTTCTATTCGCACCAGCCGGCGCTCAATTACGACAACCCGGCGGTGCGCGAAGCGATCTTCGCGGTCGTCGACCACTGGTTCGAGATGGGCGTCGACGGGCTGCGGCTCGACGCCGTTCCCTACCTGTACGCCCGCGAGGGAACCACCTGCGAGAACCTCCCCGAGACCCTGGCGTTCCTGCGGGACCTCCGGCACCACATCGACGAGCGGTTCGTCGGCAAGATGCTGCTGGCTGAGGCCAACCAGTGGCCCGAGGACGCTGTCGCCTACTTCGGCGACGGCGACACCTGCCAGATGGCCTTCCACTTCCCGCTCATGCCCCGGATGTTCATGGCCGCGGTCCAGGAGGACCGGTTCCCCATCGTGGACATCCTGAACGAGACGCCGACCATCCCCGAGGGTTGCCAGTGGGGCCTCTTCCTCCGGAACCACGACGAGCTCACGCTCGAGATGGTGACCGACGAAGAGCGCGACTACATGTACCGGACCTACGCCACCGATCCACAAGCCCGGATCAACGTCGGCATCCGGCGGCGGCTGGCGCCCTTGCTAGGCAACGACCGTCGGCTCATCGAGATGATGAACGGCATGCTGTTCTCCCTGCCGGGCACCCCGATCGTCTACTACGGCGACGAGATCGGCATGGGTGACAACATCTACCTCGGCGACCGCGACGCGGTTCGCACGCCGATGCAGTGGACCCCGGACCGCAACGCCGGGTTCTCCCGGGCCAACCCGCAGCAGCTCTACCTGCCGCTCATCATCGACCCGGAGTACCAGCCCCCGGCAGTGAACGTCGAGTCCCAGCTGGCCAACGCCAGCTCGCTGCTGTGGTGGATGCGGCGGCTCATCTCGGTGCGCAACGCCCACCACGCGTTCGCCCGCGGCTCCTTCCGCAACCTCCGACCCGACAACCGCAAGGTGCTCGCCTTCCTGCGAGTGCTGGGAGACGAGCACCTGCTGGTGGTGGTGAACCTCTCGCGCCATGCCCAGGCCGTGCAGCTCGACCTGTCCGAGCACCGCAACGCCACGCCTGTCGAGCTCTTCGGGCAGACCGACTTCCCCCCGGTCGGCGACCTGCCCTACTTCCTGACGCTCGGGCCCTACGCGTTCCACTGGTTCGCACTGGAGCGGCGCGACTCCGACGCCATGCCCCCGCGCAGCGTGCTGCATGCGGAGTCCCGGTGGACCGAGGTGCTCGAAGGCCGGTCGCTCGCCCGCCTCCAGGTCCTGCTGCGACCGTACGTGCAGAGCCAGCGCTGGTTCCGGGACAAGGCCCGCGGCATCCGGTCCGTGTCGATCGTCGACATCCTGGCCGTGGGCGGTCCGGCCGGAGGCGGGGACGGATCGGGAACCGGCAGCCAACCGGGCATCGGGAACCACCCCCCGCCGCAGGTGGTGATGCTGCGCGTGGAGCTGACAGAGGGCTCCCCGGAGACCTACGTGCTCCCGCTCACCTGGTCCACCGGGGCCCGGGCCGAGGATCTCGACCGCTTCCACCCCGAAGCGGTGGTGGCGGACCTCCACGTCGGCGGAGAGCCGGGTGTGCTGCACGACGCCATGTGGGACCCGCTGTTCTGCCGCGCCCTGCTGGACCTGGCTGGCCGCCGCCGCCGGGTTCGGGGACGCACCGGGCAGCTGACCGGCAACCCCACCGCCGCCGGGCGCCGGCTGCTCGCCGCCATCGGGCCCGACGCCAACCCCGGCGTCCTGCCGGGCGAGCAGAGCAACACCTCGGTGCTCTTCGACGAAGACGTCGTCCTGAAGCTCGTGCGGCACGTCCAGCGCGGAACCCACCCGAGCGTGGAGCTCGGCCGGTTCCTGACCGAGCGCTCCCGGTTCCCGCACGCGCCGGCGTTCGCCGGCTCGATCGAGCACCACCTGCCGGATGGGCGCGACGGCGAACCGGCCACGATCGTCACCGTCGAGGAGTTCCGCGCCAACGAGGGCGACGGCTGGAGCTACGTCGTCGACGCGGTGCGCCACGGACTGGAGCAGGCGCTGACCCGGCACGAAGACGGCCGCCCGGCGCGCGGCCCGCTCACCGGTGACCGCCTGCTGGCGCTCGCCGACCGCGCCGCGCCAGACGACCCGCTGGTCGCCCCGCACCACGAGTGGGCGTCGGTCCTCGGCGAGCGCACCGCCCAGATGCATCTCGCCCTGGCCGGATCGTCCACCGACCCGGCGTTCACGCCCGAGGTGCTCACCGCCATCGACCGCCAGACCATGTCCCAGAGCGCCCGCAGCCTGCTGCGGCGAACCCTTCGTCAGGCGCGGGCGTCCGAACGCCGGTCCGACGCCGTGCAGCAGGTCTTGGAGGCCGAGCCCCAGATCGTGGCGGCCCTGCGCCCCATCACGACCAACCGCGTCGACACCCAGCGGATCCGCTGCCACGGCGACCTGCACCTCGGCCAGGTCCTGTGGACCGGCAAGGACTTCGTCATCATCGACTTCGAAGGCGAGCCAGCCCGCTCGCTGAGCTACCGCAGATTGAAGCGGCCGGCGCTGCTGGACGTCGCCGGCATGATCCGCTCCTTCCACTACGCCGCCTGCGCGGCGGCGATCCCCCTCGAACGCGAGATCGCCACGTCGAGCGACCCCGACGCCCTCGAGCCTCTTGTCGACCTGTGGTTCCGCTCGGTGTCCGGGATCTTCCTGGACGCCTACCTGCAGGCCGCCGGCACGGCGGCCTTCGTCCCGCCGGCAGACCAGATCCCTTTGCTGCTCGACTTCCTCCTGCTCGACAAGGCCATCTACGAGCTCGGCTACGAGCTCAACAGCCGGCCCGAGTGGGCGGACATCCCGGCGCGCGGGATCCTGGCGCTGCTGCGAGGACCGGCGTGAGCACGGGCGAGCACGACATCCGGGCGCTGCGACGCCTGGCCCGCCACCACGGCGTGCAGCACAGCTACACCGCTGTCGACGGGCGTCGCCGGACGGCATCGGCCGAGGTGCTCGTCGCCGTGCTCCGCTCCCTCGGCGTGCCCGTATCGGGGACTGCCGGCGCCGCCGAAGCCTGGCAGGCTGCCCAAGCGGACAGCGCCCGGCAGGTGATCGAGCCGGTGCTCGTCCACCGGGCCGGTCCCCGGCCCCGGGGCCCGGCGGACGTCACGCTCCCCGGTGACGCCGACCCATGGATCGAGGTCACCTTCGAAGCGGGCGGCACCGAACGGCGCCGGCTGGGCGAGCTGCGCACCGGCACCCTCGGGCACGAGACCACCGACGGCCGCGTGGTTGTCCGCCACCGGATCGACCTCGACCGGCTCGGCCCCATCGAGCCCGGCTACCATCGGGTCGCCGTCGATCTCGGCGGCACGCGCCCCGAGGCGACGCTGATCGCCGCGCCGGCCCGCTGCCCGATCGCCGCAGCCACCTGGGGCGTGCTGGCACCCCTGTACTCGGTGCGAGGCTCCGGCGACTGCGGCACCGGAACGTTCGGGGACCTGGCCCAGCTCGCCGATTGGGTGTCCGGGCTCGGCGGTGGCATCGTCGGCACCCTGCCGCTGTACGCCGCCTTCCTCGACGGCCCGCACCTCGACCCCAGCCCCTACCGCCCTGCCAGCCGCCTCGCGTGGAACGAGGTCTTCGTCGACCTTCATGCACTCTCCGACCTGGCTGTCTCCGCCGCGGCCCGCGACGCCCTCGGCTCGCCCGAGGTACGGCGGCAGTGCGAACGCCTCCGGACGTCGGACCTGGCGTCACTCCCCGAGGTGCTGACCGCCAAGCGGCGGGTCCTGCAGCCGCTGGCTGACGACTTCTTCGCCGCCGGTCCCGGCTCACCCCGGCGACAGGCCGTCGCCGCATGGGTCGACCAGCACCCAGAGATCGTGGCCTACGCACGGTTCCGGGCCCGGCTCGAGCAGTCGGGGGACAGCGCAGCGCCACCGCGGTCGACTACCGGTGCTCCGTGGTCGACTACCGGGTCATTGTGGTCGGCTACCGGGTCACCGCCGCCGTCGGGCCCGTTTGCCTACCACCTCTACGCCCAGTTCGTCGCCGACGAACAGCTCGGCGCCGTGAGCGGCCGCACCGGCCTGCTGCTCGACCTCCCCGTCGGCGTGCACCCCGACGGGTTCGACCCGCAGTGGACACCCGGCACCTTCGTCACCGGCGCATCGTGCGGCGCGCCGCCAGACGACTTCTTCACCGAAGGACAGTCGTGGGGGCTTCCACCATTGCACCCCGAAGGCGCCCGTGCCGGCGGGCACGCGCACCTTGTCGCCGTGCTCCGGCGGGCCATGACACACGCCAGCGTGCTGCGCCTCGACCATGTCATGGGACTGCACCGCATGTGGTTCGTCCCCGACGGCGCTTCGGCCCGGGACGGGGCGTACGTCTCCTACCGGTCCGAGGAGCTGCGTGCCGTCGCCGTGCTCGAGTCCTTTCGTGCCGGCACCGCTCTCGTCGGCGAGGACCTGGGCACGGTACCTGTCGCGGTCCGACGGGACATGCGGACCGACGGCATGCTGCGCACTGCGGTCTGGCAATTCGAGGCCACGCCGGCCGACCCGCTCCCCGTGCCGCCGGCAGAGTCGGTCGCCAGCATCGGCACCCACGACACGCCACCGTTCGCCACCATCATCGACCCGCGGCCCGGGGACGCGCTGGCCGGCTACGCCGCCGAACGGCTTGCCCCGATCGATGGTCTCCACAACGGCACCGCCACCGCCACCGCCACCGCCACCACCTCCTCCTCCGCCGCCACCGCCGCCACCACCACCACCACCACCACCGCCGCCACCGCCACCGCCGCCACCGCCGCCACCGCCGCCACCACCACCGCCGCCGCCGCCGGCACGACCACAACCACCGGCACCGGCACCGGCACCGGCACCATCGATCTCGAGCAGCGGGCCGCCTGGCAGGCCGCGCTCGGCCCGACGGTTCCCGGTGCGCTCCGGCAGGTACTGCTGCATCTGGCCGGTAGCGCCGCCCGAATCGTGATGGTGGAGATCGGCGACCTCTGGCTGGAGCGAATACCCCAAAACCGCCCGGGGGAGGGGTGGACGGGGGCCTTCCGGCTCCGCGCCCGCCGGAGCCTGGACGACCTGCGCCGGGACCCGGAGGTGACCAGCGTGCTGGCGTCCATCGACCGGGCTCGGCGTGACACCACCAGACGAACCAGCCCGACGCGACCCGACCCGAGCACCACCGGGCGAACCAGCCCGACGCGACCCGAGCCGAGCACCACCGGGCGAGAGGGTCGGACGTGAACGCGGCAACCGACCCGTTCGAGCAATCGGCCTTCGGCGACCACGACGTCCATCTGCTGCGCGAGGGCACACACCGCTTTCTGGCCGCCAAGCTCGGCGCCCACTCCCGGCGCGACGGCGACCGTGCCACCCGGTTCGCCGTGTGGGCACCGAACGCCCGCGCCGTGTCGGTGAGCGGGTCGTTCAACGGTTGGGACCGCGCAAGCCACCCGATGTCACCGGTCGGGGACAGCGGGGTGTGGCACGCGGTGGTCGACGGAGCGGGTACCGGCGACCTCTACAAGTACGCCGTGACCGGCCACGACGGTCGGGTCGTCGACAAGGCCGACCCCGTGGCCGCCTGGTCGGAGGTCCCGCCGGACACTGCGTCGGTGGTGTGGGACCTCGACTACGCATGGGGGGACGGCGCCTGGATGGGCGAGCGGGGACGGCGCATCGCATTGGACGCGCCGGTGTCCATCTACGAGCTGCATGTCGGCTCGTGGCGCCGCGACCCTGCCGATCCGCAGCGCCTCCGCTCCTATCGGGAGGTGGCCCCCGAGCTGGTCGACCATGTCCTGGCCGGCGGGTTCACCCACGTGGAGCTCCTGCCGATCATGGAGCACCCGTTCTACGGTTCGTGGGGCTACCAGACCACCGGGTACTTCGCGCCGACCGCACGGTACGGCACCCCGCAGGACCTGATGGCGCTGGTGGACGTCCTGCACCAGGCCGGGATCGGCGTGCTGCTCGACTGGGTTCCCTCCCACTTCCCAACCGACGAGTTCGCTCTTGCCCGGTTCGACGGCACCCACCTGTACGAGCACGCGGACCCGCGCCAGGGCCTGCACCCCGACTGGGACAGCGCGATCTTCAACTACGGCCGTGACGAGGTGCGCAGCTTCCTGCTGTCGTCCGCCGAGCACTGGCTGGGGACCTACCATGCCGACGGCCTGCGGGTCGACGCGGTGGCCTCCATGCTCTACCTCGACTACTCGCGAGCCGAGGGCCAGTGGATCCCCAACCGCTACGGCGGTCGCGAAAACCTCCAGGCCATCGACTTCCTGCGGCAGCTCAACAACGCGGTGTACCTGGAGCACCCCGACGTCCACACCATGGCCGAGGAGTCCACCGCGTGGCCACAGGTGTCGAGACCGGTCGATACCGGCGGCCTCGGCTTCGGGTACAAGTGGGACATGGGCTGGATGCACGACACGCTCGAGTACATGGGCCGCCAGCCGGTGCACCGCCGCTACCACCACGACCAGCTCACGTTCCGCGCCCTCTACGCCGCCAGCGAGAACTACGTCCTCCCGCTGTCGCACGACGAGGTGGTGCACGGCAAGGGATCGATACTGGCCAGGATGCCCGGTGACCGCTGGCAGCAGTTCGCCAACCTCCGCCTGCTCTACGGCTACCAGTACGCACTGCCGGGCAAGAAGCTGCTCTTCATGGGCGACGAGATCGGGCAGCGCGCCGAGTGGTCGCACGAAGCCGGTATCGACTGGCACCTCCTCGACGATCCCGATCACCAGGGCGTCTGGAGGTTCCTGGGCGACTGCAACCGCAGCTACCGTGAGCACCCGGCCTTGCATCAGCTGGACTGCGAGCCGGCCGGGTTCGAATGGGTGCGCGCCGACGACGCGGAGTCGAGCACCCTCGCCTTCGTCCGCTGGTCCCGCGACCGCCAGCCGGTGCTGGCGGTGGCCAACTTCACTCCGGTGGTCCGGACGAACGTCGTCCTCGGCGTCCCCTGCGGCGGCTTCTGGCGGGAAGTGCTGAACAGCGACGCCGGCGACTACGGCGGCAGCGGCGTGGGCAACCTGGGCGGGGTGCAGGCCCGGCACCTTCCCTGGCACCACCTGCCTGGCACCGTGGTGCTGACCCTGCCACCGCTGGGCATCGTGCTCCTCACACCCGACGCCGGGCTCGGCGTGGCCACTGCTCCCGGTGTGACGGGACCTGACGGGCAGCCCGGCTGAGCTGTGCGAGCCTGGCCTGGATCACCCCATCCGCTCGGCGCCACCTGGGACGGCGAGGGCGTCAACTTCTCGCTGTTCTCCCGGCATGCCACAGGCGTGGAGCTGTGCCTGTTCGACGGACCGAGCGACGCCAAACCCACCGGCACCGTCACCATGTCGTCCGCCACGGATCGGTTCTGGCACTGCTACCTGCCCGAAGCCCAGCCCGGCCAGCTCTACGGCTACCGGGTGGACGGCCCCTACGAGCCCGAGCACGGCCACCGCTTCAACGCCGCCAAGCTGCTGCTCGACCCGTACGCCAGGGCCGTCACCGGCGCCATCGCCTGGAGCGACGAGCTGTTCGGGTACACCATCGGCGATCCCGACGGCGACTGGTCGCGCGACCCGAGGGACTCGGCCGGTGGCATGCCCAAGTGCGTGGTGGTCGACCCGGCGTTCACCTGGGGCGACGACCGGCCGCCGCGCACCCCGTGGAACCGCAGCGTCATCTACGAGACCCATGTGCGCGGCATGACCATTCGCCACCCGGGCGTGCCCGAGCACCTGCGGGGCACCTACCTCGGGCTGTCCTCCGACGCCGTGGTCGACCACCTGGTGTCGCTCGGGGTCACCGCGCTCGAGCTGATGCCGGTCCACCACTACGTCCAGGACCGCAGGCTCGAGGAGCGGGGGCTCACGAACTACTGGGGCTACAACTCCATCGGGTTCTTCGCACCCCACGTGGGCTACGCCACCCAGGGCATGGGCCAGCAGGTACGCGAGTTCAAGTCGATGGTCCGGACCCTGCACCGCGCCGGCATCGAGGTCATCCTCGACGTCGTCTACAACCACACCGGCGAGGGAAACCACCTCGGGCCCACGCTGTCGCTCCGGGGCATCGACAACGCCGTCTACTACCGGCTCGACCCCGAAGACCCGTCCCGATACCTCGACTTCACCGGCACCGGCAACAGCATGAACCTGGTGCACCCCCGCACCATGGCGCTCATCATGGACAGCCTGCGCTACTGGGTCACCGACATGCACGTGGACGGGTTCCGCTTCGACCTCGCCCCTGTTCTCATCCGCGGGCTCGAGGGCGGCCGGCGCAGCGCCTTCTTCGAAGTGGTGCAGCAGGACCCTGTGCTGTCCCAGGTGAAGCTGATCGCCGAGCCGTGGGACGTCGGGCCCGACGGCTACCAGCTCGGCCGCTTCCCCCTCGGCTGGGCGGAGTGGAACGGCGCCTACCGGGACTGCGTGCGCCGGTTCTGGCGCGGCGACCCCGGCCAGGTCCCCGAGCTGGCGTCACGCCTGACCGGATCGAGCGACATCTACGCGGCCAGTGGGCGACGCACGTACGCCAGCGTCAACTTCGTGACGTGCCACGACGGCTTCACCTTGGACGACCTGGTGAGCTACGAGCACCGGCACAACGAAGCGAACGGCGAGGACAACCAGGACGGCAACCCCGACAACCTGAGCCGGAACTGGGGTGTCGAAGGGGACACCCCGTCCGTGCGGGTGCACCGGATGCGGAACCGGATGAAGCGCAACCTGCTGGCCACGCTGTTCTTTTCGCAGGGCGTGCGGATGCTCCTCGGCGGCGACGAGATGGGGCGCACCCAGCGCGGCAACAACAACGCCTACTGCCAGGACAACGACGTCAGCTGGTTCGACTGGAGCCTCGACGACTCGGATCGCGACCTCGTC
>JAKAYQ010000005.1 GCA_021826725.1 Actinomycetes bacterium
CCGGCGTACCTGGCGGTCCACACAGGCAGGAGCCATGACGTGGGCCACCGCAGCGGGCTTCGGCCTGTCACCGGTCGCAGGCCTCCCGACGATGGCCCAATGCGACCGCGACGACCAGGAGCTGAACCTCCTGGGCCTGACGGAGGCTCCCGCTATTGGGCTCCAACCAGTTGCTGGTCGGCCTATTGGGCAGCGTAGAAGGCTGCCTCGAACTCTGCCGGGGAGACGTCGTCGCCGTGGCCGTGGAGTCGCCGCTCGTTGGACCAGGTGGCCCACGAGAGCGTTGCCAGCTCGAGGTGCTCGCCGCCGGCCTCGCGCCTCCGGGGCCAAGCGCCGCCAACGCCAAGACAAGCTCGGCGTGGTCGACACCGAGTTGGCCAAGGAAGAACAAGCCACCGAACGGTACTTCCTCGCTCTCGAAACCGGCGCCCTCGCCGTTACGACCCGCCTGCAGCGCCTCGAGACCTTCGCAACAACGAGCGCTGCTCTCCAAGCACTGGTCGCCCGCATCGAGGTCGAGAGCCGCTCCGCGGTACGCCCCTCTTTCCGGATACCGCTCGACGGAACACACCCGACGGCGCCGAACCCTTCCACCATCGGAAAGGTCCGACCACCGTCAGGGTCGGCGCGCCCCCGGGAGGAGCCGGGCCAGTCCTCCGACGGGTCGTGCGGCTGAGCCAGCGGCTTCAGCTCGTGTGAACCTGGCCGGTCTGCGCAGCCCGGCCATCTTGCTCCAGCTGCTTCGGGTCTGACCCGGTGGAGGACGCGTCCGCAAACAGCTCCGGGAACGCCCGAATGACCACGTCCGGGTCGTTCACGCCGAGGCGCTCGCGCGTCACGCGCGTAAACTTGCGGAGCTCCCGCCCAAGCTCACGAACCGTCTCCTGGATTGCCTTCTCGACTTCTCGGTCCCGGCGCAGAGGAACGAGAGCCTGAAATCGGCTGACGATTCGACGCCAGACCGATGCGTCCGGCCCTGCTGAGCTGGAAGTTGCGCTCGAGGCCTTCTCCAGAACCGCCATGGCGGCAAGGACCAGATCGGCGGCAGCGCGGACGAGCTCTTCTCCGGCCGTGACTTCTATGAGACTTTGCGCTTCGAGCATCGGCTTGAGATCGACCGCCAGCCAATCAGCGAGCTCCATCGGGTCAATCGGCTTCCGGTGGTAAAGGACGATGTCCAACCCTTCACCAATGCCCGATCGGAAGACGGCGGTGAGGTAGAGGGCGTGAGCTCGTAGCGCGAACGAGAGTGCGTGCGCTCCCATTTGAACGCAGGCCTCGCGGAGTCGGTCATTGTGCGCCGCTTTGCCGGCCCGCCCGAGCCGCCACTGTTCGAGCCAGAAGGTACCGGCAATGGTGAGCGTTGCCGACCCCAGGGCTGCTGCCACAACGGCCCAGGCCTCGTTCATCCCGCCCTGCCTCCAGTCGACCCCGGCCACGAAGATTCGGGCGGGACCCAGGCGAGTGCTGGCGCGGGCGTGACGATCATGCTCGTCGTCTCCCTACGCGACGGGCAGCGTGCCTTGGCCATATGCTTCTGGCTCCTGCACGGCCACGCCCTCGATGACTTGCCCAATCGGGAAGTCCTTCGTATCCCAGGTCATGAAGCGCGCTGCTTTCCCCCTGATCGCCGACGACAGGTGGATGGCGTCCGCTCCGCGGAGTCCGTGTAGGCGAGAGAGCGCTCGCGCGTGCCGAGCGGTTGGAAGGTCCACCTCGACCCACCGGAGAAAGCCACGCTCGAAGAAGGTCCGGATCTTGGCATCGACGCCTTCTGCGCCTGGCGAGCGGACCTCCCCGTGCCCGCAGACTTCGGCGTAGACGAGCGTGCTCGCCACGATCGTCAGACGATGCTCTTCGCCCGCCACGAGCAGCTCGCGGGCCGTATCGACCCTTCCGTCCTCGCCTCGAAGCCATGCCAGGTAGACGTTGGAATCGAGGTAGAACCGAGGGGGTTCAGGCACCGCGGGTCCACCGTTGGTGCTCCACGGCAGTCCGCTCGCCCGTGTACCACGGGGCGATGCCCGTCAGCTCGGCGACGCTGGGTACGAGACCCTCTTCTTCGATGCGGTCAAGGGACTCCACCTTCACTGATGCGACCTGACCTACTCGGTTACGCGTAACGGTGCCCGTGGCCCGCACCTTGGACCCCAGATACTCACGAACCATCTCAAGGAGGTCCACGGGGAACGTGCAGCGCACCGCATGGCGCTCGCCGGCGTCATAGAGGCTCACCGTGCGTTGACCGCGGCGCAAGTTCACTACGTCGAGGATGCCTGCTACCGAGCCTGATGCCTCGTCCGCCCCCTGGAACGCCTCGGCGGCGTGTCCGATGATTTCGGGCGTAAGTCGGGCCTCAGTCTCAGCGCCACTTGGCGTGACTGCCGTCAGGCCAATCCCCGAGACACCGGGGTGATGGAGGATCTTGCCCATTTTTTTCACAGTTTCTATGGCCGACTCTGAGAACCATGGCGGCAGCTCAGGCCGCTCTTCGAGAACGGTTAGGCCAGCCACCAGCCTTTCGGGGACCTCCTGGGGGATGTCCGCCGAGGGCACGAGCGCCACTCCAATGCTCCCGTTCCACACTTCCTCCACTCGCCAGCGCCCACGAGGTCCTTCTCCCTGACGGGACGTGCGGTCGACTTCTCGCAACACACCTAACGTGCGCTGAAGCGCCGTGATCAGCGTGTCCACGGTGATCGAGCCGCGCTCCCCATGGATCTGCAGCCGGACCTGGGTCATGTCAGCAACGTACCTCCGGGCTGTAACAGCCCCTTCGTAGGCGGATCGGCGGTTGTCTCTGCCGCGCTTCCGTTCGGGACAAGCACCCGGTACAGCGCGAGCGGAGTCACTGCGATGGCTGGCCACGACGGCGCGTCGGCGACGCCCAGTTGCTCCAAGAAAGCGAGTAGGCGAACCACGAGCTCTTCGACAGAGAGGCGGCTGGCGCTGCCCCCGAGATCAGGAGGGAGTGCGAAATCAGCAGGTGCATCCTTGGTGCCGAACCGAGTGACCAGGGCTACGAGCGTCCATTCCGCTGGCGTCGGGCCGTACCTCCCGAAGATCGCAGCTCGTTCAGGTTCGATGTAGGAACTCCGGTCCAGCAGGACTCCGGAGAAGGCACAGTCAGGCGTCCGCTCGCCACACGGCATGGATCGCACGGAGATCCCTCCTGCGAGGAGGCTTCCGACGAAGTCGCCGAGCTTGGCTAGGGCTTCAGGGGGAAGGCCACCCATGAGCTCCTGCTTGCGCTTGGCGAGCGATAGCGTCGACGGACGGCTCTCCTGGCGGCGGCCCTTCGGCTGTTGTCCCTTGCGAGGAGACTCCGCCCGAGACATGGGAGGTGCGGACTCACGGCTCGTGTCCTGGGTGTTCAGACCCGCCAATGGGAGGAACGATTCGATCATGGTGTCGATCCGGCCCAACGACTCTTTGAAGTAGGCGGGATCCACCAACCGCACTGGAGCGGTCACCCTGATCAGCTGCGACTCGGCAAGGGACGTCGCCACCTTCCCAGCTCGCCAAGCATTCTCATCTCGTACCTGGTCCGAGACATCAGTGAGGAATCCCAGGGCTTCGGCGCTCTCCTCGAACAGGGCAAAGTGGAGGTCGGTGAGGGACCTGATCTCTTCGGACTCCGCGTTGCGACCCTGTCGTACACCCGCAGCAACTGGGCCTAGCGACAGCCCGGCGTACAGCTCGCGGACTCTCGCGGATCGTTCGGTCACCACATCCGGCGCACCATTCGCCATCTGGGCGAGCAGCGAGCGGACTCGCGCTATGTCGACGTAGAGGTAGTCACGTACCACCAGCGGGAGCAAGCGCGGGTCCGTCATTGCTCTTCCGGGAGACGACGGGCTTTCCGGTACACCCGCCCCGCGTAGAGATCCATGAGCACCTGTCGGAACTCCTCGTCGTCGAGGATCCGCTTGAAGATGGCTTCGTTCTCGTCCATGCGGGACACGACGGTGTCAAGGAAGCGGTGGTCGAAGACGAGCCGGAAGTTCTCCAGCGTGTTGCTGCGCGCCTGGTCGACGACGTCGGGATCCGCGGCCCAGGTCTCCTCGAACTGGTCGAACAACAGCTGGTCGCGCTCGTCGAGGTCGAGCCCGAAACGCTCGTTGAGCTCGTCGACGATCTCGGAGAGGTGCTCCAACTGCGGATCGGCCTTGGCACCCCGACCTTCGCCGAAGATGGCCTTCACCTCGCCGGTGTCGGCATCCAAGGAGAGCGAGCCATCGAAGGTCATCTCGGTCTTCAGGTGCGTGAGCTCCACTTCGGTCCCGAGGTCGAGGCGCTCGACGCTCGCGGCATCGCGGAGCCGGGCGGCGAGCGCCCGGCAGTAGGTGTAGTCCCGCTCCAGCTTGGAGTCGCCGAAGGTGACCACCTGGGACAGGAACGAGTAGGTCCGGACAAACTTGTCGAGTGCGTCCTTGAACGCCAGACGGTCCTCTTCTACGAGCGACGTGAACCGCTCGATGGCCGGGTCGAGCGCGGCGTAGACCTTGCCGTGGCTCTTCATGTCCGCGGCCAGCAACAGGTCGACGGTGGCCTCGATCTCCTCGGGGCGCAGCACGTCAAAGTCGTCGAGTCGTCGGCGCGTGTCGAAGAGCAGGTTCGGATCGGTGGGCGGGGCGACCGTGCGGCCGTAGTAAGGCTCGAAGGCCTTCACGATCTCTTCGGTCTCGTTTCGGAAGTCGAGGACGAAGGTGTCGGCCTTGCTCGGGTGGATCCGGTTCAGGCGGGAGAGAGTCTGCACAGCGTTGAGCCCGGTGAGCACCTTGTCCACGTACATGGTGTGGAGGAGAGGCTGGTCGAATCCAGTCTGGAACTTCTCGGCCACGATCAGCACCTGGTAGTCACTCGTGGCGAGCCGCTCGGCGGTCTGGGACTCGGGGAACCCGTTCATGCCCGCCTCGGTGTAGCTGAACTCCTTGTCGTCGATCACCCGACCGGAGAAGGCCACCAGCGCAGCCAGGTCTGCGTATCCCTTTTTCGCGATGTAGGCGTCGATGGCCTGCTTGTAGCGCACCGCGTGGAGACGTGAGGAGGTGACCACCATGGCCTTGGCCCGCCCGGCGATCTTGGCTGCAGTGTGCGCCCGGAAGTGCTCGACGATGATCTCAGCCTTCTGGGCCAGGTTGGAAGGGTGCAGCGAGACGAACCGGGCGATGGCGCGCCGGGCCTTGGGGGCCTCGTACGTCGGGTCGTCGGCCACGGCCTTCTCGATCCGCCAGTAGGTGTGGTACGTGACGTAGTTGGCCAGTACGTCCAATATGAAGCCTTCCTCGATGGCCTGGCGCATCGAGTACAGGTGGAACGGCTGGTAACGGCCACTCTCGGGCTCGAGGGTGCCGAACATCTCCAGGGTCCTGGCCTTGGGCGTCGCGGTGAAGGCGAAGAACGACAGGTTCTCCTGCCGACCCCGGGCGCCGACCGCCTTGGCGAGGGCCTCTTCGACCGGATCGATCGCCTCGGCAATGAACCCGGCGTCTTCGGCCTCGGCGGCAGTGAGCTCCTGCTCGTCAGTCGCCCCGAGCACGAGGCGCAGGTCCTTGGCCGCCTCGCCGGTCTGGGAGGAGTGCGCCTCGTCGACGATCACCGCGTACCGGCGCGCCGGTAGTCCGGCGATCTTGTCCAAGACGAAGGGGAACTTCTGGAGCGTCGTGACAATGATCCGAGCCTGCTCACCGGAGAGCGCCTCGGCAAGCTGGGTCGAGTCCTTGTCGATCTTCATCACCACGCCCCGGGTGTGCTCGAACTGGTAGATGGTCTCCTGGAGCTGGCGGTCGAGGACCACCCGGTCGGTGATCACCACCACCTTGTCGAAGACCTTCTGGTCGCTGTGATCGTGGAGGGATGAGAGCCGGTGCGCCGTCCAGGCGATCGTGTTGGATTTTCCCGAGCCGGCCGAGTGCTGGACGAGGTAGCTGTGCCCGGCCCGGTGCTCCCGGGCATCGGCTTCGAGAGCCAGCACGGCGTCCCACTGGTGGAAGCGGGGAAAGACGACGCGCTCGGCTGCCCGCCTGGCCGCCGGCGTCCCCTGGGTGGGCCGCTCGACGTGGATGAAGCGAGCGAGGAGGTCCATCCAGGCGTCTCGAGCCCACACCCGCTCCCACAGGTATGAGGTCCGGTGCCCGGCCGGGTTGGGCGGGTTGCCTGCACCCCCGTCGCGGCCGAGGTTGAAGGGTAGGAACTGCGTGGCCTGGCCGGCCAGCTTGGTGGTCATCGCCACTCGGTCGGGGTCTAGGGCGAAATGCACGAGCGCCCGGCGCGCCAACGTGACGTTGGCCGGGTCCCGATCGCGCCGGTACTGACCGATGGCGTGATCGACGTCTTGATTCGTGAGCGGGTTCTTCAGCTCCGCCGTGGCCGTCGGGATGCCGTTCACGAACAGGACCATGTCAAGCGTCTTCGTGGAGCCTGGCTCGTAGGCGAGCTGGCGGGTGACGCTCACCCGGTTCGCCGCGTACAGCTCCTGCAGCTCGGGGGTGAGGCCGTGAGCGGGTGCGAAGAACGCCAGGCGGATCGTCACCCCGAGGTCGACCACCCCTTGGCGCAGCACCTCCACCGTGCCACGACTGTCCAGCTCCGCGGCGAGGCGCTTCGCGAAGCCTCGTTGGGCGGCATCGGGGTCGTTCCCGTAGCGTCCGAGAAGCCTCTCCCACTCGGTGATCTGCGTGGCGCCGATGAACGCGAACAGCTCCGCCGTGTCGATCCCCAGCAACGGGTTGAAGTGCGAAGGCAACGACTTGAGGTAGCCGCTGGCGACTAGCGCGGCCTCGATGGCCTCTTCGAAGCCTCGCTCGTCGACCTTCACGCCGCGACCTCGGGAATCTCCAACTTTCCGGTGACAGCAGCGGTGATCAGAGCTTGGCGGTGCTCCTGGAGCAAGGCGATCTGTTGGCTGAGGCCGGCACCTACGCGGTCCGCGCGCTGACGACGGCGCCCCACAACCCGAACCAGCTGTTCCTGCTTTGCCACACTGGGCACCGGCACTAGAAGGTCTTTATACTTTTCGGCGCTGACATTCTCTATAGTTGCCTGAACCAAGTTCTGGCGAATCTGATCCCAGTAGTCCGCCGTTCGCGTCCACATGGCGAACAGCTCGGGGAGCATTTTCCGCGGATCAAAACTAAAGCGAATCAAATAACCTGCGAAGGCGCACGGACCCATCGCTTCTCGATACATAGATACCTTGCCGACGGTGGCTCCACTCCGGGCAATCAAAATGTCTCGATCTTCGAGCGTGTAAGCGGCCGCTGCCGATGGATCGAGATATCGCGGGTCATCGGACCGAAGGGCTCCATCGGATTCCAAGTCCGTGATCCTGATATAGCGTGGCCAGTCCTCCATGGCTTGCTCCCCTGACTCCGATGCCCCATATTGCGGAGGTTTCAAGAGAAGGCGACGAAGAGGCAAGCGGCTGGCTACTTGGGTTAGTTCCTCCTCAAGACCAGCGACGATGGCCAGATCAAAAAGTTGAGCCATCCGCCGCTTCTTCTCGATGAGCGCGTCGATGCGGGCGGTCTCCCGGTCGAGGTAGTTGGCGATGGCGCGCTGGTCATCGATCGGCGGAATGTCCACCCGATACTCGGCGAGCTTCTCCCAGCTCGTCCGCGGCATCTTCGTACCGTCAGAGGTTGCCACCGCCCACTCCAAAACGGGATCGCTGGCTACGAGGTAAGCCAGCCAGCGGCTGTCGACACCAGCACGCGGGCGAAGGGAGAGAAGCTCCGTCGAGACGAACACGGGCCTATCGGCGAGCCAGGTCTTCGCTAGATACGGCCGAAGTTTGCCGAAGAGCACGTCGCCGGGCTCGACGGACGCAGCTCCAGTCTCTGGGGCCGGGCGCTCGGGTAGCTCAACGTCTGCGGCGAGCCGACCCGTCCCACTTTCGAGGTGCTCCAATGCAACGAATGGACGGGGCCCGGATGCGACACAGGACGTCACCAAGTCCGCGGTCTCTTTGAGGCGAACGCTCACTCGGTCACCTCGCGCAGCAGGGCTTGAATCTCTGCTTCGAGGGCCTTGATCTCCGCGTCGATTTCGGCGAGCGGCCGTGGTGGGACGTACTTGTAGAAGTGGCGGGTGAGGGGGATCTCGTAGCCGATCTTGGTCTTGGTGTGGTCGACCCAGGCGTCGGCGATGTAGGGCAGCACCTCTTCGGCGATGTAGTCCTCGACGACGCTTCGGTATTCGATGCTCGCCAGGCGCTCGGTGGGGTCCGCCACCCACATGGCCGGGATGGGCGGCAGGGGGACGTTCTCGTTGTCGCGCAGGGCGGGGTCTGCTTCGGGCTCGCCTTTCCGGTTGGTGACGACCGGCGCTTCCGGGTCGGCGACCGCGAGGGCGTCCCAGGTCTGCTTCTCGATCGCCTTGGGGAGCGGTCCGAGCTTGGTCGCCATGACGGATCGTTCGGTGGCCGAGACGCCGATGAGCTCGGACAGCCTGGCGGTGAAGTCGTGCCGCTGGTCGGGGGTGAGCTTGGCCCACTGCTTGGTGGCGGCCAGGCGTTCGGCGGTCTCGGCCGTGACCTCCCAGCGGAGCCGGAGCGGGCGTTCGACGGTGATGCGCTGGAAACCGAAGGACTCGTTGGGGAGGATCTTGACCCGTTCGCCCTCGGTGAACGCCGCGTAGAGGCGGGTGATCTGGGCGATCTGGTCGGCTGAGATGTCCTTTCGCTTATCCCCGAGCGACTTGCGCATCTTGACCCACTGGTCGCGGGCGTCGATGAGCTGGACCTTGCCTTGGCGTTCGGGGTGCTTGCGGTTGGTGAGCACCCAGAAGTAGGTGGAGATCCCGGTGTTGTAGAAGAGTTGGTCGGGGAGGGCGACGATGGCTTCGAGCCAGTCGTTCTCTATGATCCAGCGCCGGATCTCCGATTCGCCTGATCCGGCTGCGCCTGAGAACAGCGGCGACCCGTTGAACACGATGGCGAGTCGGCTCCCGCCCTCCTCGGGTGGCTTCATTTTGGAGAGCATGTGCTGGAGGAACAAGAAGCTGCCGTCGTTGATCCGGGGCAGCCCAGCCCCGAAGCGCCCGGCGAAGCCCCGCGTCTCGTGCTCGGCGCGGACGGCCTCTTCGACTTTCTTCCATTCCACCCCAAAGGGGGGATTGGCGAGCATGTAGTCGAAGCGCGCCGCCTTGTGGCCGTCGTCGCTGAAGGAGTTCCCCGAGACGATGTGGCCGGCGTCCTGGCCCTTCAGCATCATGTCGGAGCGGCAGATGGCGTAGGTCTCGTCGTTGAGCTCCTGGCCGAAGACCTCCAGGCGGGCACTCGGGTTGAGGATGCGCAGATGGTCTTCTGCCACCGACAGCATCCCCCCGGTCCCACAGGCCGGGTCGTAGAGGGTCTTGATGACACCTGCGTCGGTCAAGATGTCGTCGTCGGTGGCGAACAGCAGGTTCACCATGAGCCGGATCACCTCTCGGGGGGTGAAGTGCTCGCCGGCGGTCTCGTTGGAGAGCTCGGAAAAGCGCCGGACGAGCTCCTCGTAGAGGTAACCCATCTCGAGGTTCGACACGGCGTCAGGGTGCAGGTCCACCTCGGCGAAGCGGGAGACCACCAGATAGAGCAGGTCGGCGCGGGCCAGGCGGGTGATCTGGGTGTCGAAGTCGAACTTCTCCAGAACCTCGCGCGCCCCGGAGCTGAACCCTGCGATGTAGGCCCGGAGGTTCCCGGCTACCTGGGCGGGATCGTCAAGCAGGCGAGGGAAGTCGAGCGGGGAGGTGTTGTAGAAGCGCTGCCCGGCCACGGCGCACAGCACCGGCTCCACGTTGTCGACCTGGCCGCGCAGCTTCACCGCCCGGGCGAGGACGGCCGCCTTGGTGGGTTCCAGCACACAGTCGAGGCGGCGCAGCACCGTGAGCGGCAGGATGACCTTGCCGTACTCGGACTGCTTGTAGTCACCGCGGAGCAGGTCGGCGACGGACCAGATGAACGCGGCATGGTTGTTGATCCTGCTCTCGGCCATGCCGGTGCTTGCCCTTCTTCGTCGTGATCTGGGTTGTCGGTCACCCCAAGGGTAGTGAAGCCTCGGTCCCCGAGCCTGGACCGCGCCACCGTCGGGATGATGCCGGGTGCATGGCGACAGGCCGCTCGACGATGACCTCACCGACGGCCTGCGTCACGACCACCAGTTGTCGTCGAACGACACGGTGACGACCTTCTCGGGTCGGTGCCGGCTGCGGAGCCAGGTGTCCTTGTCGGGCGGCGGTCGCATGCGGGTCGGTCGTCCCCGGTAGCGGCGGTGCAGGGTCTGCCAGGACATGTCGGTGAACTTGGCGAGCAACCGCCACGAGCAGCCGTCCTGGTTGGCCTCGTAGATTGCCTGGTGGAGCGCCAGTTCGGCGTCGCTGCGCATGGCGGTGAGCGACTCGATGAGCGCGGCTCTATGCGGTGCGAGCCGGGCGGCCTGGCCCCGAGCGAGGGTTGCCTCGATGGCACGACCCTCCCGCTCAAACTCGTCGGCAGCCCCAGATCTCGACAAATAGGCGCTTCTCGTTCTCCCAGCGTAGCAGCTTGACCTGTCTCGTTTCCGGACGTCTTCTCGGTGTTCGCGCGAAGACCCCCCTGTTCTTATGTGTGGAGGTTTTCGGTTCCGGCCGGGCTCTCCCACAGACAGCCATCGATCACAGGAGGATCCCGTTGCCATCTGCTGCCCCCGCACCGTCCCTGAGCCTGCCCCACGGGCCGCTCGCCCACTTCCTCGCCCACCCCGACGCCTGGTGGAAAGACCTCGGCCACCATCTTGCCCTCTTCGCCAACCAGGTTCTGCCCATCGCCGTGCCGGTGGTGATCGCCGTCCTGGGGCTGGTGGCCGCCTCGGCGGTTGTCCGGGTGCTTGGCCGTCTCCGGCCACCGACCGGTGGCCAGCTCGTCGAGGTGGCGATGCCAGCTGTCGTCGAGGCGAAAGGTGCGCCCGCCTTCTGGCGGAACCTCCACCCGGTGCTGGCCGCCAAGCGCCACCTGCTTCGCCCCACCGGCCACGTCGCCTTCGAGATGGAGGGATCCGGTGACGGCGTCGGCCTGCGGCTCTGGGTGTCCGCGGACATCTCGGCGCACGCCGTCGCCCGGGCCGTCTCCTCGGCGTGGCCGGGCGCACAGTGCCAGGTCCGCGACGCCCACCGCCCGAACCTCGCCGGTCCGCTCACCTCCTGCGGGGAACTGCGGCTCGCGGCGCCGGCCTGGCTCCCACTCGGCACCGACCATGTCGTCGATCCGCTTCGCACCGTGATCGGCGCACTCGGCTCCTGGGACCGCGACGAGCAGGGACTGGTCCAGGTCCTCGTCCGCCCAGCGGGTGCCCGCTCCACCCGCATGCTCGTCCGAGCCGCCCGGTCACTTCAGACCGGCCGTCCCACCGCACTCGTCCCCCGGCTGCTCGCCGCCTGGCGGAGCGCCCCGGCGCGCCCGCCGACCCCTGACCCGATGCGGACGGCCGACGTGCGCCACGCGGTCCACAAGGCGAGCGACCTCCCGGCATTCGAGGTCGCCGTCCGCTACGGGCTCTCCTGTGTCCAGCCCGGCCGCGGCGCACGGCGTCACCTACGCGCCCGCTCCCACGAGCTCACCGCCGCCTTCGGTGTCTATGCCGGGCGCAACCACCTCGTCGCACAGCACCGCTCGGGTGCTCGCCGGCGACTCGAACGACGCGTTTTCGGCCGTGGTCAGGTTCTCGGCCTCTCCGAGGTCGGAGCCCTCGCGCATCTTCCCTACGACGAGATGATCCCCGGCCTCGCCCACGCGAGCGCCGCCGCGGTCACCCCGCCGCCGGGCGTGCTGGCGGGTCCGTGGCGCCAGGACAGCACGGGATGGGAGGACGACGATGCGTACTTCTGATGCCGCCGGTGATGGAGCCGGGCTCCGGGTGCTCGGGGACCCCGAGGTCGGCCCCCGGCGTGCCGTCTGCCTCGGGGTCGAAGACGGCCGCTTCCACACCCACGTCATCGGTGCGACCGGCTCGGGCAAGTCGACGCTGCTCGCCAACCTGGCGCTCGCCGACATGGCAGCCGGCCGTGGCGTGGTGGTCATCGACCCGAAGGGCGACCTCGTCGTCGACCTGCTCGCCCGGATCCCGAGGTGCGCCCTTGAGCGACTGGTGCTCATCGACCCCGAGGAGACCGCGGCGCCACCGTCCCTGAACGTCCTCGGTGGCGAACCAGCAGAGGTGGCGGTCGACCACGTGGTGTCGGTGTTCGCCCGGATCTTCGCCGCCTACTGGGGGCCGAGGACCGACGACGTGCTGCGCTCGGCCTGTGCCACCCTGCGCCGGCTCCCCGGTGCGACCCTGGCCGACGTCCCGGTGCTGCTCATCGACCGGCGCTTCCGGGCGCCCCTCGTGGCCGGGCTGTCGGAACGATCGGGGCTCAAGGGCTTCTGGGACGGCTACGACGCCCTCTCGCCTGCCGGCCAGGCCCAGGTGATCGGCCCGGTCATGAACAAGCTGCGGGCCGTGCTCGCCCGGAGTTTCGCCCGGGACCTGCTCGGCTCGGCCCGTTCCAGCTTCTCTATGGCCGACGTCCTCGACGGCGGCGTGCTCCTCGTCCGGCTCCCCAAGGGCCTCTTGGGAGACGACACGGCACGCCTCGTCGGCTCGCTGCTCGTCACCCGGGTGTGGCAGGCGGCGACCGGCCGCGCCGGGCGGCCGGTCCGTCACGACGCGTCGCTCTACGTCGACGAGGCACACAACTTCCTCGCCCTCCCCGGCGCGCTCGACGACGTGCTGGCCGAGGCCCGCGGCTACCACCTGTCGCTCACCTTGGCCCACCAGCACCTCGGCCAGCTGCCCCGCGACCTTGCCGAGGCCACCTCGGCGAACGCCCGCAACAAGGTGTACTTCAACGTCTCACCCGAAGACGCCCGGGTGCTCGCCCGCCACACCGAGCCCTACGTGAGCGCGTACGACCTCAGCCACCTCGGCGCCTACCAGGTTGCCTGTCGCCTGGTGGTCGGTGGCCAGGACCTGCACGCGTTCACCCTTCGGACCCGGCCAATGGCCCGTGCTGTCCCTGGCCGGGCGGCCGAGGCCCGGACGGCGGCCCGAGCCAACGCCGGGCGCACCCGAGACGAGCGTCGACACGAGTTGCTCGTGCGTCGACGCCAGCGCCGCCGAAATGACGGCGGCGGGTCCACCGGCGTCTCGACCGGCGTCCCTGGTGGCGTCTCGTCCGCCGTCCTTGAGACGCCGGGGTCGGAGGTGCAGAACCACCGGCACCGGGCCGCTCCCACCCCGGCGTCGGAGGACCCCGACTCGTGGAGCGTGTCATGACTGGTTCTTTTCCTCTCCGGCGGGGCGCCGTGTCGGCGCTCGACGTGCTCGGTCGGTTGACCGAACGCGACCGCCTCATCTGCCGGGTGCTCTGGGAGCACCGGATCCTCACCACCGAGCAGGTCTGCGACCTCTGCTTCACGAGCCTCGTCTCGGCCCAGCATCGCCTCGTCACGCTGTGGCGCCTCGGCGTCGTGGAACGGTTCCGCTCCATCCGCCCGGTGGGTTCGGAGTCCTGGCGCTACACGTTGGGGCCGCTCGGTGCTGGCCTGGTCGCGGCCGAACGCGGGGTGGATCCGCCCCGCGCCTCGGTGCTGCACGACCGGGTGGTGGCGCTCGCTGCCGGGCAGCGAACCGCCCACACCCTCGGGGTGAACGGCTTCTTCTGCGCGCTCCACGCCGCGGCACGCTCACGGCCTGACGCGGCGGTGGGCGCGTGGTGGTCCGAGCGGCGGTGCGCGGCGGAGTGGGGGGACTTCGTGCGTCCCGACGCGTACGGGGTCTGGGAGGAGGGAGGCGACCGGGTCGAGTTCTTCGTCGAGCACGACACCGGCACCGAGACCCTCGCCCGGGTGGCGGCCAAGCTGGACGGCTACCGCGACCTCGCCGAGGCCGAGGGCTCGGCCCGCTCCGTGCTGTTCTGGCTGACCCAGCCACGCCGTGAGCCAGCGCTGCGCCGGGCACTCGAAGGGACCGCCCTGCCCGTCGCGACGGCCGCCGCCTGCACCGGCAGTCCCGCCGATGAGGTGTGGCTCACGCTGGGCGAGGCGGCACCCCGGCGTCGGCTCATCGAGCTGGCCGAGCGGGCCACGGTGCCGAGCCGATGACCAACAACCGCTCCTCGGCCGCCGGGCGGGCCGCCGAGATCGAACATCGACACCCTCCCGGACGGCCCGTGCAGACAGATCCCGCCCCGGTCTGCGAATCTGGCCGAGGCGGGCACCCTCTGACGGTGCGTGGACAGCTTCGCCTCGTCGGTGGCGAGGCCGGCCGGGCATTGGCGGCGGTGCAGGGAAAGGCGCTTGCCGCCCTGCTCGCTTCCCTCGGCGACGTGGAGGTAGGACAGGGCGAGGAGGTCTCGCCATGACCACGACCGTCGCCGGAACCCCCCGCTACGCCTGGTACGGGAGGGTCTCGACTGAAGACGAGCAGGACCCCACGCTCTCCTTTCCCCGGCAGCTCCAAAACGCCGAGCGCCAGGTGGCCGAGGCCGGCGGGCGGATCGTCGCCCACTACTACGACATCGAGTCGGGCACTGGCTCCTACGCAGCACGTGGCTCTGGCGGCCTCGCCGGCTTCGACATCGCCATCCCACGCGACGGCGGCCTCAAGGAGCTACTTGCCGACGCCGCCCGACGCCCGGCGCGCTTCGACCGGGTGATCGTGGAATCCATCAGCCGCCTCAGCCGTAACTCCTCGGTGGCGTTCCGGGTCGAAGACGAGCTGCGATCGGCCGGTGTCCGGCTGTGCGCTGCCGACGAGCCGATGGAGGAGTCCTTCGGGACCATCGTGCTCCGCCACGTGAACATCGGCATCGCGCGGGGCTATCACCACGAGCTGATGGTGAAGTCTCGCCAGGGCCAGGAGACCTCGACCCGCCAGGGTTGGCACACGGGAGGCGTCGCCCTCTACGGCTATCGCTTCGTCACCCACGACCACCCGAACCCCCACAAGGCGAGCCGCGGCATCAACAAGCACACCTTGGAGCTGGACCCCGTGAGGGCGCCAGTGGTGCGCACGATCTACGACTGGTACCTGGGCGGCGGGATGGGGCTCCTCCAAATCCGCGACCGGCTCAACGCCGACCTCGACCGCTACCCGCCACCGATCCCGATCGACCCGGCGACCGCCCGTGGTGCCTGGAGCCGCTCCAGCGTCTGGGAGGTGCTGCGGAACCCGAAGTACACCGGCTATCAGGTGTGGAACCGCCGAGCGCGGAAGAAGGGTCACAACCGGACGAACCCACCCGAGGCCTGGGTCTGGTCCGAAGAGCCCGCGCATCCCGCCATCGTCAGCCGCGAGGAGCATGACGCGGTGCAGGCGCGCGCCCGGGCCAACGAACGCTCCCGTCAGGGCGTCCCCGCGACGACGGCACGGCCGACCGCGAAGACCAACTACCTCTACCGCGGCCTGCTCCGCTGCGGGATCTGCGGACTGCGCATGTGGGGCAACCACCGCCGCAACACGACGTACTACTCCTGCCAGCCCTCCCATCAGCGCTCGAAGGACATCCCTGCCGACCATCCGCCCCACGTGTACCTGAACGAGCAGCGCCTCAACGATGCGCTGCTTCCATTCCTCGCCACCGCCCTCTTCGGCCCCGGGCGCACCGACTACTGGCACCACGCCCTCGACGCCGCCGCCGAGCCTGAACGGACCGCCCCGGCGAGAGAGCGCGCCAGCGAGATCGAAGCCGAGATCGCCGACCTCGAACGCCGGATCGGCCGCCAGCTCGTGAATCTCGAAGCCGACGACGTGACCGCTGCGCTCCGTCGGCGCGTCGGCCAGCGCGTGGCCGAGCTGGAGGGCGCCATCGCCGAGCGGCGCGAGCGGCTCGTGGCACTCGCCCGAGCCTCGGCGACAGAGGCGCCCACGTTGGCCGACGTCGCCCCGTTGCTCGACCGCCTGCCGATCCTCACCACCTCGCTCGACGCGGCGCCACAGGGCGAACTACGGGCGCTGTTCGAGGCGCTGCAACTCGACGTCGTCTACCAACCGGCCGAGAGCGCTGTCGATGTCGCAGTCACCCTCTACGATCGCGGCAGCGAGACACCCCAGTCCGCCGCGCAGGTTCGCGCGGAGGACTGGTCGGCGCACCCGGCCTCCCACAATACGAACCTTGAGCCCTTGGTCGAAGGGCCGGCCATCAGCTTGGCTGTAGCGCACACGAAGGTCCGCCGTGCAGGGTACTCGGCGTGAGGGCGATCCAGTGGGTCGCCACCACGGTCGCCATCACCCCTGCCAGCACGGTCGCCAGTCCTGAACGGACCACCCTGTCGGGGCCGAAGTGCCAGCGTGTCGCTACTCCAGCCCCGCCAGTCGCGAACCCCGACTCCTTGGGTCAGTTCTCATGAAATCATCGTCTCTCCGGCCGAGGGCCGGCGACAGGCTCGTGATGGAGGTGGCACACCGGCTCACCGAGCGGGACCGGTCCATCTTGACCATGCTCTACCGCCACCGGGTCTTCACGACCGACCAGCTGGCCGAGATGTACTTCGACAACACGAACACCGCCCAGCACCGGTTGACCACGCTCTACAAGCTCCGGCTGCTGGAGCGCTTCCAGCCGCTCGACCACCGCTACGCCAGCCTCCCGTACCACTACGTGCTCGACGAGCTCGGCGCCATGGTGGTCGCCGCCGAGCGGGGCGAGGACCCCGACAAGTCCCACTGGCGGGCCGACAAGGCGCTCGCCATCGGGAAGTCCCAGCGCCTCCGGCACCTGGTCGGGGTGAACGGCTTCTTCTCGGCGCTCGTGGCCGAGTCCCGGAGAAGGGAGGAGTGCGACCTCTCGCTGTGGTGGTCCGAGCGCCACTGCGCCAGCCAGTTCGACCGGATCGCCAACCCCGACGGGCTCGGTCGGTGGGAGGAGGCCGGCTGCCAGGTCATCGTCTGCCTGGAGTACGACCGCTCGACCGAGACCCTGGAGCGCCTGGAGAAGAAGCTGAAGAGCTACGAGGAGCTCCAGGTCGCCTCCGGCCACGCCTACTGGATCTGCTTCTGCTTCGGCCACCCGCGCCGGGAGGCCGGCGCACGGCGCGTCCTGGCCAATGCCACCGTCCCGGTCGCGACGGCGGCCCCGGGGCCGACACAGCGGCCACACGAGGCCATCTGGGCGCCGATCGACTACGAGGGAGTACGCCTGCGGCTCGCCGAGCTGGCCACCGTGCCGATCCCGCCGGAGTCCGAAGAACGCGTCGCCGATGCCCTGGTGTATCGGCAGCGGGCGGCCGAGCAGTGGAAGCGGGCGTAGGTGGGCGGGCCGCCGGGGACAGTCCGGGCTGGGAACCCGCCGCGGACTGACCGATCCCGTGCTCCTACTTATCGGGCACGACGAACCGGTAGCCCATGCCGGGCTCGGTGCAGAAGTAGCGGGGCCGAGCCGGGTTGGGCTCGAGCTTCCGTCGGATCCTGCCCATGTAGCTTCGCAGGTAGGCCGACTCCCGCTCGTACTGCGGTCCCCAGACCGCCTGGAGGAGCTGGCGCTGGGAGATGAGCTTGCCCGGGTTGCGTGCCAAGGTGGCGACCATGTGCCACTCGGTCGGGGTCAGGCGCACCGGCTGGCCCGAGGGGTCGGTCACCTGCTCGTTGAAGAGGTCAATGGTGAAGTGCTCGGTCACGATGCACGCCCGGTCCTCGGTCGGTGCCTCTCTGCGCAACGCGGTACGGACCCGGGCCACGAGCTCGTCCATGCCGAAGGGCTTGGTGACGTAGTCGTCGGCCCCGCAGTCGAGTGCTTCGACCTTCGCCTGCTCGTGGCTGCGGGCCGAGAGCACGATGACCGGGGTGGTGGTCCAGGCGCGCAGGCCCCGCAGGACGTCCACGCCGTCGAGGTCGGGCAGGCCGAGGTCCAACAAGATGACGTCGGGGTGCTCCCGGGCCGCCGCCTCGAGGCCGTTGCGCCCGGTGGCGGCCCACTCGACGTCGTAGCCGCGGGCCCGCAGACCGATGCTCAAGGCCCGGGCGAAGGGGGCTTCGTCGTCGATGACGAGGATGTGGTTCACTCGGGACCTCCCCCCGAGAGGACCGGGTGTTCGAGAGGAGACCCGGGGGCCGCCACCCCGTCGTCGGCGCCGGCTCGTCGGTCGCCGGCATCGACTGGGCCAGGCGCAAGCGGGGGCGCGGCCGGCTGGGCCTGGGGGAGCCGGACGATCATGGTGGCGCCGCCGCCGGGGGTGTCCTCGACCAGCAGGTCCCCGCCGAGGGCCTCGATGAACCCTTTGGCCACCGCCAGCCCGAGGCCGACGCCGCTGCCGGCGTCGCGGTCCCCGAGGCGCTGGAAGGGGAGGAAGATCCGTTTCCGGTCGACGGGGGCGATCCCCGGTCCCCGGTCGATGATCCGAAGCTCTACCCAGCCGCCCGGCTGGGCGGCGGCGATGACCCGGACCGGATGGTCGTCGGAGGCGTGGATGGCGTTGGCGAGCAGGTTGGCGAGGGCACGCTCGAGGAGGGGCGGGTCGGTCTCGACGGGGCACAGCGTCTCGGGGACGCTGAGCTCCACCCGGTCGCTGGCGGTGGACAGCGACGTCAGCGCGGCGGCCACCACTTCGTCGAGCCCGGCGTCCTGGAGGTGGACGACGACGGCACCGGTCGCCAACCTGCTCATGTCGAGGAGGTTGGCGACGAGTGCCGAGAGCCGGTCGACTTCGGTGTCGATGGTTGCGAGCAGGGTGCGCACGGCCGCGGGGTCCCAGGCCACGTCATCGGGAAGAAAGCTCGTGGCCGCCGTTTTGATCGAGGCGAGCGGCGTGCGCAGGTCGTGGCTCACCGCTGCGAGCAGGGCCGTGCGCACCTCGTTCGCCTTGGCGAGGGCGGTCGCTTCGGACGCCTGGGCGTGGAGCTCGCGCTTTACGACGGCGACGGCGAGCTGGCCGGCGAAGGTGCCGAGCGCCTCCCGGTCGTCGGCTCGCATCCGGCCGGCCGCCAGGGCGAGCACCCGGGCGGCGTCGATCGGCAAGGCGAGCGTGGCAGCGTTCGGTGAGGACGGTGGCTCTTCTCCAGCGGTCGCTTCGACGCTCCAGTCGTCGCCGAGGAGGCGGAGCACGGCGGCGCCGCGGACGGGGAACGTCCGGACGATCTCGTCGACCAGGGCGGGGAGTGGGTCGGGTCGGTCGACCAGCGCGGCGGTGGCCCGGGCCAGGGAGGCGGCCTGGGAGCGAGCGCGTCGGGCTTCGAGGGAGCGCCGTGCGGCCACGTCCACGAGGATGCTCACGATGGCGGCCACTACCACGAAGACGACCAGGGTGAAGACGTCTCGGGGGTCGGCGATGGACAAGGTGTGGACCGGGGGGCTGAAGAACCAGTTGAGGAGCAGGAAGCCGCCTACGCCGGCCACCGCGCCGGCTGCGGCACCACCGACGGCGGCGGCGGCGACCACGGGTAGGAGGTACAGGAGCGAGACGGTGCCAAGCGGCAGGTCGCCGCGGGTGGCGGCGAGACAGAAGGTGAGAAGGGGAAGGGCCACGACCGCGATAAGAAGGCCCAGGACCCGCCGGCGGGTGCCGACGGCGCCGGGGGCGGCGAGGCGGCCGAGGCGCTGCGGCGTTCCTCGGTCCTTGCGTTCCCCCGCCCGAAGGCTCGTCCGGTCGGGGATGGCCGGTGCCGGGGTGGAGATGACGTGGACGTCGACGGCGTCGCCCGACTTGGTGATGACGGCGTTCACCACCGACCCGGTGCTGAGGCGGGTCCAGCGTGAGCGGTGGCTGGCGCCGAGGACGATCTGGGTGGCATTCTCGGCCCGGGCCAGCTGGACCAGCGCGTCGGCGACGTCGGTGCCGACGACCTCCCGGTAGCTGCCGCCGAGCTGGGTGACGAGCGCTCGCTGCTCGTCGAGGTGGGACGGAGAGCTCGTGCGGAGCCCGTCGTCGGCGGCGACGTGGACGGCGACGAGGTCGCCTTTGGCGCGTTGCGCCATGCGCGCTGCCCGGCGGATGAGGTGCTCGCCGCTCTTGGCGCCGGTGAGGGCTACGAGCACCCGCTCTTTGGTCTCCCACGGCCCGTCGATCCCGTGGCGTCGTCGGTAGCTCTGGAGCTGGTCGTCGACGTTGTCGGCCACCCACAACAGGGCCAACTCTCGCAGGGCGACCAGGTTGCCCAGGCGGAAGTAGTTGGCGAGCGCCACGTCCACCCGCTCGGGCGGGTAGACGTGGCCGTGGGCCATGCGGCGGCGCAGCGCTTCGGGGGTCATGTCGACGAGCTCGACCTGCTCAGCCCCTCGCACGATGGCGTCGGGGACCGTCTCGCGCTGGGGGACGCCGGTGATGGCGGCGACGACGTCGTTCAAGGACTCGAGGTGCTGGATGTTGACGGTGGAGATCACCGTGATGCCCGCGTCGAGGAGCGCCTCGACGTCCTGCCAGCGCTTGTCGTGGGCGGACCCCGGGGCGTTGGTGTGGGCCAGCTCGTCGACGAGGGCCACCTCGGGCCGGCGGCGCAGAAGCTGCTCGAGGTCCATCTCGGCGAGGGTCTGGCCCCGGTGCACGAGCAGCTTGGGCGGGACGACCTCGAGGTCTCGCAGCTGGGCGGCGGTCGCCTGGCGCCCGTGGGTGTCGACCCAGCCGACGACGACGTCGGTGCCGCGCTCCCGTCGGCGCCAGCCCTCGCTCAGCATGCTGTAGGTCTTGCCGACGCCGGGAGCCGAGCCGAGGTACACCCGCAGCGATCCTCGGGCCATAGCCATCATGGTAGCGACGCCCTCTTGTGGATCCCCTGGCAGCGGCCGTGAACAGGTCGCGAAAATTGCGCCGATGCGCGTGAACAGCGCGTGAAAACGCCTCTCGGGCCTCGGCGCCGAGGGATAGAACCGGCCTCGTGGCTGTGCCCCGACCGATCTTCTCCTCGCCCCGCTCGACCTCTGAGCGGGCGGCGCGGTGCTTCCCGATGGCCGATCCGCACTCCTTGTCCGCCACGGCACGCGGAGCCTGCGCCTGCATGCTGTGTCCTTGTTCCCATACTGGATCTGCTGGCTCCGATGGCTGCCGATGACCCGGGCCGCTTCGGTCCACCCGCAGCCGTGAGGGATCTCGTCGCTCGGCGCCCGGCGGCCGTGCGGGGTCGCCTGCGCGACGTCCGGACCCTGGCCGGTCCGCATGGGCCGACGTTCGAGGCGGAGCTGTGCGATGCCACCGGCTCGGTGGTGCTTGTCTTCCTCGGCCGCCGGTCCATCCCCGGTCTGGCCCCGGGGGTGGTGCTCGAGGCCCGGGGGACCCCACGAGCCCACCGGCACCGCACCGAGATCTTGAACCCGCTCTACGAGCTGCTCGCACCGTTGGGCGATGCCGAGCCGATCCGAGAGCCACGCGACACGAGGAGCGATCCGTGACCTGGCAAGGCGTCCTGCAGATCTTCGTCCTCTTGGCCGTGGTGACGGTCATCGGGAAGTTGCTCGGCACCTACATGTTCAACACGCTCGAGGGCGGCCGCACCTTCATGGACCGCGTGCTCGTCCCCGTAGAGAACGGCGTTTACCGCATCTGCGGGATCGATCCCACCGTCGAGATGCGCTGGACGCGCTACGTCTTCGTCCTGCTCATGGTGAACGTCGTGGGCTTCGTGATCCTCATGATCCTGCTCGCCCTCCAGCCGGTGCTCACCATCTTCAACCCAGCGCACATGCCAAAGGTGCCGTTCTGGGTGAACCTCAACACCTCGATCAGCTTCATGACCAACACCAACTGGCAGAACTACGGCGGCGAGACGACGCTCAGCTACCTCTCCCAGATGTGGCTGACCGTCCAGCAGTTCTTGTCCCCGGTGACCGGCATCTGCCTGCTGCTGGCGGTCGTGCGCGGCTTCTCCCGCCACAACGCGGAGACCATCGGCAACTTCTGGCGGGACTTCATCCGCACCTTGCTGTGGGTGGCCGTCCCCCTCGCCATCATCGGTGCCGTCGTCCTCATGCTGCTCGGCAGCCCCCAGAACCTGCACGCCTACACGGTGGTGCACACCTTGCAGGGCCACAAGCAGGTGATCGCCCAGGGACCGGTGGCCTCGATGACCTCGATCATGCAGCTCGGCGACAACGGCGGCGGCTTTTTCAACATGAACGCCGCACAGCCCTTCGCCGGTCCCAACGCCGCTTCGATCGTCTTCCAGCTGCTCCTAGGCTTCAGCGTCCCGGTCGCCTGCATCTTCCTGTTCGGCAAGATGGTGAAGAACACCCGCCAGGCCCGGCCGATCTTCGCCTCCATGGCCATCCTGTTTGTGATCGGCGCCGTCGTCCTCTACCACTTTGAGGCGGCGGGCAACCCCGCCCTCGCCGCCCACCACCTCCACCTGGCCGCATCCCACAACCTGGAGGGCAAGGACACCCGCTTCGGCACCGGCACCACGTCGCTGTTCGAGAACTCGACCACCACCATCTCCTGGGGCAGCGTCATCGCCTCCAACGACAGCCTCACCCCCATCGGCGGCCTGGTACCGCTGTTCAACATGATGACCGGCGAGGTGATCTTCGGATCGTGGGGGGCGGGGATGATCGGGATGATCGCCTACGCCGTGCTCGCCCTCTTCCTCGCCGGCCTCATGGTCGGCCGCACGCCCGAGTACCTCGGCAAGAAGATCGAGTCCTTCGAGGTGAAGATGGCGGTCCTCTCCATGATCGTGCCGAGCCTCGTCATCCTGGTCCTTTCCGCCCTGTCGGTGGCGCTCACGGCCGGCAAGTCGGGCATCTTCAATCCGGGCCCGCACGGGCTCTCCGAGGTGCTCTACGCCTTCTCCTCGGGGGTGGGCAACAACGGCTCGGCCTTCGGCGGTCTCAGCTCGGCGACGCCCTGGTACTCGGCGACGGTGGGATTGGCCATGCTGTTCGGCCGGTTCCCGATGTACATCCCCCTCGTCGCCATGGGCGGCGCCTTGGCCAGAAAACAGCGTGTGCCCGAGTCGGCCGGCACGTTCCCCACCCACGGACCGCTGTTCACGGTGCTCTTGACCGGCACCGTCGTCGTGGTCGGGGCGCTCATCTTCTTCCCTGCCCTTGCCCTCGGGCCCTTCGCGGAGCAGTTCGCCGCCCACGCCGGGAAGCTCTTCGGTGGGTGAGCAGATGACGAGCATCCGATCCCGATGCCCACGGAGGTGGCAGCGATGACCCACGAGGAGCCGACGTCCCCGGCACAGGCGTCTGTCACAGCACTCTCCCCAAGCGGCGACCACGACACCCAGAGCCACGGGGCGGGACGGCGCCGGACGATGAGCATGTGGGACCGCGACCTGGTGCGCCACAGCCTCGGCCAGGCGCTGCGCAAGCTCGACCCGCGTGCCCTCACCCACAACCCGGTCATGTTCGTGGTCGAGGTCGGCTCGCTCTTCACCACCGCCGACGCGCTCCGCTACCTCGCCTCGGGCAAGATGAGCCTGTTCTCCTTCACCGGGCAGATCGCCATCTGGCTGTGGCTGACCGTCCTGTTCGCCAACTTCGCCGAGGCGATGGCCGAAGGCCGGGGCCAGGCCCATGCCGACGAGCTGCGCCGCACCCGCACCGAGACCGAGGCGAGGAAGCTCACTTCCCACGGCATCGAGGTGGTCCCTGCCACCACCCTGCAGGTCGGCGACGTCGTGGTCGTGGCGGCAGGCGAGGTGATCCCCGGCGACGGCGAGGTGATCGAGGGCATCGCTTCGGTGGACGAGTCGGCCATCACCGGCGAGTCGGCGCCGGTGATCCGGGAGTCCGGCGGGGACCGCAGCGCGGTCACGGGCGGCACCACCGTGCTCTCCGACGAGATCCAGGTGAAGATCACCGCCGGGCGTGGCGAGTCGTTCCTCGACCGCATGATCACCCTCATCGAAGCCGGCGTCCGCCAGAAGACCCCGAACGAGATCGCCCTCGCCCTCCTGCTCGCCGGTCTCACGCTGATCTTCTTGGTGGTGGTGGTCACCGTCGCCCCGTTCTCCACCTACTCCCACGCCGTGGTGTCGGTCACCGTCCTCATTGCCCTCCTCGTCGCGCTCATCCCCACCACCATCGGCGGGCTGCTGTCGGCCATCGGCATCTCGGGGATGAACCGGCTCCTCGAGCGCAACGTCCTCGCTCTGTCGGGCCGGGCGGTCGAGGCGGCCGGGGACGTGAACGTCATCATGCTGGACAAGACGGGCACGCTCACCATGGGGAGCCGTCAGGCGAGCGCCTTCGTGGCTGCCCCCGGCGTCGACGAGCGCCAGCTGGCCGAGGCGGCCCAGCTGTCCTCGCTCGCCGACGAGACCCCCGAGGGACGCTCGATCGTCGTGCTGGCCAAGGAGCGCTTCGACCTGCGAGCACCGGACCTCGATGACGGAACGGTCACCTTCGTGCCCTTCAGCGCCCAGACGCGCATGAGCGGCGTCGACCTCGAGGGCCGCCAGATCCGCAAGGGCGCCGCCGATTCGATCGCCCGCTGGGCCGACGTCGAGCTCGACCCAGAGACCAAGTCGGCCGTGGAGGAGATCTCCCGGGCCGGGAGCACCCCGCTGCTCGTGGCCGAGGACCGCCGCATCCTCGGCGCCGTCGAGCTGAAGGACGTCGTGAAGCCGGGGATCAAAGAGCGCCTCGCCTCCCTTCGAGCGGCGGGCATCAAGACGGTGATGATCACGGGCGACAACCCGATCACCGCCAATGCCATCGCCACCGAGGTGGGCGTCGACGACTTCCTCGCCGAGGCGACCCCGGAGCGCAAGATGGACTACGTGAAGTCGATCCGGGCCGAGGGCTACATGGTGGGCATGGTCGGCGACGGCACCAACGACGCCCCCGCCCTTGCCAACGCGGATGTGGCGGTGGCCATGAACACCGGCACGATGGCCGCCCGAGAGGCCGGCAACATGATCGACCTCGACTCCAACCCGACCAAGCTCATCGAGATCGTCGAGGTCGGAAAGCAGATCCTCATCACCCGCGGCGCGCTCACCACCTTCTCGGTCGTGAACGACGTCGCCAAGTACTTCGCCATCATCCCGGCCATGTTCGTCGTCGCCTACCCCGGCCTCGAGGCGCTCAACATCATGCGCCTCACCTCGCCCCAGACGGCGATCCTCTCGGCGATCATCTTCAACGCCCTCATCATCCCCGCCCTCATCCCGCTCGCGCTGCGTGGCGTGCGCTACCGGGCCACGACCGCCGTCGCCATCTTGCGCAAGAACCTGCTCATCTATGGCCTCGGCGGCCTCGTCGTGCCCTTCGCCGGCATCAAGCTGATCGACATGGTCGTCACGGCCCTCCACCTCGTGTCCACCGCCCACTGACCATGCCCACCGCCGCCCCCCACCCCTCTTCCCTCGGAAAGGACGACACATGCGCGTCAAGGTGATCTGGAGCGCCGTCCGCATGGTGCTGCTCGCAGTCGTCGTCCTCGGCCTCGGCTACAACCTCCTCATGGTCGGCATCGGCGAGGGGCTCATGCCCGGGCGCGCCAACGGCAGCCTCATCAACCACCACGGGCAGGTGATCGGCTCCAAGCTGATCGGCCAGCAGTTCTCCTCGCCTCGTTTCTTCGAAGGACGCCCGAGCGCCACCACACCGCCCTACAACGCCGCCTCGTCGGCGGCGAGCAATTACGGGCCGACGAACCCGGCGCTGCTGAAGGAGATCCGCACCAACCTGGCCCAGGTCCTCAAGGAGAACCCCGGCGTGAAGGCGTCCCAGGTCCCCCCCGACCTCGTCGAGAGCTCGGCCAGCGGCTTGGACCCCGACATCTCCCCGGCCGCCGCCTACCTGCAGGTCCCACGGGTCGCCCGGGTGAACCACCTCCCCGTTTCCGAGGTGCGGGCCCTCGTCGCCAGCCATGTGAGCGGACGCTTTCTCGGGCTCTACGGCGCAGCCCACGTAAACGTCCTGGAGCTCAATCTGGCGCTGCTCAAGGCGGTCGGGCAGTGAGCGGCCGCCCTCGGCACAAGTAAGGAGCGGACACGATGGCATACGCATGGGAGACGATCGGAGGGATCGCCGCGGTGGTGGTGATGTTCGTCCTGTTCTGGCTCTACACCCGCGCCTGCGACCGCCTCTGAGACCCGCCGTCCCCACTCATCGACCGAGAGGTAAGAACAGCCATGAGCGTCATCGAGGTCGCAGCCTTCATCATCAGCATCGCGCTGATGATCTTCCTCTTCTACGCCATGCTCCGCCCCGAAAAGCTCTGAGCGGCTCCATGCGCTCCGCCGTCATGGGCCGCCGGTGAGGTCTCATCAGCAGGTGCATGCACGGGGTCACCCACCCCAATGGCGGCACCGAGAAGGCTCGGTCCCTTGTTCCCCGGCAGGTACCCGCGTGTCGACCCCCATAGGGTCTGCTCGATGAGGTCGGGCCCAGACAAGCCACGACGTGCCCTCGGCGATGGCTGAGCAGACCTCGGGCGTGTTGCGCCGAGCGGCCGGGGGGACGGTTCGGCTGCTGATCGGGCAGCCGCTCGCCTCGAGCCGGGCGCACGAAGAAGAGATCGGATCGATCGAGGGTCTTCCGGCGCTGTCGCTCGACGCGCTCACTTCGGTGGCCTACGGGCCCGAAGCGATCGTGGTCGTCCTGGCCGCCGGCGGCGCGGCGGCATTGCGCCTCACCCTACCGATCGAGCTGGTCATCGTGGCGCTGCTGGCGCTCTTGGTCGCCTCCTACCGCCAAGTGATCGAAGGCTACCCACACGGCGGAGGGGCCTATGCGGTCTCGAGGGCGAACCTCGGCCGGTCCTGGGCGCAGGTCGCAGCCGGAGCCCTCATCGTCGACTACACGCTGACGGTCGCGGTGTCCATCGCCGCCGGCGTGGCGGCGCTCACCTCAGCGTTCCCTCCACTGGTGCCGCTCACGGTGCCCCTCGACTTGGGGTTCTTGGCGATCGTCACGGTCCTCAACTTGCGCGGCCTCGGCGAGGCCGCCCGCGCGTTCCTCCTCCCCACCGCGGTGTTCATCGTGGGCCTGCTCGGCATCATCGCGGTCGGGCTGGTTCACCCGCTCGCTCCCCACCTCTCGCAGCCGGGACGCCCGCTCACGCCCACGAGGTCGCTCGAACCGGTCGGGATCCTGCTCCTGCTCAAGGCGTTCTCGTCGGGCTGCAGCGCGCTCACTGGGGTGGAGGCGATCGCCAACGGGGTGCCGCTCTTCCGGGCGCCGAGAGTGCAGCGAGCCAAGCGGACCGAGCTGCTGCTCGGGGTGATTCTCGGCGTCATGCTGATCGGGCTGGCAGTGCTGGTGCTGCGCTTCCACATAGGGCCCCGGTCGCATCAGACCGTGCTCAGCCAGATCATGGGCGCGTCGGTCGGACGGGGCTGGGCTTACTACGTCGTGTCCTTCGCCGTCACCCTCACGCTGGGCCTGGCGGCGAACACCTCTTTCGGCGGGCTGCCGGTGTTGGCGAGCCTCCTGGCGAGAGACCACTACCTGCCGCACGCCTTCTCGATCCGAGGCGACCGCCTCGTCTACAACCAAGGGATCTGGGTGCTCGCGCTCATGGCCGGCGCCCTGCTCGTCGTCGTCGGCGGCAGCACCAACGCGCTCATCCCCATGTTCGCCATCGGCGTGTTCACCGGGTTCACGCTCGCCCAGACGGGCATGGCAATGCACTGGTTCCGCCACAGGCCGCCCCGCTGGGCGCCACGGGCGGTGCTCAACGCCACCGGAGCAGTGATGACGGCGGTCGCCACCGTCATCTTCGTCTTTACCAAGTTCTCCTCTGGCGCCTGGGTGGTCGTCATTGCCGTGCCACTCCTCATCTTCCTCTTCCGGTCCATCGAGCGGTACTACCAGGGGGTCGGCCGCCTCCTCGGCTTGGGGGAGCGACCACCGCAACCCAGCCGGCGACCGACCACGGTGATCGTGCCGGTCAACAACGTGTCTCGCCTCACCGCCGCGGCGCTATCCGAAGCCGAGTCCATCGGTGATGAGGTGATCGCCGTCACCGTGCAGTTCAACGACCAACCAGATCCCGCCGAGCACATCTTCGAGGAGTGGGAGCACTGGGCACCCGGTGTCCGGCTGGTCACCCTTCGCTCCGAGTACCACTCGGTCGTCCGACCCGTGCTCCGTTTTCTCGACCTCATCGCCTCCGAGGCGGGTACCGAGCGCCGGCTCGTGGTGCTCATCCCCGTCGTGCTCACGACCAGTTGGCGCCATCGGCTCCTCCACAACCAGCTCGACCTGGCCCTTGCCAACGCGATACGCCGGCACCGCCAAGACGTCATGGTCGCTCGATTCCCGGTCCGGTTGGACGCGGACCGACCGCTGTCGCGTTGACGGGAAGGGCTCACAGCGCCGGATGCGAACGCCAAGTTATGCCCAGCGCAGGACCCGCGCCGGTCGACAGGGTCGGCTCGGCACCGGAGTAAGGAACGGCGGCGCGCCTGCCGATGACTCCGTAGGGCGTGCCGCCGTGGCAGGCCCTGGGCGAGAAAGCGGCGACCGATGAGCCACCGAGCGACACCGAGAGCCCGCCTTGACGACCCGGCCGTCGGCGCGCCCGGGCTCGCCGCACCCAAGCCCCCCCCCCCCCAAGGGATGAGCGGTGACGGCCGAGGTGGCGGCCGACCCCGGGCGGCCCGAGCGAACCCTCACGCCGGCGTCGCCGAGCTCGGCGGCGGCGACCCGGGTCCGAGAGCTGTTCAGCCACCCGAGCCGGGTGGCCGCGTTCTTGTGGTCGATGGGGGCGGGGGCGGTCGCCTCGGCACTCGTCGTGCGCCACTGGCCTGGTCCCTCGCTCGTGGCCCTCGTCACCGCCCTCGCTCTCGCCGCCAGCTGCGCTCTCGTGCGGGCCACCGTCAGCGGGCGGCTCCCGTGCTGGAGCCTGCAGGTCGACGTCGGCCTGGCCAACCTGCTCGTCAGCGTCGTGGCCTGGGCCGGGGCCGCCAGGCACGTCGACCTCGCCAACCTCTACCTCCTCGCCGAGGTCTTCGCCCTGCTCTACCTGCCGCTGCGCTCCGCCCTCGGCCACCTGGCGGCGGCCGGGGCAGCTTACGCCGTGGTCCTGTGGCTCGGCCCCCGGCCCGCCGAGCCGCCGACGATCGCCTGGCTGTCGGTGTTCGCCAGCGCCGTGGTCGTGGGCGTGGTGATGGTCGGCCTTGTGAGCGTGCTGCACGGCGTGGCCCGGGAGGACCCCTTGACCGGGCTCGCCAACCGACGCGCCTGGGACGAGCGTCTCGACGCCGAGATCGAGCGGGCCCAGCGCAGCGGGGAGGTCCTCTCGGTCGTGGTCGTCGACCTCGACGGCTTCAAGGCGGTCAACGACGCCCGCGGCCACCAGGCCGGCGACCGCCTGCTCCAGGCCACCGCCGCCTCATGGCGAGACGCCACCCGGGGCGGCGGGGACCTCCTGGCCCGCCTGGGCGGCGACGAGTTCGGCCTCCTCGCCTCCGGCGCCGACGACGTGGCCGCCCACGGCCTCGCCCGGCGCCTCGTCGAGGCGCTGCCCCACGGGGTGTCGGGCTCGGTCGGGGTGGCCACCTGGGACCGGGCAGAAGGCGCCTCGGACCTCGTGCGCCGGGCCGACCGGGCCATGTACCGGGCCAAGCGCCGACGGCGGCGCAGCCAGGGCACCGACCGCGCCTGAACCCCGGTCTGGTCGGGCACCGACCCGGCCACAGCGGCCCCGTGTCACCGGGCTCTCGTCGACCAGGAGGCCGACCGAGAGAGGAAGTCCTCGACACCCTCCGCGACCAACGCGAGCGCCCGGCCGCCCACTACGACGAACTGGTGGCGAGCTGCGGGGCGCCGTGCGGCGCCCGAGAAGGCCCCCGTGCGCCCGTGTGGCGATCGGACGCGCACGGCACCCTGATCCACGTTGCCAGCGCCAGCACCGCCGGGTGGTGGCTCTGCGCCCGGCCGCCCCAAAGTCCACCGGTGCCGCCACCTCGGGAGACCTCGTCGACGCGACGGCCACGTGGTGGGCCGCGGTGCGAACCGGTGGTGCGCCGACATCGGCCCCCTCGTCATCTCCTGGCGCGCCATCTCCCGGAATGCCGGGCGACCCAGGTCGACAGGCTGGTGTCGGACCCCCGGCGGGGGCCTCTTCGAGCGGCGGCGGCGGAAAGGCGAGGGCGCGCGAGCAGACGAGGGCGCGGGAGGCGTGCTGGTCAGCGACGGGCGCCGAGCTCCACCTGATCCGCCGGTGCGAAGGCAGGGCCGCAGGCTGATCGCCACGGTGCCGGCACCGTGCCCTGTGCTGGGCCGATGGCCTCTTCGTGCCCGGCCCGCCTGTCGATCGGCGAGGTCGGCTGCAGGTCGCGTTCGCCGGCCGGCACGAGCGGGGGGTCTTCCACCGCCCCTACGTCTGGCCTCCTCGCACTGTCCTGGCCCCCGGGGGGCATCGAATTCTTGCCGGCGCCCGGTGCTGCGCTCACGTGGCCGCCGACTGCGCCCGCGTCCGGATGACGCCCGCACCGCGCCGCGGGTTCAGGCGAGCCACCGCGGCGAAGAGCTGCTCGAACGCGGCCGCGTGGCTCGCCTCGTCGTCGCCGACGGCGCCGCGGGCCTCGTCTTGGGCCCGAGCCAGGTCCGCCAGCCTGGCCGCCAATTCCCTCAGCTCGACGTCGTCCCATGCCGCTTTCTCCTGCACGGCTCGAACAGGACGCCCGGCGGCCTTCGCCATGAGCCTCGCCTCGTAGGCGCGCTGACGGCACGACGCCCGGCAGTAGCGAGCCCGCGGCCCAGGTCGACTCCCCCGCGGCGGGAGGGGACGGCCGCACCACTCGCAGTCAGGGCCAAAGAGTCCGTCACGTGACGTATTCTGCCCTACCCCGGAACTACCCCGAGGGGGTGCGCCGTCGCTGGTCGCAACGTCCGTCGGCAAGCCGGCAGCGGCAGGCGGAAAGATGTTCAGAAAATCTTGCCGGAGGCCTTGACTTCGCGGCGCGATCAAGTCATCGATATCGACCCCCTTGCGACGCCTGCCTGGTTGTGGGCCGCCCATGGCCACCCACCGCCCAACCCGCCATCACCCAAACGACCACGCTGGAGTCTCGTCGCGCCACCGACCGTGCCAGAAGGCCCGACTAGCCCTCGGGCCGGCCGGCTACGTCGGCCTCGACGGCACCCACGAGGAGGCGGCGCTCGCCGCCCTCGCCGACCTGCTCGCCCCCTACACCGACCAGCGGGAGGAGGCCGCTTGACCGGCCGGCCGACCCGGAGGTCTCCTCGCCCAACGCCCGTCCCAGCCGCCAGAAGGAGCCAGATCGTGAGAGTCGCCACCTACACCCGGATCTCGACCGACGAGGACCACCAGCCCTACTCCTTGGAAGCCCAGGCCGAGCGCCTCGCCGCGTACGTGAAGAGCCAGGAGGGCTGGGAGCTCACCCGGCGCTTCAGCGACCAGGCCTCGGGCGCCACGACCGAGCGCCCGGAGCTGAAGCGTGCCCTGGCGGAGGCCCGAGCGAGACGGTTCGACCTCCTCCTCGTCTACCGGGTCGACCGGTTCTCGCGTTCGGTGCGCGGCTTGGCCCAACTCTTGGAAGACCTCGACGCCGCCGACGTCGCCTTCCGCTCTGCCACCGAGCCGTTCGACACGACGTCGGCAGCGGGACGGATGATGGTCCAGATGCTCGGCGTCTTCGCCGAGTTCGAGCGGGCCACCATCGTCGACCGGGTGATCGCCGGCATGGAGCGAAAGGCCGCCCGGGGCGGTTGGTGCGGCGGTTCGCGTCCCTTCGGCTACGACGTCGACCCGGCTACCGGCTATCTCACGCCCAAGGCCGACGAGGCGCCGCTCGTGCCGGTCATCTTCGACCGCTACGCCCATGGCCGAGAGGGCGCCCGGGCGCTGGCGGTGTGGCTGAACGAGGGCGGGCACCGGATCAAGGCCGGGCGGCCCTGGAGCCACACCGCCGTCCTCACCGTGCTGCGCAACCCGGTCTACGTCGGCAAGGTGTTCTTCCGAGACACCCTCCACGACGGCCCACACGAGCACCTGGTCGACGGGCCGCTCTTCGACCGGGTCCAGGCGCTGCTCTCCGAGCGGGGCGAGGACTACTCCAAGCGCGCCTCGGCGACCTCGCCGTTCCTCCTGGCCGGCCTCGTCGTGTGTGCCCGCTGCGGGAAGCACTTCGTCGGGACCTCGGCTGTCGGCAACCGCTACCGGTACCGCTACTACACCTGCTTCACCCGCCAGCGCTACGGCACCAAGTACTGCGCCGCCGACCGCCTTCCTGCAGAGGAACTGGACGCGGCCGTTCTCGACGCCCTCCTTCGCACCTACGAGCGCACCGACCTGTTCGACAAGGCCGTCGCCGCTGCCAAGCGCCGGGCACGTTCGGAGCGTGCCAACCACGAGCAGGAGCTGGCCGTCGTCGACGCCGGGATCGAAAAGGCCGAAGACGCCATCGAGGGACCGCCGATCAGCCTGGCTGCCCGGCACACGAAGGTTCGCCGTGAGGGGTACGCCAGGTGAGGCCGTTCTGCCGGATCGCCAGTACGGTCGCCATCGCCCCTGCCATTCGGGTCGCCAGTCCTGAACGGAGCACCCTCCCTGGCGCGAACGACCAGAGTGGGGCTACTCCACCCCCGCCAGTCGCGAACCCCGACTGCTTGGGGTTGTTCTCATGAAGGGTTCTCTCCGGCCGAGGGCCGACGACCGGCTCGCGATGGCGGTAGCGCACCGGTTGACCGAACGGGACAGGTCCATCTGGTGGTCCGAGCGCCACTGCGCCGGCCAGTTCGATCGGATCGCCCTGCCCGATGGGCTCGGGGAATGGGAGGAGTCCGGCAACCGGATCGTCTTCCGCCTGGAGTACGACCGATCGACCGAGGCCCTCGACCGCCTGGAGAAGAAGCTCAAGAGCTACGAGGACCTGCAGGCGGCCTCGGGGCTCGCCTACTGGATCTGCTTCTGCTTCCGCGACCCGCGCCGGGAGGCCGGCGCACGGCGCGTCCTGGCACAAGCCACGGTCCCGGTGGCGTCGGCCGCCCTGGCGCCGACCCAGCGGCCACACGAGGCCATCTGGGCGCCGCTCGGCCCCGAGGGGGTGCGGCGGCTACGCCTTGCCGAGCTGGCCACCGTGCCCATTCCGGCCGAGTCCGAGGAACGGATCGCAGAAGCCCAGGGGTACCGACGCCGGGCGGCCGAGCAGTGGCGACGCGCGTAGCGGACTATCGGTCCGCTGGGGCGAGGACGACCGGCAGTGCCGAACCACGCCGGCGATCAGGCCAGACGACTGGGTTCGGAGTGCGCGCCGGCTGGCCACTGGGCGATCAGCGAGTACCGGTCGCCCCGGATGAGGCTCCGGCGCCACTCCATGGGGATCTGTCCGACGACGGCGAGCCGTTCGATCGAGAAGGCCGCCGTCTTGGGGGGCAGACGCAATAGCTTGCGCTCGGTCGGCTCCGGTATGACGGGCCGGATGCGCTCCCAGCCACCGGTGATGCGCACGGCGCAATGGCTGGCGAGGACGTCGTAGAGACCCCCGGAGGAGAGATCGGCGCCGAGCAGCGCCCCGGTTTGATGAGGCGGCAACCAGGACCGGTCCCAGGCGATGGGCTCGGCGCCAGCGAAGCGGAGCCGCTCGATGAACACCACCTCGGCACCGGCGTCCAGGCCAAGCTGTCCGGCGACCTCGGCGATGGCGGGGCGGCGCTCGGCGGCGAGGACCTCGCTTCGCTCCTCGATGCCACCGGCCCGGACGGTCGAGGCCAGGCTGTAGAGGGAGTGGAGGGGCTGTTCAAGGATTGGTTGGGCAACTGAGCTGCCGCGTCCTCGTTGGCGGACGACCAGGCCCTCTGCGGTGAGGTGGCGGACGGCTTCTCGCACCGTCTGGCGACTGACGTCATAGTCCCTGGTCAGCTCCTCGTCGGTCGGGAAGCGGTCCTCGAACTCGCCGTGCACGAGGCGCTGGCGGAGATCGTCGGCGATCTGGGCCCAAAGAGGCAACGGGCTCGACCGGTCGAGCGTGCCCACGGCGTCAGACCCCGGCCAGGAAGAACGAGCCGACGAGCACGATCAGCACGTAGAGGGTGACGATCGCCATCGGCGGGTCCTTCTCGTAGAGGAAGGACACCACGCCGACCGCCACCCGCAAGATCGGGGTGAGGATCAAGATCAAGACCCCGAGGACGACGATCCCGCGCCCGTCCCCTTGGGCGATGGAGTGCCCGAGCGAGGCGAACGAGTGCGGGAACGGCGTCGCCTTGGAAGTGAGCTCCTTGTAGGAGAAGTGCCCCCGGATCGGCAGGTAGGCGCCGTGGTGGGCGAACATGAGCCCGAGCCCGGCGGCGATGACGGCCACGCTCACGACGACGCCGATCCGCAGCACGAGGCTGATCGCCAGCTCGACCCTGCGGACCTTCTCTGCCATGACGGCAGCCTCTTCGGGGCTGAGCTGGCGGCGGCGGCCCGAACCGCCCAGACCCTCCGTGGCTGGCGCAGGCGCTTGGGAGGCAGGTGGCTGCGGACTGCCGGCGGGAGGGCTCGCATCGGTCACGGGAAGATCCCCTTCTGGAGCATCTCCAAGGAGATGACGACGAGGACGACGACGAACACGAGCCGGACCGTCTTGCTCGTGACCCGGCCGAGGACCCGGGCGCCGAAGGTCGCCCCGAGCAGCACGCCGGCGGCGACAGGGGCGGCGATGATGGGGTCGATCTGGCCCCGGATGAAGTAGACGCCGGCGCTCGCCGCTGCGGTGACCCCGATCATGAAGTTGCTGGTGGCCGAGGACACCTTCATGGGCAGGTGCATGGCGCTGTCCATGGCCGGGACCTTGAGGGCCCCCGAGCCGATGCCGAGCAACGCGCTCACGAGCCCGGCGGCGTACATGAGCGCGAGGCCGGGCTTGGTGCCGACCACCTTGTAGGCGATCTCCCGCTCTTCGGCCGGGTCGTAGTAGGAGCCGTGGAGGTTGAAGTAGTTGGCGATCCGGTCGTTGGACACGGTGAGCGGCGCGTCGGCGTGCCGGCGTCGGAACGTGGCGAAGGAGGAGTAGCCGAGGACGAGCCCGAAGAACACGAACAGGAACCGCGTGGGGAGCAGGGTCGTGAGGTAGGCGCCGCTCACCGCCCCCGTCGTCGTGGCGATCTCGAGGAACATGCCCGCCCGCAAATTGGTCATCCGCTCGCGCACGTAGGCGGCGGCCGCCCCGCTCGAGGTGGCGATCACCGAGACGATGCTCGCCCCGATGGCCAGACGGATGTCCACGTGGTAGAGGAGCGTGAGCACCGGCACGATGACCACGCCGCCGCCGAGGCCGATCAGCGATCCGAGGACCCCCGCCGCCACCGAGATGAGGGCCAGGGAGACCACGAAATCGAGCGGCGTCACGAGACGATTGTACGTTCTTACCGATGTACATGCAATTGCGCCACGGTCTACGTCCCCGGCAGGAAGCGGACCAGCCGGCCACAAGGACCGCGGCCGCCCCGAGTGTCGGATGCGTGGCGTCCCAGCTGGTCAGGCTCGACTCACTTGGGATCCAGATAGGGCTGGTCGAGATCCCCTGGGGGGGCATCGGGGAAGACGATGAGCGCAACGGGAAGGGGAGAGCCCAGAAGCTCTTCGACGGTGTAACCGAGAAAGGGCGCGTCGCCGACTCGCCGGAGCCGGGCCCCGACGACCAGCAGGTCGATGCCGTGCTCCTGCGCATAGTCAAGCAGCCCGCGGCTCACTGACAGCGCTCGCTCTCGGGCGATCCGGGGACGCAACCCCGCTTTGCGAGCGCGCTCGGACGCCTTGTCGAGGACACCGCCCGGCGCGTCCGCTGCGCTCAGCGCCCGACCTTGGGGCAACGACAACGCCACCGCGTCGTCGGGCGTGACATGGACGATGTGCAGGCGCGCGCCGTGGCGATGAGCGAGGCTCGACGCGAGCTCCTCACCAGCGATTCCAGCAGTGGTTCCGGTGGTCGCGACGGCGATGTGGCGGGGTAGCTCCATGCGCTGGCCACGCTCGGGAGCTGGGCGGATGATGACGCTCGGCAGCGGGCTGCCGTTGAGCAAGTCGGCGACCACCGGCGGCAGGCCGTGCGCAGTCGGCGAGATGCCAATCCCGAGCACGCCGTAGCCGAGGCGCGCCTCGTCGAGCGCCGCCACGAGAGGCTGGGTCGACGAGGCAGCGCGCCAGCGGACGGGGCGCGCCACATCGGTAAGCTCGCTCTCGCGTCCGGGATCAGACGAGAGCACCGTGAGCTCGGCCGCATCCGGCCAGGCGCGGTCGAAGAGCGTCGCGGCAAGCCTCGGGTCGGTACCTGGCAGCTCGGGAACGAGCAGTCGCTGCTCACGCACCAGCAGATGGCTCTCGATACGCTCTTCGTGGGCCAAGCGACGCCGCTCTTCTTCGCTGCCTTCCCAGTCCCCGACCAGCCGGCGCAGCAGCGGCGCGACGAGGACGGACGAAACGATCGACACGAGCAGCACGGCCGTGTACGCAAACTCCGAAAGAAGGCCCATTCGCAGGCCGGCCGTCGCGATGATCACCTGCAGCGCGCCGCGTCCGTTCAGGAGGATCATGAGCGCCCTGTTCTCCCCCTGGTGCAGCCGCAACCAGCGCCCAGCGATCCCCGTTCCCAGCGCCTTGCTCAGCACGGCAACGCCGAAGAGCCCCACGACCACCACCAACCGTTGCCAGGAGGAAACGACTTTCAGGTCGATGAGCAGGCCGGCGCTTGCGAAGTACAAGGGTGCGAACACGGCGTCTGAGAAGGACCGCAACCGGGCGAGCGCATCTCCATGTTGGAATCGCGAGCGCCCGAGGAGGACGCCGGCAAAGAAGGCACCGAGCGCGGCTTCCACGCCAATCGCCTGCATCGCCGCCGCTGCGCCGAAGGCCACGGCGAAAGCCACGGCAACCGAGCCCGTCGCGTTCGGGCCCCCGTGGCGGATCTTCTCCAACAAGTAGTCGACGAATCGCTGGCCGAACAGGACGGTCAGGGCGACTAGCGCCACCAGCCCTGCGATCGCCCGGACGACGGGAGCCGTGCCGCCGGTGGTCACCGTGGCGCTCACTACAGCCAGGAGGACGAGACCGTACACGTCATTCGCCGCCGCGGTCGCCAATGCCAGTTGGCCGACATCGCGGCGAGAGATCCTCAGTTCGTCGACAAGGCGGGCAATGATCGGAAGCGAAGAGACGCCCAGCGCACCACCGACAAGGACCGCACCGCTGAGGCGGTGACCGATGACAAGTGACGTGCTGAGGGCGTAGGCGGTGGCCGAGCCGGCGACGAGTGGCAGCACGATGCTGCTGGTGGTAACGCCGAGGGCCCGGCGGCCGAGGCGGCGGATCAGTGGCACGTCGGTCTCCGCGCCGAGCGTGATGAGGACCATCAGCAGAGAGAACTCAATGACCGCCCCAAGGAGGTTCGACTTGCCGTGGCTGGGGAGGAGGAACGATGCAAGCTGGGGCCAGGCCGCCCCCAAGCCAGAGGGTCCGAGCACGAGGCCGGCGAGGAGATAGCCCACGACCGCGGGTTGCCGAACGCGCCGGGCGATCCAACCGAGCAGGTGGGCAACCGTGAAGAGCAGCGCCAGCGAGCCGACCAGCTGGAGCGTCTCGGTGTTGGAGAGCGCGAGGTGTCCCACAATCGGACCTTAACCAGCAGGGAACGGGCCGTAGGTCGCCGTCGACGGGTCCACTGCCTTGTTGCTGTCGGCCAGACGAAGCCACCATGGGATCCTTCTCTTCGGACCACAGCAGTCGCCGTTCACGACACCCACGGCTCCGCCACCGTCCGGATGACGGCCGCAACGCGCAGCGGGTTCAGGCGGGCCACCGCGGTGAAGAGTTGTTCGAACGCGGCGGCGTAGTCCGCTTCGTCGTCGCCGACGGTGCCTCGGGCCTCCTCTTGGGCACGAGCCAGGTCCTCCAGCCTCGCTGCCAAGTCCATGAGCTCGCCGTCGTTCCGCGGTGGGGCCTCCCGCGCGGCGGGGAGGCGGCGTGCGGCTGCCTTCGCCATGAGCCTCGCCTCGTAGGCGCGCTGGCGACACGACGGCCGGCAGTAGCGCGCCCGAGGCCCCCGGCTACCCCGCGGCGGGAGGGGACGGCCGCACCACTCGCAGGTGAGGGCCAACGAATCCGTCACGTGACATACTGTGCCCTACCCCAGAAGTCCCCCGCGGGGCGCGTCACCGCTGGTCGGACGCCTGTCGGCGAGCCGACGGCGGGAGAGCGGGAGAAGTTCAGAAAATTCCTCCCGAAGGCCTTGACTTCGCGCCGCGATCGAGTCATCGATATCCGCCCCTTGCGACGCTTGCCCGGTTGTGGGCCGCCCATGGCCACCCACCGCCAACCCCACCGTCCCCCAGATGCCCACGCTGCCCTCTCGTCGCGCCGTCGACCGTGCGGGGCACCCCGGGTCGTCCTCGCACCGGCGGGCTACCTCCCCCTCGACGAGTCTCATGAGGAGGCGGCGCTCTGCGCCCTGGCGGACCTGCTGTCTGCCGTCACCGACCAGCGGGAGGAGGCCGCTTGACCGGCCGTCTGCCCGGAGGTCTCATCGAAACGATCATCCCGCCAACAAGAGAAGGAGCCCGCACGTGAGAGTTGCCACCTACACCCGGATCTCGACCGACGAGGACCACCAGCCCTACTCCCTGGAAGCCCAGGCCGAGCGGCTCGGCGCCTACGTGAAGAGCCAGGAGGACTGGGAACTCACCCGCCGCTTCAGCGACCAGGCGTCGGGCGCATCCACCGAACGCCCGGGTCTCCAGCGTGCCCTGGCCGAGGCCCGGGCCGGGCGCTTCGACCTCCTCTTGGTCTACCGGGTCGACCGGTTCTCCCGCTCGGTGCGCGGTCTCGCCCAGCTCCTCGAAGACTTGGACGCTGCCGGGGTCGCCTTCCGCTCGGCCACCGAGCCCTTCGACACCACGAGCGCGGCCGGGCGGATGATGGTCCAGATGCTCGGCGTGTTCGCCGAGTTCGAGCGGGCGACCATCGTCGACCGGGTGATCGCCGGCATGGAGCGCAAAGCTGCCCGTGGCGGCTGGTGCGGGGGGTCGCGTCCCTTCGGCTACGACGTCGACCCCGCGACGGGTTACCTCGTTCCTGCCCCCGGCGAGGCGCCGCTCGTCCCGGTCCTCTTCGACCGCTACGCCCACGGCCGAGACGGCGCCCGGGCGCTGGCGGTGTGGCTGAACGAGGCCGGGCACCGGACCAAGGCCGGTCGGCCGTGGAGCCACACCGCCGTCTTGACCGTGCTGCGCAACCCGGTCTACGTGGGCAAGGTCTTCTTCCGCGACGCCCTCTACGACGGCCCGCACCCCCACCTGGTCGACGAGCAGCTCTTTGCCCGCGTCCAGGCCCTCCTCTCCGAGCGTGGTGAGGACTGGTCCAAACGGGCCTCGGCGACCTCACCGTTCCTCTTGGCCGGGCTCGTTGTCTGCGCCCGCTGCGGCAAGCACTTCGTCGGGACCTCGGCCGTGGGCAACCGCTACCGGTACCGGTACTACACGTGTTTCTCCCGCCAGCGCTACGGCACGAAGCACTGCGGCGCCGAACGCCTGCCCGCCGAGGACCTGGACGCCGCCGTCCTCGACGCCTTGCTCCACACGTACGAGCGCACCGATCTGTTCGACAAGGCCGTCTCGGCCGCCCGCCGCCGGGCACGCGCCGAGCGCGCCAACCTCGAGCAGGAGCAGGCTGTCGTCAACGCCGGGATCGCCAAGGCCGAAGACGCTATCGAGCGCTACCTCTCGGCGTTCGAGGCCGGCACGCTGTCCGAAGCCCAGTGCGGCAAGCGCCTCGAAGGCCTCGCCGCCAAGGTGCGCGACCTCCGCGCTCGGCGTGAGGAGCTGGTTGCCGCCATGGAGCACGCCTCGGCGAGAGCGCCCGACGCCGGCGAGATCGCCGCCATGCGGCGCCACATCGAACAGGCACTCACCGAGGGAGCGGTGCCGGCCCGCAAGGCGCTCCTCCAGGCGCTCGTCCACGAGATCCGGGTCGAGGGTCGCGACCGCGTCGTACCGTGGTTCCGCGTGCCAGGCGGCGCTGACCCCAAGGTTCGCGCTCTGGCGCGATCGGCGCCCCCAGCTTTACACAATGCGAACCTTTCAACCGAACTTCGTGGTGACGTGTTGTCGCTGGCTGGGACGCATGCCAAGGTGCGACGGGACGGCTATCGGAACTGGGACAATGACGCTGCGGCGCCG
>JAKAYQ010000123.1 GCA_021826725.1 Actinomycetes bacterium
GTCCTCGCCCTGCGCTGCGCGGCCGGCTGGCCGGTTCAGGTGCCCGCGCCGCACATCCGCTGGACCGCTAGACCTCTTGCACGAGCGCCAGCCGGGCCCGGACCGGACGATGGTCCGACCCGACTCCAGCCATCACCTCACCACCGTCGGGCCGCAGGCTCGATCGGACCAACACGTGGTCGGGCTGCCCGACGGGGAGCCGCGCCGGCCAGGATCGTCCGATCACCGCCCGCCGCCATCCCGGAAGGAGCCGCTGGACCACGGGGCCCCACAGGTTCATGTCTCCTGCGACCACCCCGGTTGGAACAGCTTCCGCGAGTGCTCGGCGCAGATCGGCATACTGCCACAGCGATCCCTGGGACAGATGGGCCATGTGGACGCCGACGACCGTCACGTCGACGTCCCCGACGCCAAGGACCACGACCAGAGCAGCCCGGCGCGCGCCGTCCCGGCGAAGGCATCGCAAGTCGACCGTCCGCTCCGAACGAACCGGCAGCCGGCTGAGCACGGCCAGGCCGAGCCGGCCAGGCTCGCCGACCCGGTCTCCCACCCGTGTCGACCACAGCTCGGCTCGATCTGCCTTCCCCTCCCCCACGCCCGACGCCGCACCCGCTGCCGGCACCTTTCCCACGGCCCGTGCCCGCCGGTCGAGCACCACCGCAGGCGGCCGACCGGTCCAGCGACCGACTCGATGACCGCCTGCAGCAGGCTCGGGGAAGCGCCGTCCGGTCCCAAAGGACGTCCAGGACACGTCGTAACCCAAGGCTCGGCCGATGTCGTCCGCCTGCGACGGCCCGCCGTGCGGCCACCACACCTCCTGCAGGACCACGACATCGGCATCGAGCAGCGCACATGCGCCGACCACGTCGAACGGGACGTTTCGGTCGTCGACGCCCGCGTGCAGGTTCAGTGATGCCACGGTCAACGCCGAACCGGACGAATCAGGCACGAAGCGCACCCTAGTGGGACCGAACGGCTGGTCCGGATACCCGGGAAGGCTGTGGCCTGAGCCGCCCGGAGTGAGCACTTGCTCACCAAGCGCCCTTCCGATCCGGGCTCGCCGCCAGGGGTGCCGGAGGTGCGCCGGCCCCGGGCACCTCGTAGGGTGCCCAAGTGGACGCACGGCACTTCCTTGGCATCGAACCAACCGGCGACCCGCTGCACTGGCGGCTGCCGGTGACCAGCGCCGTGTCGACTCCAGGACGGTTCCTCTTCGGTGGGTGCGGGTTGGCAGCCGGGATCGTCGCGCTCGAGGCCGCTGCCGGGCAACCCACCGTTTGGGCGACCGCCCAGTACCTGGCGCATGCCCCCACCGGGAGCGAGCTGGACTGGCATGTCACCCTGGCAGCCGTCGGGAGCCGCACGACCCAGGCACGGGTGGTGGCGCGGCTCGGCACACGCGAGATCCTGACGGTCAACGCCGCGCTCGGCCACCTGCCGGCGCCCGACATCGGCGACGAGAGCTGGGTGACTGCGCCATCGGTGCCGCCACCGCTCGAGTGCTCGCGTCGCCTGCGGTTCCCGTTCCCCGAGGAGACGGTGTTCCATCGGGTCGAGCAGCGTCTTGCCACCGGGCGATCACTGGCTGATCTCGACGGCACGCCCGGGCCCGCCCGATTCGCGTCCTGGTTTCGTGTCCCCGGTCATCTCGAACCTTCGGCGGCCACACTGGCGGTCCTCGGTGACTACGTGACCGGCGGCCTATCGCAGGCCCTCGGTGTCCATACGATGAGCCGCAGCCTGGACAACACCATCCGAGTCGTCCGGCTCGTGCCGACCGAATGGGTCCTGTCGGACATCGTCGTGCACGCGACTGCCGGAGGCTTCGCGCACGGTCGCGCCCACCTGTTCGCCGAGGACGGGACCTTCCTCGCCACGGCCAGCCAGTCGATGAGCGTCCGGCGGTGGTCCGACGAGCAATTCGCCGCCACGCGGGCTGCGGCCGGGGCCCCGCCGGAATCCTGAGCCGTCGCGGGCAGACGAGCAACCCGTGTCGCTCGGGTCAGACAGCTGCGGTGGTCACCAGTGGCCTGACGACGCAGCTGAACCACCCGCCGGCACCGCCCCGCCCATGCTGCCAGGCGGGATCTGGGACGCGGGGACCGGCTTGGAGAAGAGAAATCCCTGGGCGAGATCGCATGACATCAGCCGGAGGTGATGGAGCTGGCGGTCGGTCTCGACCCCTTCCGCGATCACCTGCATGCCCAAGGTATGCGCAAGGTTGATGATGGCGCCCACGATCTCGGTTCCGCCGGGCTCGATCCCGAGCCCGTCCACAAAGCTCTTGTCGATCTTCAAGATGTCGAGCGGGAACCGCTGCAGGTAGCTCAACGAGGAGTACCCGGTACCGAAGTCGTCGATGGCGAGCATGACCCCGAGATCCTTGAGCGCCCGCAGCACGGTCAGCGCTGCGGCCGGGTCCTTCATGAGGGCACTCTCGGTGATCTCGAGTGTCAGGTTCGCCGGTGGGACGCCCGTCCCGACGAGGATGCCCTCGACGGTGTCGACCAGATCGAGGTGGTCGATCTGGCGGGCGGAGAGATTGACCTCGATGGTGGTGTCGGGTGCTGCGCCGGATGCCGATCCCATCAGCCCGACTGGCCGGCTGGCCCGGTCAGCTCCCCACCACTCCTGGAGCTGGGCGCAGGCCTCGCGCAGCACCCATGTGCCGATCGGGATGATGAGACCGCTCTCCTCGGCCACGGGGATGAAGCGGCTCGGCGCCATCAATCCCTGGTCCGGGTGGTCCCATCGCAAGAGGGCCTCGACCGCCACCGGGCGCGCGTCCGCGACCTCCACCACAGGCTGGTAGAAGAGGCGCAGCTCACCCCGTTCGAGCGCCCGGTGCAGGGCGTGCTCCGTCGTGAGCCGGTCGAGCACCTCGACTCGCAGGGCCTCGCCGAACACGTGGTAGGAAGCGCCGCCCCGTTGCTTGGCGACGTACATGGCGGTGTCGGCGTCGGAGAGGAGCGGGGTGGCCTCTGGGACCGAGCCCCCCGTGCTGGCGATGCCGATGCTGGCCGTGACGAACACCTCGGACCCCGCGACAGGGATCGGCTGTTCCAGCGACTCGAGGACTCGGTGGGAGAACTCCATTGCGAGCTGCTCTGCCTCGTCGCCGCCGAACAGCACGAGGAACTCGTCGCCGCCGAGCCGGGCGATGACTTCCGCCACCCCGTCAGCTTCCACCAGCCGGGAGGCCACCGCCACCAGGACCTCGTCACCCACTTCGTGGCCGAGCGCGTCGTTGATGGCCTTGAACCGGTCGAGGTCGAGGACCAGCACCGCCACCGAGCCCGGCTGGCGCTGGCCGCGGGCCAGTGCATAGGCGAGCCGGTAGGTGAACAGGGTGCGGTTGGGCAGACCGGTCAGCGAGTCGTGCAGGTAGGCGTGCGCGAGAGCCTCCTCGGCGGCTCGTTCGGCCCCGAGATCGCGCACCAGCCCCCCGATGAGGATCCGGCCCCGGTCCTCGACGACGTAGCCGCCGATGGACACGTCCATCTCCTCACCGCAGCGATGCAGCAAGCGCACCTCGCGCGGCGACAGCTCGGTTCCGGGCGTGGCCGACACGAGGTCGGAGCGGTACCGCTGGGCGAACCGGCTGGGAACCCAGAACTCCACGACCGAGCGGCCCACCACCTCACTGGCCGACCAGCCGAACATGGCTTCAGCCCGAGCGCTCCACGCCGTGACGACACCGGTGTCGTCGGTCTCGACGAACGCTTCGCTCGACACCGCCACGATATGGCGGAACCGAGCGGCGTCGACATCGCCGGCATCCCTCGAGCGTGTCCCCACGGATCTCCTGCCGCTCTCTTGCCGCCCGCTGCCACTGCACCGCCGATACGCGCACGCCCCCGCATGTGCAACCCCACTTATGGCCCTTTTGCATTGTATGGCCACCGGCGACACGCGGTCAATACATCAATCCTTACCACTGGCGAATGGCAGATACACAGAAGCGATTATGGGCAGGGGCAGGCCGGCGGAAGCCGCCACGGCCAGGGCGGCGTGCCATCGCACCGCCACCCGACCGTCGCTCCAGCGGGGCTCCCGGTTGGTCCACCACCGCTGCGGCGGCCTACGGTGCCGGTCATGGTGCAGATCACCGGGATCCTCCAGAAGGACGCCTGGGACCGCAATGTCCTCCCCCCGGTGGAGCAGGTGCATCCCGGGCTCTGGTCGATCCCGGTCCCCATTCCGAACAATCCGCTTCGATACGTCCTCGTCTATGCGCTCGAGCTCGACGGCGGAGTCGCCATCGTCGATGCCGGATGGAACACCGACGACGCATGGGGTGCTCTGTGCGACGGTCTCCTCCAGGCGGGGGGCTCCATCGCCGACGTCCGTGCCGTCCTCGTCACCCACATCCATCCCGACCACTACGGTCTCGCCGGACGGGTGCGGGAGGAAAGTGGCGCCTGGATCGGGCTGCACCCGGCGGACGCAGCCATGCTGGGCGCCCGCTACCTCGAGCCCGACGACCTGCTGGCCCGCATGCATGTCCTGCTCGCAGAGGCCGGCGTGCCACCCGCCAAGCTCCCGGACCTCACCATGGCATCCATGCTCCTCCGGGACCACGTCCGTGCCGCCGACCCGGACGTGCTCTTCGAGGACGGCCGGCGCGTCGATGTGCCCGGCTGGGATCTGACGGCGGTGTGGACCCCGGGGCACTCGCCCGGGCACGTCTGCTTCCACAGCGAGGAGCGGCGACTGCTGCTGTCAGGCGACCATGTCCTCCCGCGCATCACCCCCAACATCGGGGTCCATTCGCAACAGGCACCGAACCCGCTGGCGGACTACCTCGCGTCGCTCGAGAAGGTTCGTCCGCTGCCGACCGACGAAGTCCTGCCCGCCCACGAGTACCGGTTCGCCGACCTCGGTGCCCGGCTCGACGAGATCATCGCCCACCACCGGGAGCGACTCGTCGAGATCGAGGACCTGCTCGCGGCAGACCCGGGCAGCACCGCCTGGGATCTCTCCGTGAACCTGACGTGGTCTCGGCCATGGGACCGCATCCACGACTACATGCAACGTGCGGCAGTGTCCGAGACCCTGGCCCACCTCGTCGTCCTCGAGGAGCACGGCCGCATCCGGCGCCGGGACGGGACGCCGGCCCGCTTCGACCGCACTGGCGACTGACGGCTGGCGGCTGGCGGCTGGCGGCTGGCGGCTGGCGGCTGGCGGCTGGCGGCTGGCGGCTGGCGGCTTCGATTCTCGAAGGCGTGGACGTCCAACGGCACGGGCCACGATCTCGGCACCCTCCACGACGCACCCCTGCCGATCCGCGGCGACGTCAAGGCGAGCACCCGCGACGATCCTGGCGCCCAACAACACTGCCGGCCATCCTGGGGCCACACGGCTGTACGGCCACACGGCGGGACCGGCAACGCGCCCCGCCGGCGACACCCGACCGAGCGTCCCCTTCGGCGATCAGCCGTTGGCCGGGCCGGGCACGTCATCCCACGACGCTGGCCACGACGCGCTCACCCACGAGCGCCGCCGACACGCCGGGCACGTCATGAGCCGGGTGAACCCGCGCCCCGGTCGCCATACGAACAGCGGAACGTGCAGCGCTGCAAATCGGACCACGTCGACGGTAGAGATCGTCCCGCAGGTGGCACACTCCAACTGGACCGGAGCGATACGCCGAAGGACTGCAAGCCCGAGAACAGGCGCCGCTCCGGGCTGCGATCCGGCCGGGTGCTGGGCAGGCACCGCATCCGAGCCCTGTGGCGTGCTCGCCGCCGAAGCAGTACGACCGGCGATGCGTGCCCGTACCGTCGACAAGCTCCCGATGCCTGACGAGCCGGTGCTGCCGGGTTCCGGGGTGCTCCGCCGCGAACCGGAGCCTGCGACTGGCCGGCGCTCGGGGGCACCCGCTGCCGCTCCCCGCTGTGAAGCCGGCCCCCGGCCGGCTGCTCTGGCTCCGCCATGACCAGTGGTCCCACTCGCTGTGACGGGACCCTCTTCGTCTGGAGCTGGCCGTCGACCACCGGGGCCAGTACGGGAGCCGGAGAACAGGGCTCGCCGCCCCACGTCAGGGCGGGATGTCGCCCGCGGGCGACGGCGCAGCAGCGGACCTGCCACCTCGCTCACGTCGTCGACGGAACCGGCGGCACCAGCGTCCACCTGGTCCGGCGGGACCCAGAACAGCAGGCGCTTGCCGAGGGGGTCGGGACCGTCAGGCACGGGGCCCCGGTGGCGCCGGCCGCCGCGTCGGGTGGGGACGAACGAGCGGCGGCTGCCGTCCGGACGACCCGGCCGCCACCCCGTCGAGGGTCGCGGCAATGGCTCGATACGCCTCGGCGCCGGGAGAACGCGGCGCGTGCTGCACGATGCACATGCCCCGAGCCGGCGCTTCCGCGAAGCGGACGGACTTGCGGACCGGGGGATCCAGGACCTCCAGGCCGTAGCGCTCGCCCACGCTCGCCAGCACGTCGCGCCCGTGCCGGGTCCGCTCGTCGAACATCGTGGCGACAACGCCTCGGACACGCAGGCCGTCGTTGGCGAACAGGCGCACGTCCTCGATGGTGTCGAGCAGCTGACCCACCCCCCGGTGGCTGAGCGCCTCGCACTGCAGCGGCACGATCACCTCCGCTGCCGCGGTCAGGCCGTTGATGGTGAGGACGCCCAGAGACGGCGGGCAGTCGATCAGCACGACGTCGAAGTCGTCGGCCAGCGGCGCAAGCGTCCGAGCCAAGGTGTGCTCGCGGCCGGTCCGGGTCAGGAGATGAACCTCGGAACCAGCGAGGTCGATGGTGGCCGGCAGGACCGCCAGGCCGTCGACTCCACTGACCTGGCGGCAGACGTCGGCAGCCTTCGTCTTCCGCACGAAGCAGTCGTGGACCGAACGGTCCAACGCGTCCGGGTCGAAACCCAACGAGAAGGTCAGGCATGCCTGGGGATCGAGGTCCACCAGCAATACCCGGCGCCCGCGCTCGGCCAAGGCGAAGCCGAGCGCGTGGACGGTCGTCGTCTTCGCCACCCCGCCCTTCTGGTTCGCCACCGCCAGCACGTGGGCCACCGGCGCAGTCTACGCAACACCCCCCGGCGCCGGCGGCCAGTGTACGCAGCGTGAGCGCATAACCTCACCTGCACGTCCGAACCCCCGCCCACACCCGACGCCATCCCTGACCTGCACGCCGCAGCTGCCCTGCACGGCGCCCCTGACCTGCACGCCCAAGCTGGCGTCCACGGCGCAGCTGACCGGCACGGCGCAGTTGACCGCATCCTGCGTGCCGCTCGGCGTTCGGCGGGCGCGGCTGCTGTCCGCGACGGCTCTCGCGTGGGCGGACCCCGACATTTTGCGACCAGCGGGCCCCGACATCCAGCAGCGGCTGTGGCCACCGCCATCGCAGCGGCCACAGCCGCTGTCCTCCCCGTCTTCCTCGCGGGGGCGATGGCAGTGCAGGTTCGCCACGCGCTCCACCTCGGCGCGACGGACATCGGCATCGCCGTGGCCGCCTTCTTCGGGACCTCGGCGCTCTGCTCGGTCAGCTTTGGTGCGGTCGCCGAACGGATCGGGCCACTGGCCGTCATGCGCATGGCCACCGCGTTGGCCCTGGCGAGCATGCTGGTCATCGCCGGCTTCGCCCGTTCGCTCCCCAGCCTGGCCGCGGGCCTGGCGATCGGTGGTCTCGCCAACGGCGCCATGCAACCCGCCGTCAACCTCTTCCTGTCGCGTACCGTCCGCAGCCGTCGGCAGGGTTTGGCCTTCGGCGTCAAACAAGCGGGGATCCCGACAGCCACCTTGCTGTCCGGCCTGGCCGTGCCGGCGCTTGCCCTGACCGTCGGCTGGGAAGCGGGGTTCGTGGCGGGCGCTGCACTCGTGACCGCTGTCGGCGTGGTGCTGGTCCGGACCGGGCGGACCCACCCCGGTTCCGGTCCTCCGGACCGTGGACGCCCGGCCGCCACCACACCAGCCACCGCCACTGTCCCGGCCGCAGGCACCCCAGGCGCAGGCACCCCAGATGCACGAAGCACCGTCCCGGCCGCCACCAACATGTCGGACCGAGCGGCGTCTCCACCACCCCGGGTGGATCGGCTGCCCCTGGCTGTCCTGGCTGTCGGCATGGGTGCTGCAGTTGCTGCCGCCACCTCAATGGGCTCCTTCGTGGTGGCAAGCGCGGTCGCTCACGGGGTTCGACCTGCCCTCGCCGGCCTGCTGTCCGCGCTGGGAAGCGCAGTGGGCCTGGCTGCACGCGTCGGGTTCGGGTGGAACGCTGACCGGCGGCGGTACAGCGGGACACGGCCCGGCCTGCGCGACCTCACCATGGTGGCGGCACTGGTGACCACCGGCATCCTCGGCTACCTGGCCCTCGCCAGCGGCCGTCCAGCGCTGCTCGTGCCAGGGGTCCTGGTCGCCTACGGCGCCGGCTGGGGGTTCAACGGGCTGTTCAACCTGGCCGTCGTGCGCTCCCATCCCCACGCTCCGGCCCGGGCTACCGGCATCACCCAGGTGGGCACCTACCTCGGGGGGATGAGCGGCCCCCTCGCGTTCGGATTTCTCGTGGACCACAGCGGCTATGACGCCGCCTGGCTGATGTGCGCCGCGTTGGGGGCCATCGGGGCTGTCACCATGGGAGTGGCCGACCGGCTCCTGCACCGTCGCCAGTCGGCGGGAGGCCCCGAACCCGGCCCTGACCTCGCCGTTCGCGGGAGGGCACGATCACGATCCGCGCTTCCGGACGCGGCGCAGGCACCCTGAACGAGGTGGACCGCAGCACCCGGTCGACCTGATGACATAGCGTGCGCGACGCCTCACCCGTGCGCCTCGGGCCGACTTCGACCGCTCCGACCGACGTCACCTGGCCATGCGACGACACGACCTGCCAGGGCTCGAGCGCAAGATCCGCCACCCGCACGAGGAACCGTTGTTCTGGGCGGCGGGCGACGCAGCACCCCACTGCCACACGGCTGCGAACTGGACTTTCGTGCCCCCGGCAGGAGTCGAACCCGCAACCTGGTGGGTAGAAGCCACCCGCTCTGTCCAGTTGAGCTACGGAGGCATACGTGACGCTGGTCGCGCCCGCACACCGGACCGGCCATGGGCGCCACCGGACCAGGACCAGGCTATCGGGTCGCCAACCACTCCAGAGGATCACCGGCCGGTTCCGAGCCGGCGTTGGACCCCGGATCGCTGTGCCATGCTAGGGGCACCGTGGTGGCCGTAGCTCAGTTGGTTAGAGCGCCAGGTTGTGGCCCTGGAGGTCGGGGGTTCAAGTCCCCTCGGTCACCCCAACGCCGGGCCGGCCGTCCGGCGGCACGACAGTCGCCGGCCGGCCGTCTCGGCACGCGTTTCGCGTCGCCTACAATCGCCGTGCGCCTCTAGCTCAATGGCAGAGCAACGGACTCTTAATCCGCAGGTTGTGGGTTCGAATCCCACGGGGCGCACGAACGTG
>JAKAYQ010000124.1 GCA_021826725.1 Actinomycetes bacterium
GGCAACGGCTATTGGCTGGTGGCATCAGACGGCGGGGTGTTCGGCTTCGGCGACGCCGGGTTCTACGGGTCGATGGGCGGCCGCACGCTCGACGCCCCGGTGGTCGGCATCGCGCCGACCCCTGACGGCCACGGCTATTGGCTGGTGGCATCAGACGGCGGGGTGTTCGGCTTCGGCGACGCCGGGTTCTACGGGTCGATGGGCGGCCGCACGCTCAACGCCCCCGTCGTCGGCATCGCTCCTGTGGGCGTGACGGCGTCGGCATGACCGGCTCCACTGCCATGCGCCGTCTCGGCCCACCACCGCCGTCCGGCACGGGAACAGCGGCCATGGTCGAGCTGAGCGCACCGGCGCCATCCGCTGCTCGCGACGAACCGTCGGCAATTGCGCCACCGACCGACTTCCAGGTCGTGCCGCTCGCCGGCCTGTCGGTGGTGGGGCTGGTCATCGCCGGCCTGGTCGCCACCATCGTCACCAACCGGCTGTGGGCGATCGACTTCTACCACGTCGTCAGCGGCGCCATGTGGACCACGCTCGACCTGTTCCTCGGGTTCGTGCTCGGCCCGATCCTCGGCAGGATGTCGGTCCCCGCCCGAGCCGAGCTGGCACGGCGGCTCATGCCCAAGATGGTCCTCATCATGCCGACCTTGGTGGTCTGCACCCTTGCCGGGGGCTGGCAGCTCGCCCGCCACGTGGGCTACCTCGATGCCAGCTACTCCCATCACGGCTGGGTGGTGGCCTCGCTCATCGTCGTCGCCGTGATGGCCGTGGTCGCCTTGGGCGTCCTCGAACCGGCCAACATCGCCGTGCTCGTCGAGCTGCGACAGCCTGACCCCGACGGCGAAGTCATCGGCCGGTTGATGCGCCGGTTCATCTACAGCGCCGGCATCACCGGCGCCATGCAGATCGCCACCCTCGTCATCATGACCAGGCTCGCCACCACATGAGCGCCGACGCCACCCAGCCACGCCCGATGGCAGAGCCACACGCGACGGCAGATCCACACCCGGGGTCGGACGCCGACGGGCACGCCGTGCCACGACCGGCACACGCCGTGCTGAGCCGGCGGCTTCCCCCCGTGGCGGAGCTGGCCGTGGCATCGGTGAGCCTGATGCTCGCCAGCGGCGTGTACCTTGCCGCCCACCTCCCCACGCCCCCGCCGCTCACCCCAGCCGTCGTCCTGTGTGCCGTCGGCGCTGCGCTCAGCGTCAGTGCCGTCGCGCTCCTCAGTCGGATCCGCCCTTTCGCCTGGCACACGTTCTTCCAGGTGGCCCGGTGGGCCCTCGTCGCCTACGTGGCCATCGCCGGCCTGCTCGTCTTCGTCTTCATCTACGACCACACCCGCGGCGCCACCCTCGGGGTGCTCATCGCGTCGCTCGGCGTCTTCGCCCTCGACGTCCCCCTGGTGATCGCCTTCACCGTGGCGCGCTACCACCGGAGCTGACGACCGAAGCAAGTCCGGCAGAGGCGCCTACCGGCGCACCGACCCGCGGCACCGGCCGGCGCTACGGCACCCGCTTCGCTCGGGCGCCGGCACCACGCCCGTCGCCTTGGCCTCCGGTCATCGACGGCGACGCTGTTCCCCGCGCTCATCGCTCTGGTGGAGAAACTGACCGCCACGATGGTCCCGGCGTTGCTGGCCACGGGATCGACGGTCCAAGGGTCGTCGGGCGGGTCGGTGGCAACGGGCGCCGACACCAACGAGCACGTCCTGTCGTGGGACGGGAGCGGTCGGTCCGCTCCGATCGACATCGACGGCACCGCCGGCTCGGAGGCCGTGTCGTGCGCGCTCACCAGCTTGTGCATGGAGCGGGACAGCGTCGGCAACGCCATCTCCTTGACCCGAGGCCTGTGGTCGGCGGCTGGGCAGGTCGACCTCAACGGGATCGAGTCGATCTGGTGGCCCTCCTGCGCCGTTCGCGTGGCCGTGGAACTGGCCGGCGGCGCCGTGAGCCGGCACACGGGGCCACCAGCACCGCCGTGACGGTCACCGCCTCGCCCACCGTCGAGGTGACCGGCTCGAGCACCCCCAGCACCCTCTCCCTGCCGACACCGGCCTCCAGCGCGAACGGTCTCACCGCGGCGTCGTGCCAGAGCGCCAGCCTCTGCATGGCCGGCGAGGATCAGGGCAACGCCCTGTCCTGGGACGGCACGGACTGATCGGTGCCAGCAGCCCTGGATCTCGGAGCCGACGTGTTCATGTCCTTGGCGCGGACCCGGGTCAGAACAGCGGCATCGCGCCGTCGCCAGGTGCGCTGTCGCGGCGGGGGCTGCGCTCGCTGCGCGGCGGCTGGCCCGGCGCGCCGCGCACCGGCGGCTTGACCGACGAAAGTGGCGTGCGACCGGTGATGGGGTCGGCGGCTGCGGTGCAGGCGGGCAGGGGAGGTCCGTCGGTGTCGTGGACCGGGGTGCCCGCCTCGTTCTGTTCGAGACCGAGGGCGTACCCGGCGAGGAACACGTCTGCCTCGGCTGTCCGCTCGAACCGGGCCACCAGCTCCCGAAAGGACCGGCTGTGGCCACGCTCGATCAGGTGGGCCAGCTCGTGGACGAGCACAGCGTCCACGACCCATGCCGGTGCGGGTCGCAGCAGCTCGGATATCCGGATCTCGCGTGTGTCGAGTGAGCACGACCCCCAGCGGCGCCGCTGGTGAGGCGACCACCGGACCGAGGCTGGACGGACGCCGTCGAGGTAGCGGTCGCCGAGCGTTGCGGCCCGGACAGCCAGCTCGGCGTCCGAGGCAGCAGCATGGGGCCGGTGCCGGAGCACGCGCCCGACCAGTTGGTCGACCATCGCCTGATGCTCGCTGCGCGCCATCCGGGCGGGCAGGAGGACGACGATCCGGTTGCCCTGCCAGAAGGCCGTTGCGTACTTCCGCCGACGCGTGCTGGTGCGCACCTCGACCGCTGGGCGGCCAGGGGCGCGGTCCCGGAGCGCTGCGACGGGCGAGCGGTCGGGGCCCGAATCGCTGTCGTCGGCTCGGTGACCGGGGGGGTCGGAGCGGTCGGGAGGTCGGCGGGCGGGCAGGTTGTCGGGTTGGCGGGGGCGCGGGATCACTGCATCGCACCATACGCACCGGTTGCGACGGTGTCCTCCCGCGGCCGGCATCGGTGTCGTCGGTCCGGCGTCACCCGTCGTGCTGCCTGGTCGCGCCTGCTCGGTCGCAGCCGCGGTGGTGCCGGGCCGGCGGGCTGAGCCCGATGAAGCGCCCGCCGCCGGCAACCGGCGGCTCGGGCAGGGGCTCGACCTGCAGCGGATGCCGGGCGGGACCCCGAGCCGTGCGACCGTGGGGTCTCAGGCGGCTGCGCGTTCACGGAGGTGCGGCCCCTGCATGCCCGGCAGGCGGACGACGTCGTGGCGGTCCACGCGTCGGGCCACCGCCGTGCCACTCTCGTCGCCGAACAGGTGGTGGGCCGGGAGATCGACCTCGCTGCCGGGCATCACCCCCGACCCCACAGGAGCCCAGGACCGCTCCAGGGCGAACCGTGCCAGACAGAGGTGGTCGCGCCGGTCTGCAGCCGCTGGCGCGCCTGGGCGGTGTAGAGGTCGATGTGCCGGCCCTCCTGGCGCATGATCCGCCTCTGCGCAGACAGCCACGTCGGCCAGGCCAGCGGCACGGCGGCAGCGAGGTCCTGCCGCTCGGAGGTTCCCCGGGGGTCGGCAGAACAGGTTCCCGGCCGGTCGGCCGGGCCGTCGCCCGAGCGTCGGGTCGTCGGCCAGGGTCATGACGGCAGGATCTGCGTCGCCGGGATCCGGCGTGCTGGTGATCGCCACGGCCAGCTTCCCGGCTGTGTGGTAACGGTTCCACCACCCTCCGAGCCCCAATCCACTGGCGAGAGCGGCAGCCGAGCCGAAGGCAGCACCGGCAGTGACCACCGAGCGGGGTCGTTACTGTGTGCACGATCACGAGAGGGTGGTCAACGGTGAGCATTCTCCCTGCTCACCAAACACGCAGAGCGAGAATTTGGCGCGTTGTGATGATATTGGGGCGCTAACCCAGTGACATAACCACGAGGAGTGAATATGGTTGGCGAACACAGTACGTGACTACACAGGGGGCCTCGTGACCACACTGCTCGACGACACTGGGGGCGAGGTCATCGGTGCTCGCCGGCCGGCGTCGGGCGGGACCCGTGCAGGAGCCCCCCGGTCAGACGAAGCGCAGCCCGCCGGCACCTGGCGGCCGGGCCCGGCGCACGTGCGCGCAGACCAGGCAGGCGGTTCGGTTCCGGACGGCTCGCTGCCGGTTGGTGCCGGGCTGGCGAGCGCGGTGCCCGCCGTCAATCCCGCGCTGAGGCGCTCCGCACCCGGACGGTCGTTGGGACCGGCGTCGCTGGAGCGGGCCTCGCGGCGCCGGGCACTGGCGCTCCTGGGCGGCGCACTAGTCGGTGTGCCTGTTCTCGGTCTCGTTCTGGCGGGGACACTCTCGTCGGCACCCACCGCTGCCAGCGCCGAGACGAGTGGTCGCCAGGCTCCACCAGCGGGGGGGGCGTCGCCGGTGACGGCTGCCGGATCTGGCAGCGCCACGGCGGGTGCAGCGCCCGCCGTGGCGGGCACCGCGGGATCGGTTGGGGTGGCCGGGCCGGGCGGTGAAGCGTCCGCTGCGGAGACAGGCGCTGTCGGGTCAGGTGCGCGAACGGGACCCGCGGCAGTCGAGGCGCCGGGTTTGACAGCAGGTGTGGGTCATGGGAATGGATCGCCCGGGGGGGTGGGGGCCGCAACGGGCCCGGCCGGTGGGGAGCCGGCCGGGCCTGGCTTGCCCGCCGACGCTGCCGGGGGTTCGCCGACCGGGACGGGGGAGGCCGGTTCGACTAGATCCTCGGCCTCGGCAGGGATGTCGCAGCCGCGTCCTGTGGGCACGGCGACGAACAGCCAGCAGCCGCGTCCTGTGGGCACGGCGACGAACAGCCAGGAGTACGCCGCGAGCCAGCAGCTTCGGGGGGCCGGGGGCGCCGGGGGTGGCGTTCCGGGTGGTAGCTCCGCCTCGGACGGGTCCGGGTCGGGCGCCGCGGCCGTCACCGGCTTCGGGACCACCGGGACCACCAATCCCACCGGGACCACCGTGGGCGTGCCGGGTGGGGCGTCGGGGTCTTCCGGTTCGATGGGCGCCATGGTCGGCCCGGTCGCTGGCGCCAGTGGGGGGGGTTCAGGCAGCGCCAGCGACACGGGGGGAGCGGGGGGATAGCGGGGGGATGAGGTGGGACCTGCGATGTCGTGCCCGGCTGAGCCTGGTTCGGCACCGCAGGTCTCCACCGAGGTGGACTTGGTCGGTGTCGGCGACGTGAGCCTCGTCGTTGGTCCGTTGGTCCGTTGGTCCGTTGGTCCGTTGGTCCGTCGGTCCGTCGGTCAGTCGGTCCGTCGGTCCGTCGGTCCGTCGGGTGGGTGCTGCGACCTCGCGGGAGCAACGGAGCCGTGCTGGCGCAGACGGGCCGGACCTGGCCTGGACCACTGGTCTCCTGCACGGTCTGCTCGTGGGTTCTTGGCGTCGCTGGTTGGCGATGTCGCTGGTCAACGGCCGCACGGGTCGGGGGTGTCACGGGTCCCGTGCGTCGCTGGATGGCGGTGGCGCTGACCAACGGCGGCACGGGTCGGCCAGCTCACGGGGTTCTCGGGTCGGTCGACCGGTTGTTCAGAAGACCTGCGGACAGAACGGTGAGGGTTGGCGGGAGGGGCAGGTGCCCTTGACTCAAGTTTAGGATGCCCTTATAAAATAGTGCTGGTTTACCTCAACCGGGCTGCCATGCCGCACTTGGGTGAGGGCCGCCGCCGCCAATCCCGGCCGCGTCGGCGTGCAAGGAGGTCAGCGTGGTCGCCACCCTGGTTATCTTCCTCCGGGAAGGGATCGAAGCCAGCATGATCGTGGCGATCCTCCTCGCCTACCTTGACCGGATCGGCCAGCGGCGGTACTTCCGGGACGTGCTGCTCGGCGTCGGCTGCGCGCTCGCCTTGGCGGGAGCTGGCGGTGTCGTGATCTACGAGACGATCCGGACGTACAGCGGGACCGACGTCCAGACCATCTTCGAGACGGTCACCTATCTGGTCGCCGCGGGCGTCCTCACCTACATGACCTTCTGGATGCGCCGGCACTCGCGGACGATCTCCAGGGAACTGCGCGAACGGACCGACGCAGCGCTGTCAGGCGGGGCACGCCGGGGGCTGTTCCTCCTCGCGTTCCAGGCTGTGGGGCGCGAGGGGCTCGAGACCGTGGTGTTCACCTTGGCGGTGGTGTTCTCGACCAGCGCGGCGGGCGCTCTGCTCGGCGGTGGCATCGGCCTTGTGCTCGCCCTGGCTATGGCGTTTGTCATCTACCGGCTGGGTCGCAACGTCAACATCGGGCTCTTCTTCAAGGTGGTCGGGTCGCTCCTGATGGTCTTCGCCGCCGGCCTCCTGGTCGACGCAGTCGAGAACATGCAGCAGCTGGGTTGGCTGCCCTTCATGCTGCACCCCATGTGGAGCACGAGCTCGGTCCTGTCGGAGGGGAGCGCCTTCGGCGACGTCGTCCACACCTTCTTCGGGTACGTGGACCGGCCGACGCCGCTCGAAGTGCTTGTATGGGTTGGCTATGTGGCTCTGGCGGTGACTGTGTTCGTCGCTCCATGGCAGCGTCGCCGCCGGGACATGGCCGGGTCGCAGAGCTGAGCACTGCCGGCTTGCGGTCCAACGTCGCCGCGCGCCCCGCACCGCACTCGTGGGCCGGCGTGTCGCCGCCTCCGGGCCACCTTTGGTCGGTCGGTGGCCCGCCGGCCACCCCGGTCGGCGATCTCAGTCGCGAGTGCCTGGTCGGCCGCTCCGGCCCCATGGTCCCTGACGTCAGGTGCGACCCTCGAAGAACCGCCGGGGCGTGTCGACGAGCATGCTGGTGACCTGCTCCTCGGTGACCCCATGGTCGCGCAGGTACGGCAGCACGTCCTGCTCGATGTGCAGGTAGTGCCACTGGGGCATGAACGGCAGCACGTTCGGGTCGATCCAGTCGATGTAGCACGCGGCGTCGTGCGATAGCACCATGCGTTCGGCGAGACCTCGGCGGCACAGCTCGACGACGATGTCGCAGCGGGCCTCGAAGCTGGTGCCCAGGTTGATGCCGAACCGGTCCATGCCGAGCACGAAGCCCGCCTCGGCCAGCTCGGTGAGGTGGTCGGCGTCGGCGGTGTCCCCGCTGTGACCGAGGACGATGCGCCCGGGGGCCACGCCCTCCTCCCCGCACAGGATCCGCTGCACCTCCAGGCCCGTCCGGCTTCCGGGGTGGGTGTGGACGGTGATCGGTGTGCCGGTGGCCCGGTGCGCGGCGGCAACGGCTCGCATGACCCGCTCCACCCCGGGGGTGAGGCCCTGGTGGTCGACGGCGCACTTGAGCATCCCGGCCCGCACCCCGGTCCCGGCGATTCCCGTCTCGATGTCGCTCACGAACATGTCGACCATCGGGTCGGGGACGTCGGCCCCGAGGGCGTCGCTCAGTGCCGGCCCCCGGTAGTGGAAGTAGAACGGCACGCTGTCGTACGTGTAGCAGCCGGTCGCCACGACGATGTTGAGCTGCGGGACCTCCTCGGCGATCCGCTGCACCCTGGGGATGTAGCGGCCGAGGCCGATCACCGTGGGATCGACGATGGTGCGCGTGCCGCCGGCAGCGAGCGCGGAGAGCTTGGCCACGGCATCGGCCACCCGATCGTCCTCGTCGCCCCACTCGTCGGGGTAATTCTGCTGCACGTCGGGGGTCAGCACGAAGATGTGCTCGTGCATGTACGTGCGGCCGAGGTCGGCGGTGTCGACCTGGCCCCTAGCAGTCTGGACGAACGGCACGCTGCTCCCTCCTCGCGGTCACCGTGGCCGGATGGGCCGACGCGTGACCGATCGCTGGTCTCCACCACGCTCGCGCCGAGCGGCGGGCAGGGCAACGACCGCCTATTCGAGCAGCAAGGCTTGTACCGGTGCCGGCACAGCCCACGACTGGTGCGCCAGGTCCACGGTGTTCTGTGTTGCCAGAACGCCGCAAGCGAACGTTCCTTTGATCGTCTTGGCCTCGGAGCGCCGGCCCGCAGCGACCCACGTGGACTCGAGGGGAACGGTCGTGTCCGGTCCCGATGGTGATGGCACCCACAGGCCCGAGGTCGATCTCGTTGCCCTTGCCCGTGCGCACGTTGCCGATCGTGTCGCCGGCCAGGCGCATGAGATGCCGGTCGAGTACCTGGCAAGTGGGATACCCGAGGTCCTGGGCGAGCTCGGTGCGGTTCAGGGGGGACGGGCCGCGTCGTTCGAGCGCACCGAGCAACCTCGGCACGGAGTCGTCGCTCGCGTCGGGGTCGACGTCGCGATGCAACCACGCTCCGAGATCGTGGAGAAAGGCGTGGGAAACCTGGCGCTGGCGGTGGAGCTCGGTCACGGTCCGAGGGAACCCACCTGAGGTGAGATAGGCCTGCCAGGCACAGTCGAGGTCATCGGAGAAGATCCCTGGTCCCTCGACAACCCGCTGGGCAGGTGGCTCTTGGAGCCCCCACAAGATGGCAGGCGAAGGCGCCGGCACGGCTCGCCCGGTAACGGCCAGAACGTCGCGGAGCGACATCGGGTGGAGCGGTCGGGACCGGGACGACGTCCGGGCTCCTGCGCGGCCGGCGAACAGGGCGCGCTCGACTTCGGCATCACGGTCCCACGACGACCCCGTGCACACGGTCGTTTCGGTTCCAAGGAGCGTGGTGTCCCGGAGATGCGTGAGCTGCTCCGCCCACCCGAAGATCGCGGTGACTTCGTCGAGGAGCCAGACGTGGGGCGCGTGCCCTGCCGATCGGATGAGCTCACGTCCGATCTTGACGGCGGGTCCGAGGTCCCGTGCTCGCATGCCGTCGGCAGGCAGGTACACGAGTTGGCTGGTGTCGAACGCCTGCCGGCGGCCGGGCCAGGTGACCACTGAAGCAGTCGCCCCTCGATCCGCGATCTGCGGAGAGGTGGGCGAGATTTGGCCATGGCGCTCGGTCGTTCCAAGGTCCAGCCCCGCTTCGACGATCCCCAGAGCCTGCTCGGCGATCGGCTTCGGAGGATCTACCTGCTCTTGGGCGAGAACGGCGGGGCGATGTTCGGCGACGGCTACTTCGCCGATCGCTACTGGAGGTCGAAGCGGGGGCGCCCGATGATCCCGGCGGTTGTGCTCGCCACGGTGATGCCTCTCCAGTCCCATGAGGGGCTCTCGGACCAGGAGGCCTGCGACCGCCTGGAGTGCGATCGCCGCCACCACCACCGCCGTCCTCTCCGTCTCTGTCTCTGCCCGGCCGGTCTTCTGACGGCGGAGATCCGCCGGCCAGGTGGCCGCCGGCCCTCGCGTGAGGCGCCACTTGGTTTCGGGCGAACGGGTCCCCGCCGTCGGCGACCTTTGGTGGCACCGGCGTCCGCGCCAAGGCGCCATGTCGGGGGGCGGTCG
>JAKAYQ010000125.1 GCA_021826725.1 Actinomycetes bacterium
GCCGGTGACTGCGGTGACCTCGACGAACACGGCACGGTCGGCCGGAACGGGCTGCCACCCGAACGGCAAGTAGCGCAGGTGCCCGTACTTGCCCACCAGGTGGAGCCACTTCACCATGCCGGGCTCCACCTCGTTGGCGCCTTCCCAGCGCGGGAACATGTGGGGTTCGAACCCGTTGTAGACGATGATCTGGCCGGGGCGGACCCGTGGGGTCACCCGGACCATGGCCTCGAACCGGCCGTGGTCGTTGGTCACCCGGACCTGGTCTCCGTCGACGACGGCTCGGGCTGCCGCGTCGGGTTCGCTCATGACCACCAGGGGCTGTCCCCGGTGCGTGCCCAGCAGCTGGCGATTACCCATCCCGATCGAGTGGATCGTCCAGCGCGAGTGCCCGCTGGTGAGCACCAGGGGCCAGTCTCCCCCCATGTTCGGCGGCTCCTTGTGCACGGGGAGCCCCTCCCCCGCATCGAGGAACCACGGGTGCTCGATGTAGAACTGAGCTCGACGCGTGAGAGTCGGGAAGGGCAGGTTCTTCTCGACGTGCCAGCGGAACGCGGTCATCACCTCGTCGGGCCGGACGTCGGCTGCCACAGAGAGCCCGGGGGAGAACGCTCCCAGGCCGGTGAAGCGGATGCTGCCCTCGCTGCGGAGGCGGTCGATGGAACTTCCTGCCGGCAGGGTGCCTGCGTCGGCCGAGTCGCGCACCCACTCGTCGAGCACGCTCTCCTCGTCTGCCAGCTCCCCGCCCAGGACGAAGTCGTCCCCGAGCCGGTCGATGTGCCGGGTCTGCCGGCGGGCGTCGACGTACTCGTCGAGGCCCCGGGCCGCGGCCCGTTCGGAGATGGCCCTGGCCAGCGCCGAAAAGATCTGCCACTCGGTTCGCGACTCCCCGCGCGGGGGGGTGGCCGCGTCCGAGAAGCACAGGCGCAGCATGTGGGTGATCGGGTACTGGAGGTTGACTCGCTCGTACTGCATGGCGGCCGGCAGCACGATGTCGGCATGCAGCGCCGTGGCGGACATGCGGAAGTCGACGACGACCACGGTGTCGAGCTTGGGCCACAGTGTGTCGACCAGCTTGGCGCGTCCGCCGCGCGATCGGCGCAGCGGGTTGGTCCCGACCGAGAACAGCACTCGGGGCGGTGTCGAGGCACCGGGCCGGGCCACCCCGCCCCACCACCCACGCCGGACGGCGTCCTGCAGGTAGGCCCCGAAGGACTTCGTCATCGCCGGATCGGACCACTCCGCCCGGTTCCAGGTCTCGGCGTACCCGGCGTGGTGGTAGTTGAAGAACACCGGGGGCGACGAGGTGCCCGAGCTCGTGGCCAGCGTGAGGAGCTGGTTGCCCAGCATCTCGTCGGTGGCGTCAGGGTCACGCTGGCGGAGCGTGGCCATCGCCTGGTCGACGCCGTCGAGGACCCGGGCGGTCTCCTCCACACCCGTGTGGGTCTTCATGGAGGACAGGAGGTACCCGTCGAGACCGGCCAGGGCCAGTCCCTGGATGCCCGTGCCCGGCTTTCCCCAGTTGCCGGTCAGTGCCAGCAGCAGGCACATGGACCGTTCCATCAGGTCGCCGTGGTAGTACTTCGGCCCGTTGAATCCCTCAAGGATCTTCGACTTGCCGCCGGCGACCATGCGCGCCAGGGTGCGGATCGTCGAGGCTGATACCCCGCAGACGGCTGCTGCGTCCTCGGGAGCGTACCCCTCCAGGTGGAGCCGGAGGCGGTCCATGAGCGGAGCCACCTCGGCCGACGACCCGTCTGCGAGCTCGACGGTGAAGGTGCCTGACAGGAGAGGATCGATGGTGCCCAGGTCAAGGCTGGCCCGGGGTGCCTGGACGAGACCGGTCTGCCGGTCCCACAGGTAGAACGTCTCCTCGCCGCCCCCGCGTTCCAGGTCGCGCTGGCGCAGGTACCGTCCGGTGTCGCTGCGGACGAGGAAGGCCATGTCGGTCTGCGTCGTGACGAAGGGCTGGTCCCACAGGTCCTCGTCGAGCAGCACCCGGCACATCGACAGCGCCAGAGCGGCGTCGGTCCCGGGTCGCACGGGGACGTACAGGTCCGATCCCACCGCCGACGCGTTGTAGTCGGGTGCGATGGCCACCACCCGAGCGCCGCGGTAGCGGGCCTCGGAGATGAAGTGGTGGTAGGGGATCGACGTGTACGCCGGGTTCGAGTGCCACAGCAGGAGCACATCGGCGAGGAAGGTGTCGTCCACGGTGCTGGCACAGGAGAACTTCCCGAATGTCAGGTGCTGGCCGGTCGGGAGGTCGTTCACCAGCCCGTTGGCGTCAAGTGTCACGGCGCCGAGCAGTGACGCCAGCCGGAGGAACGGCGCTTGGGCCAGCAGGCCGCCCTCGACGCTCTCCTCGAAGACGACGGACTCGGGACCGTCCTCGTCGATGGCGGTGACCACCGACTCGGCGATCGCCGCGAGCGCCTCCTCCCACGAGATCTCCTCCCACTTCCCGCTGCCGCGCTCCCCGACCCGGCGCAGCGGGTGGAGCACCCGCTCCTCGCTGGTGAGCTGGGCGCTCCAGGACCCACCCTTCTGGCAGCCGAGCGGGTTCAGGTCGGGAACACCACTTCCCACCGGGTCGATGGTGCCGCCCTGCTCCTCGAAGGCCACCGAGCCATCCCGGGTGAAGACCCGATAGGGGCACCCGGCCAGGCAGTTGAGGCAGTGGGTGCCCCAGGTGACCCGGTCCCACGTCCACCGGCTGCGGTAGCCGTCGGCGGTGGCTCGGGCATCTGGGCCCGCGGTCGCCGGGGCGTCCCTGCGAGCGCTGGTGGCGGTGCCACCCTCGCTCGCAGGGATCGTGCGTGCTTCCATGGTGGCGGGAGCATCCGGCTCGCCGCCGTGCGCGTCGAGCTCAGGCACCGAGCCGAGCCACCACGTAGTCGTGGTCCGCGGCCAAAAAGGCGTCCAGGCGCTCGAGCGCCCAGGCCAGGGGCTGCCCGGCGCCAGCAGCGAGCGTGGCAGCAACGAACCCTGGTACCCAGTCAAGGACATGGTTGACCAAGAAGTCGCGCTGGGCGCGGCGGAACGAGGCGACCAGGCGCGGTGAGGGTGTGGCTGCCTCGCGGAAGCACAGGTACTGCAGGAAGTCGAGCTCGGTGGCCAGATGGTCGGCCGGCCGAGGCGCCTCGTCGCTCGACGCGAGCCCGAAGTACTCGTACTCGCGCCGCACCGAGGCGATCTCGGCGTCGCGGTCGTCGCGCGCGGCCCCACCCAGCAGCGCGGATCCGCCCAGTAGCCGATCGTGCTCGGCGGCGTGGTCGTCCGACGACGTACCGTTGGGCACGGCGACACTGCCGACCTCGAACGCGAACGGCAGCAACGTGGCCGCTTCGGCGAGCTCCTTGGACCACCGCTCGCCGTCGGCCGCGTCGGCCGGGCTGGCCGCGAAGAACGCTCCGAGCACCTGGTACACCGCACTCCGTGCGGTGGTCTCGTTCTCCTCGACCTCGAGCGGGCCGGAGACGTCAGCGGTCAGCTCCAGGCCCTGCAGTGAATAGGTGAACATGGCCTCACTCCCCTTCTGGAGGCCGGGGGCGGGGCTCCCGGCCGTGACCCGGACCGGTGGTGGGTCCACCACCGGGAAGCGGCGATGCCGTCTCGACCCGGCTTCGCCCCGTCGCGGTCCGGCCGAACTCGACGGCCACGCGCTCAGGAGTCCGATCGAGTGTCGACGGATCGGTGGTGTACTGGCCGAACAGATCCTGCCAGCGGTAGACGATCAGCGTGTCGAGCATCTCCGAGGTGCCCCCGGCGCGCACTCGCTCCATCTCCTCGCGCAGCGTGTCGAGCGCAGCGTGGACCCTGGGCCCGAACAGCGACTCGAGGTACTCCGGCGGGATCCGGGGCGTGTCCTCGTCGATCGAGAAGTCGTCGTGGAGGCGGTATGGCGACAGCGGCGGCACGTAGAAGATGTTCGGCCCGGTGCCGAACTCCTCGTGGAGAGGTAGAGCCACCTTCCACTCGTGCACCAGCCGGTGCACCGGACCGGCCGGGTCGCCGGCGTCACCGACGAACACCAGTCGTCCCGGGCACTGCCGAGCGCAGGCGGGGGCAACTCCGGCTTCGAGGCGGGGAAAGCACATGATGCAGTGCTGGGCGACGGCTCGAACGTAGTTGAAGGAGATCTTCTTGTAGGGACAGGCCTCCATGCAGAACCGCGCACCTTGGCAGACCGTTTCGTCACGCAGCACGATGCCGTCTTCGTGGCGCTTGTACATGGCGCCGGACGGGCATGCCGACACGCACACCGGGTGGGTGCAGTGGTTGCAGAGCCTGGGCAGGTAGAAGTAGTAGGCGTTGGGGTAGGTCCCGCCGCCCTGGTCCTCGTCCCAGTTCATCCCCCACCGGGTGGTCCCGTCACCGGTGTCCACGGGGTGGAGGTGCGTGTCGCGGCCACGACCGCCGAACATGACCTCCTGGTGGTTGAACTTCCAGCCTCCGCCGAAGTCGGCGCGGGTGGGCTGGTGGCCGGGAGCCGGCTCGCCGTCGACCCAGCCGCCGCCCATCTCCTCCCACCCCTTGGGTGTCCCCAAGCCGGGCTGGGTGTTGACGCTCATCCACCACTGGTGGTCCTCGCCCTCCTCCTGGGTCCACAGGACCTTGCACGCCACCGAGCACGTCTGGCAGCCCATGCACTTGTTGAGGTCGAAGACCATGGCCAGCTGGCCGGGCTCGTCGCTTTGGTTCGTCACTGCTGTCGTCCGATCGGTCACCGCTGGTACCCCTTCTCCGTCATGGCGCGACCCCGTGTCCGGTGGTTCATGCCGTCACCGCCGTCCATGTGGCGCTCACCGCGCCGATACCTGCACGCTCGTCGTTGGTGCCGTCCCAAACCGCGACGGCGACGCGTCCCCCAGGCGCGAGCGCCGTTGCGGGACCGGACACCACCACCGACCACCGGGTCCCATCGAATGCTGCGTTGGCAGCGAGGTCGCGAGCGTCGGTGGCCGGGTGGAACACCCCGGGTCCGCTGGCCACCAGGTGGCGGGCGGCCGGGAGTGCCTGCTGCACGTCACTGCGGTCACGCCAGTGCCACACGGTGACCGGCTCGGCGTGGCTGCCCATGGTCCCCGGGTCCTCGGGGCCCGGCCCCTGCGGGAAGAAGACCGCGCATGCGTCGGGGAATTCGCCCATCGGCGGTCCGGACGCTTCCCAGGAGAGCCGGACCAGAAGGTTCTCCCCACTGCGGGCGAGGGCCATGCTGGCCGCCGGTGTGCTGCCGTAGCCACGGTCCTTCCACGCGACGCGGATGTAGGCATTGGGTTGGGCGTCGATCGGCACCGGGACCAGCGGCACCGTCACCGAGGGAACACTGTCCCACGCTGGGGCGCCGGGATCCGTGCTGGTTGCATCGAGCTCACTGATGGTCAGGGTTTCCACTGCGTCACCTCCCGTCATTGGTTGGGGTCGGGTCGAGCTCGAAGTCGCATGGCACGCCCCGGTCGACAGGGATCGGCTGCCACTCCGACATCGAGTAGTTGATGTGGCCATATCCACCGGCGAAGGCGATCCACTTCACCATGCCGGCTTCGATCTCGTTGGCGCCCTTCCAGTCGGCGTACTGGTGGCCGTCCCAGCCGTTGTACGACACGATCTGGCCGGGCCGCACACCCGGGGAGACCTTGGCCCGGGCCCGGAACGACGTGATGTCGTTCCACACGCGGATGAGGTCGTCGTCGGCCACCCCACGGGCCCTGGCGTCCTCCACCGAGATCTCGACGAGCGGCTCACCTCGGTGGGTCTGCAAGATGACCGGGTTGGCCTGGTTCATCGAGTGGATGCTCCAGCGGTTGTGCCCGGAGGTCATCCGCAGCGGCTGGTTGCCGCCCGAGCGGGGGTTGGGCTTGTGCACGGGCAGGTCCTCGCCGGCCTCGGTCCACCACGGGTGGTCGATGAAGAACTGCGCCCGGCGGGAATAGGTCGGGAACGGGTCTCCGAGCTCCACGTGGTTCCGGAACGGCGAGTGGGTCTTCTCCATCTCGATGGGCGAAGCCTGGGCCAGCGCGTACGGGCTGGTTCCCCAGCCGATGAAGCGCTCAAAGCCGACCTCGCGCATGCGGGCCAGGTCGGTGCCCTCGGGCAGGGTGCCCACGTACACCGAGTCACGGATGATCTCGTCGGCGACCTGGTCCTCGCCGGTGAGGTAGCCGTTCAGGGTGTACCGGTCGGCCATGTCGGCGGGGGTGAAGGTTGCGCCGGTCCCGTTGCCGTACTCCGTCACTCCCCGCTCGGCAGCCCGGCGAGCGAACGTCTCGAGGAGGAGCCGGTAGATGTCCCACTCGGGCTTCGCCTCCCCGGCCGGCGTGACATTGCGGTCCGACAGGGTGAGCCGCATGGTGTGCGACGTCGGGATGTGGAAGTTCACCTTCTCATAGTGCTGCGCAGCCGGCAGGACGATGTCGGAGTTGAGACCGGTGAAGTTCAGCCGGAAGTCGATCGACACGATCAGGTCGAGCCGGTCCCACAGGTTCGGACCGAGCTGTGTGGCGCCGCCACGGGTCCGGCGCAGCATGTTGCCACCGCACTCGATGAGGACGTGGGGCGGGTCCTCGGGGCGGGGCTCGTCGAGCCCGGTCCACCAGCCGTTGGCGATCGCCTCCTCGAAGTACTCGTCGAAGGTGCGCGGGAGGCTGGTGTCGCCCCACTCCGGGTTGTTCCAACGCTCCCGGTAGTTGCCCTGCCAGTACCACCAGAACGCCGGGGGGGAGCCCCGCATCCCCATGGTCCCCTCCTCGCCGAGCTGCACGCGGGCCAGCGTCCGAGACAGCTCACGTACGGCGATCTCCTCGGTGGTGATGCTCGGGTCGGCGGCCCGCATCATGGCGGTGCCGGCCTCCTGCGCGGCCAAGAGCTGCTCGGCGCCCTCGACCCCGGGGAGGGTCTTGACCATCAGGGTGAACATCCCGTCGGCCATGCCGATCATCCACGAGCGGATGCCGGTTCCCTGCTTGCCCCAGTTCCCGGTGACCGCGAGCAGGAGGCACATGGCCCGCTCGATGAGGTCACCGTGGTAGTACTTGCAGGAGTTCCAGCCCAGCATGATGTTGGTCCGGCTGGTAGCGGCCTTTCGGGCGATCATGCGAACCATGTCGGGGTGCACCCCGGTGATCGCCTGGCTGAGCTCGGGCGTGTAGTGCTCCTGCAGCTGGCGCTCGAGCATGGCCAGGACCGGCTCGACCGTCACGGTCTGGCCGTTGGCCAGGGTCACCTCGTAGGAGCCCGAGAGCGCGACCTCACGGCCGTGCAGCAGGAGGTTCCCCCGGTCTGCCTCGACGAGGCCCTGCTCGGGGTCCCAGTGGAAGAGCTGGTCGTCACGCGCCAGACCGCCGCCGCGCACGTCGCTGGCTCGGAGGTAGCGCCGAGTGTCGGTGCGCACCAGGCACGGCAGGTCGGTCTGCTCGCGGATGAAGGTGGTGTCGGCGATCCCTTCCTCGAGGATCACCTGGACCATGGCCAGGCCAAGCGCTGCGTCGTCGCCCGAGGAGATCGGCACGTGGTAGTCGGCGTGCATGTGCGACGCGTTCAGGTCCGGCGAGATCGACACGATCTCGGCACCGTGGTACCGGGCCTCCAGCATGTAGTGGTAGAAGGGGATCCTGGTGAACGCGGGGTTCATGTGCCAGATCAGGATCAGCTCCGAGTGGAACCAGTCGTCGGCGGACGATGCCGGGTTCCACTTCCCGAAGGTCTCGTGCAGCCCGATGGAGAAGTCGTTGAACGACGGGTGCAGGTCGAGGGTCCGACCGCCGAACACGTTGAAGAAGCGGTCCGTCGGGAACACGGCCGCCACCTCGGGCGTCCCCTCGCGGACGATCGACTGTGGCCCGCCCTCGGCGATGGCGTCGAGCATCGAGTCGGCGATCTGCGTGAGCGCCTCGTCCCACGAGATGCGTTCCCACTCGCCGCTGCCCCGTTCGCCGACGCGACGCATCGGGTGCAGGAGCCGGTCGCCGTCGTAGAGCTGCTGGCTCCAGCAGGCACCCTTGTTGCATCCCATCGGGTTTGCGTCGGGAACGCCTTCCTCGACTGTGTCGAACGTGCCTGATGGCTCCTCTCGCACGACGCGGTCGCCGCTGGAGTAGACCCGGTAGGGGCAATTGCCCGGGTAGCAGTCGACGCAGTGCGTGCCCCATCCGACGGACTCCCAGGTCCATCGGGACCTGTATGTGTCCTCGCTCGCGCGTTCCTCGGAGCGCGGCAATCCGATCACGTCCTCGCTGTGCACGTCTCTCCCCCTTCCTGCCGGACCGAGCAGGGTGCTCCCGTCGCCGGACCACGTGGCCCGGCCGTCGGCGGGCAGCCCCGGACCGGCACGACATCGTTGTACCGTGCCGTTGACCAAAAGTCAACCAGAAGTCTCGGCGTAGAGTTGCACGATCGACATAGGGTGTGCCACTATGCGAAACGTGCCGCGACCGCCGGAGTGGCTCGTGGCCTCCGAGCCATCCGGCGATCGCGGCCATTCATTGCCCGGGCACATCGCGGGCGAGTAGGCTACGGGGCGACGCGGCCAGGGGGGATCTGTGCCTGCGGCCCGGCAAACAGGACGGGCTCCCGTGATCGGTCGCCCGCAGACGAGGGGGAAGTCATGACGCAGGTTCCCGATATGAGCGCGCTCCTGGAGCAGGTGCAGACAGCGGAAGAGCTGGGTGCACTGCTCGACGGGGTCAACGACGAGCAGGTATCGGCAGTCGTGCGCGACGTGGGTGCGGACCAGGTGCTGGAGCGGGTGTTCTCGGTCTTCCCGGACCGGTTCGAGCCGGCCCGCGCCGGAGCCGATGCCCGAGCGACGATCCAGTGGTCCGTGAGCTTCGACGGCACGCCGCATGCATGGGTGGTCGACATCGCCGACGGTGCCTGCAAGGTCCAGGCAGGGACAGCAACGAACACCCGGTTGACCCTCGACCTCGCGCTCCCGGACTTCCTCCGGTTGGTGAGCGGTCGCCTCAATGCAACGCAGGCATTCATGGGCGGCAAGCTCAAGCTGACCGGGGACGTCATGTTCGCGCTGCAGATGCAGGGGTGGTTCGGTCTGGCCTGAAGGCGTCCCGGCCTGGCCGAGTGGTGGTTCAGCCACGTCCCACGGTGGTTCAGCCTGCCCGCACGTTGGTGCGGCCCTGTTCCCCGGTTGCTGCGCATGGCTCGGAGATTGACCGGCCGCGCACGACGATGGGTCGAGCTCGCTCGACCGTGAACCAGGGTCGGCTTCGCTCGACCGTGAACCAGGGTCGAGCTCGCTCGACCGTGAACCAGCCTGCTGTCGCCTGGGCGCGCCCGACCTCGTCTCGGTGCCGTCG
>JAKAYQ010000006.1 GCA_021826725.1 Actinomycetes bacterium
CGATCTAGCGGTCCCGGCACAGCTCGCGCTGCCAGCCGCTCCCCCAGAGGTCTGCGTCGCGCCGGCGCCGCCCGAACCGTCTCCGCTGGTGCCGGCCGTGCCGGCGGTACCGGGATCGCCGCCAGCCCCACCCGGAGAGCTCGGACTGTTCGACCCGCCGCCGCCACCGCCCCCCGCAGCGACGAGGACGTCGGCCTGTGTAAGGGTCGACCCGCTGTACAGGTAGCTGCCGCCGCCGCCACCGCCACCGTAGCTGCCGGTCGACGACGCTACGCTCGCACCGCCGCCGCCGACAACGGCGTCGAGGACTTCATTGGGTGTGACCGGGATGGTCGCCGACACCTCGCCACCCTTACCTCCAGGTCCGCCGGTGTACCCGGTGCCGCCTTGAGCGCCCGACGCGTCGACCTGGATGCTCGTGACCCCTGCGGGAACGGTGTAGGTCTGCAACGACCCGGTGTACGAGAGCGTGACCGCCGACGCCGCCTGGACAGACTTGTCGAGAACGTTGCCGACCTCGTCGGTCACCACCGTCGTCACGTTGGTCGGCGAGGTGATCGTCTCGGTCGTGTTCCCACCAGGGACGGTCGGGTTCGTGTAGCCATAGGTGGTCTTCTGGTAGAAGGGGCTGGTCGTCGTGGTCGTCCCGGTCGTCTGCTGCTGCAGGACGCCTTCGTAGTAGCTGTAGGTGTCGACCTGCCCGTCGGGTTCGCCGACGGTCGTGGTGCGACTGTCGTTCGACCCCAGGCACGCCGGCTCGTCCCCCGACGCGCACGTGTCGCTGTAGGTGTATTCGACCTGGTTCGCTGTATTGACCGTGCCGTTCGCATTGAACGCGTACGTGGTCTGGTTGCCGTCGGGGTCGGTGATCGACTGGAGCTGGCCGCTCACAGACGACGAATACCCGAATTTCCATGCCGGCCCGGCGTCCGCCGACGTCGCGGGACCTTGGATCTCCGTCAGGGTCGGCGACGTCGACGTGGCGGGCGTCGGGAACGTGTACTGCTCGCCGCCAGGCCCATAGACCGCTGTCGCCTCGCCACCCTGGGTACCCGCACAGGTACCGCCGCTCTGCGTCGAGCAGTCGTACTGGATGGTGATGGAGCGGCCCGCCGCGTCGGTCATCGCCTCGCAGTAGCCGCCTCGGCAGCCGTCGGGTCCCGGCCCGGCGATGTTCGTCGTGATCTGCTCGGCAGACGGGTCCGCCACGCTGCCTTCGGCCTGCAGCGTTCCCAGATACGAGCATGTCTGCGTCGACGTGCCCGAGGTGACCACAAAAGCGGAGTTGTTCGGCGTGGCCAACGTGGCGTCGACGCGGGGATCCGCGCAGAAGCTGGCGGCGTTCGAGGGGTTCTTCGGGACCATGCCGGTCGGACAGTCGTTCGACGTGCCGTACGTCGCGCTTTCGTCGGCGAACGCGTCGACGGAGCCGTTCGACTCGATCACGTCGTAGCCGCTGTAGTTCGCGTCGAAGGGCGATACGATCTGGCTGTTCCAGTTGTCCGTCCAGTGCAGGCCGAACAGCGGGTTGGTCGCGCTCCCTGCGGTGGGACCCTGCGCGTCGTAGGTGAGCGTCAAATTCAGCTCGCCGCCCTGGTCGGGCACGGCGAACAGCGTGTAGCTGTCGGACAGGTCGCCGGTCGCGGTGTTCACCATCTTCGCCGGGTTGGTCGTCGGCGGTGTCATCACCGCCGCGACGGTCCCGCTGATGCACATGGCGCAGTGCTCCGCCAGGTTGCCCCCACCCCACCACTCCGACGGGGTGAACAGCTCACCGGACGGCGGGCCCGTCGTCGCGGTCAGCTGGGCGTGGCCCAGCCCTCGGCCGGGCGTCGACACGAGAGGCACGAGGAGCGCCCCGACGAGCGCCATCACCACGGCCATGCCGAGGACCGAATGCCACAAGCGATGACGGGCACCGCCCGCCCCCGCCGACACGGCCGGGTACGGCTCTCTTCCGCCACGCCAAAACCCGTTCCGCACCGCCACCTTCAGCCTGCTGCGCCCGCCGCCACCGCTCGACCGGCTCACCGCGCGCTCCCCAACGACCCGGCCGACGAAGAAGCCGACGACCCCGACCCAACCGAGCCCGAACCGGGCTGCCCGCCAGAAGACGCTCCCCTCGACGAACCCGAGCCACCAGACGACCCAGCCGGCGAACCTGCCGGCGAGGACCCCGCACCCGTCGGCGATCCCCCCGACCCTGTCGTGGAGCATGCAGACGACGACCCGGCTGACGAGCCGGAACCGGCCGAGCCCACACCAGACGAACTCGGTGTCGGCGGGCTCGACCCCGAAGAGCTCGCGCCCGAGGTCTGCGGAGGCGACCCGCCCACAGCTTCGCCAGCCCACGGCCCCGACCCGCCGGCCGGAGCCCATCCGGCACCGAGGCCGGTTGCCTGCCGACCAGCGGCGACGCAGCGCTTCGCCCGGTTCGAGCACACGAGCGCGGCGACCGAGCCCAGCGCCGACGGCGCCGGCTGCCAGCTGTGACCCCCGTCGGAGGAGACGAGCCCAACCGGTGCCAAGCCGCCGGCACTGCCTCCGCCGACAGCGTCACACGACGTCGCGCTCGAACACGACAGCGCGTCGAGGCTTCCCGACCCCTTCGGCATCGTGACCGCGGCCCACGTGTTGCCGCCGTCGGTCGTCTCCACCGCGAACGCGGCCACACCCGGCACCTCGCCAGCCAGCGCGTTGGGACCGACGGCGACACAGTGCGTCGGCGTCGCACACGCGATCGACCGCAGGCTCTGCATCCCACCCGACACCGGCCGGTACGCCCAGGTCTTGCCGGCGTCCGTGCTCACCACGATGTCGTTGCCCACCGCGATGCAGGTCGTCGAGGTCGGACAGGCAACGCCGCCCAACGCCTGGTCGGCGTACCCCGGCATTGACACCGCCGACCAGCTCGCACCGGCGTCGGCAGACCGCAGCAGCACACCCGAGAACCCGACCGTCCCGGCTTTCGCTCCGACCGCGACGCACACCGAGCTCGTCGCGCACGCCACCGACAACAGGTCTGCGCTCGGAGCCGGATCGCTGCGCAGCCCCCAGGTCGACCCACCGTCGGTCGACGCCAGCACCGCGCCCGCACCCACCGCGACACAGCCGGAACCGCTGGGGCACGCCACGTCGTTCAGCGCGCGCACCCCCGACGGGAGCGGAACCGCCGTCCATGTCGTGCCGCCGTCGACGCTGCGGGCGATCGTCCCATCGCCTGCGGCCGAGGCCCCCGCAGCCAGGCACGTGGTGCCGGCATCGCACGCAACACCGTTGAGCCCGGCTACGCCCCTGCCCGCACCGCCGGGGAGCGGGATCTCCGGGGCGAGCGATCCGGCGCTGCTGGAGGTCCCCGGAGACACCCCCGCCGGAGGACCTGTGACAGCTGCCGCGACACCGACCGATCCCGCCGCGACGCCGAACACGCCGAGCGCCACCAACACCTTCGGAGCTCGCCGACGCCGAACCTGCTTCAGGCCACGACGCGCGCCGCTCCCGGCCTATCCCCCACTCCCCGCCACAACATCCCCTTCACACCGGCAACGGTTGCAAACGGTAGCGGCGCCTCTGCAGCCACTACAACCAGTCAGGTGGTCGTGAGGAAGGCGGGTAGCGGTGGACAGTTGGGTGAGAGCGGAGGTACTCGAGCCGTGAAGAGCCCGGGCTGGGGCGCGCTCCGCTGACGGGAGCTCCAGAACGCGCCGGGGACTAGCGTGGAGCTGTGCCCGCTGCCGCTTCCGCTGCCTCAGGCCGAGCGCTACGGAGAGCTGGTGGGGACCACGCGCACGTTGATGCTCGGCACAGGCGCACCGACCTCAGCGACCACGGCGCGGCCCATGCCGAGCAGCACGAACCACCCGAGCCGGAGCGCACACAGCGCGACGACCCCGTGAGCGCAGTTCTCGACCTCTTCCGGACCCGGGGCGGCAGGGTCACCGTGTCGCGCCGCCTGCTGCTCCGGTGTCTGTTCGACCGACCCGGCCACCGTACCGCCGACGAGCTCGTCACGGCCGTGCGCGCGCTGGACCCCGAGGTCCACCGGTCCACCATCTACCGCAACCTCGACGAGCTCGAGCGGCTCGGCGTCATCGAGCACGTCCACCTTGGGCACGGCCCAGCCAGTTACCACCTGTCCACTGAGCGCCACGGACACCTGGTCTGCGAGCACTGCGGCACGGCACTGGCCGTGCCGGACGGATTGTTCGACGAGTTGGCCGGCACCGCCCTGGCCCAGTTCGGGTTCCGGATCCGACCCAGGCACTTCGCCGTGCTGGGAACCTGCGCAGCCTGCGCAACCGGCGCCTGAGCGCCCCGACCCGAGCGGTGTCGCCGACCACCCCGGCGTCAGTGGACCCAACCAGCGGCGACACCGACCAGCAGCGACACAGACCGGCGGCGCGTTCGGAGCCTGCAGTATCAGCAGGTCGCGGGTCGACGCAGAGACCTGCACCGCTTCACGGAGGCGGACGCCTCACTGCCGCCAGCAGGCGGCGCCCGCTCCGGTCTGCGTACCGCCGGACAGCGTCCCCGGCGTCGTCGGGACGCCGCCCAGCGACCGCCGTGAGCACGCGCCGAAGATCGGCGAGGACCGGGCGGGGATCGGTGAACGCGGCGCGGAACAGGGGTGCTGTGGCGCCGTAGAGCTCTTCGAGCCAACGCATCATCACGACGAGCGGGCGGTTGGCCGTGGCATCGACCAGACACGAGAAGAACGCGAGCTCCTCTGCCTGCAGCGCAGCCGCGTCCCCCGGCGCTGCGGCACTGGCCGCCTCGAACCGTTCGTTGAGCTTGGTGAGATCCGGCTGGGTTGCCCGCACGGCGGCCAGCTGCCCCGCAAGCGCTCCCAGAACGCGTCGCACCTCGAGCACCTCGGCCACCAGCTCCGGCCCGGCAGCCACCAGAGCCCGGAGCACAAGCGCCGGATCGGTCGCCTGCAACGGGTCGCGCACCACCGTGCCGATCCCTTGGCGGGACTCCACCAGCCCTGCCTGCTCCAATCGGGCGATCGCATGGCGCAACGACGTCCGGTTGATACCGAGATGGGCCGCCAGCTCCCGCTCCGGCGGCAGCGTGGACCCGGGCCGGTAACGGCCGGTGAGCACCGCTTCGGTGAGGCTGTCAGCGACCTGCGCCGGGACTGAGCGTCGCGACGGAAGGTCGAGCGGTACGCCGACAAGCGGACCGCCACCCCTCGACGCCTCACCTGTCGTGCGGGAGCGCGCGCCAGCCCGCTTCACACCAGCCGTCGTCGCTGGAACAAAAGTGTCCGGTGGTGTACTCATTGGACCAACCACTGTACCAATGTTCCGAACAGGTGCTACCGTTGGTCACGGGCACGATCGTCAGCAGCCGGAGCAGCAGATGCGCATGGGGATGCGGTTCACCGAACGGATGGCCGGCACGTGGTGCACCGTTGACGGCTGCGGCGAGCAGCCCATCGGGTTCGACATGCAAGCCGACGTTCCTACGGTGCTGCACCCCTTCGGAACGGTGTCGGGCCGTCTCGTCGGCACGCTGGTAGCTGTCGGCTTGGCACAGCGGGCGGAGGCTACGGGGACGATCGAGATATCGCCGGTGGAGCACCGCCGGATCCGCTACACGCTCGACTTCAGAGGAGACGACGGTGCCCTCTTGCACCTGGACGGGTGGAAGTCGATCGACTGGCGGCGACCTGTGTCCACGTGGACCACGCTGCCGGCGACGATCACCGCCTCCGGGGGATCGGTGGTCGGCACAGCCACACTGCGCTTCAGGCTCCGCGACCTACCGGACCTCGCCGCCCGCCTGCGAGCAACGCCATGGACCGACGACGCTCTCGCCCTGCAGGAACCCCGGTGGAACGGCCGCCCTGGGCGCCTCGAAGTCTGGTACGAGACGTTCACGGACCCGGTGACGGGAACCGGCTTCTGGCTTCATCACGAGCTCGTCGCGCCCAGCGGGCCGTCGCGCCGTTGCGGCGCGCCGAGCTCGGGCGGCGACGGGGCCTACGTGCACGGCTGGGCCGCGGCATTCCCACCCGACAGCCCGCCCACGTGGGCGCGCTACGGGCCGCGCCCACTTGGGCCCCGCCGGACGCCGGCAGAGGGCGCGCCTCGGGTGGAGCCCGGTGTCCGGTTCGGGAAGGCCGGAACCTTGCGCTGGGACCTTTGCTTCGAGGACCACTCTCGACCGCTGCACACGTTCCCCGCCGTCACCTGGCGTCACGAGCTGTTGCCCGCTGCCCACGTGGTTCCCGCCCCTTGCGCCACGTTTCACGGCACCGTGGTCGTCGGCGGCCGGACGATGGTTCTCGCCGACGCTCCCGGAGCGGCAGCTCGCATCTACGGTCACGGCAATGCCGAGCGATGGGCGTGGTTGCACGCCGACCTCGGTGACGGCGACGTGCTCGAGGTCGTCGCCGCGGTCCCCCGCAGGCCGGGCCTCCGGCGGCTGCCACCTGTGACCCTGGTCCGGCTCCGACGGGGTCGACGCGACTGGCCGGCCCACCCGTTGCCATCCGCACCTCGCATGCACTGCCGGATCGCCCTGCCCGGATGGACGGTGTCGGGCAGAGTCGGCGACCGGCGCCTCCACGTGCGCGTCGACCAGCCTGCCGAACGTTGCGTGACGGTGCCGTACACCGATCCCGACGGCGACCCGGCCACCTGCACCAACACGGAGCGGGCGGACGCCCACGTGCTGCTGGAGCGCCGGCAGGCCGGCCGGTGGCTGCCCGACGGCGAGTGGAGGCTGCAGGGCACCGCCCACGCCGAGGTCGGCGGCAGGCCATGAGCCGCGATGTTCGACAGACGCCACAGGCCATGCGCCGGCAGGCCCGTTGATCCCCGGAGCTGCCGGACTTTGCGCGGCGCTGCTCGATTTGGAGCCCGCTGACGCCCAGCGGCTCGCCGCCGAGGTCACCGCGCTGGCGGCCCACCTGCCCGCTCCCGCCCGTGCGCTGCTGGCCGTGGGCACGGCGGCAGCCGAAGCCGTGACGCTGACGCGCACCGGTCACCGGTTAGGGAACCTCGACGGAGACCGGCGACGGGCACTGGTGGCTGGACTGGCCGCCACAAAGGCGGCAGCGCCACTCCTCGACGCTCTGAAGGTACCGGTGCTCCTCGCCCACGGAGCGCTCACTGCGGCAGCCGACACCGGATCCCGCGACCCCGGCCCACCCGCCCGGCCCGACGCTGCACTCGACGTGACGCCGGCAGGTCGGTGGCCGACTCGATCCGTCGCCGACGCGGTGGTGATCGGGTCCGGCGCGGGTGGTGCGATGGCCGCCCGGACCCTGGCCCAGGCCGGGCTCGCGGTCGTCGTCGTGGAAGAGGGTCGGCGGTTCACCGTCGCCGAGCTGCGAGCCAGTCCACCGATCGAGCGGTTCACCGCCATGTACCGCGACGGCGGTGCCACCGTGGCCCTCGGCCGGCCGCCGGTGGTGCTGCCCGTTGGCCGGGGCGTCGGTGGAACCACCCTGGTGAACTCAGGCACCTGCTACCGCACTCCCACCGCGGTCCTGGACCGCTGGCGTGACGACCACGGCGTTGCCTTAGCCGACCTCGATGCGTTCGGGCCCCTGCTCGACGACGTGTGGGCCACCTTGCAGGTGGCTGCCGTCCCCGACACGGTCATGGGCGCCAACGGGCAGATCGCGCTGCGGGGCGCCGGCGTGCTGGGGTGGTCCGCGCACCCGCTCCAACGCAACGCCCCCGGCTGCGGCGGGTGCTGCCAGTGCGCGGTCGGCTGCCCCCGGAACGCCAAGTTCGGGGTGCACCTGAGCGTGCTGCCCGCCGCGTGCGCGGCGGCAGCCCGTATCGTCACCGGCGCCCGGGTCGAGCGCGTGCTGCACGGCGCCGGGCGCGCCACCGGCGTGCGGGCACGGCGCTCCGACGGGAGCGCGTTCGAGATCCTCGCTCCACACGTGGTGGTGGCCGCCGGTGCCACCGAGACGCCACCACTGCTGCGCCGCAGCGGTCTCGGCCGGCATCCCCACGTCGGGCGCAACCTCGCAGTGCACCCGGCACTCAGCACCGCCGGGTGGTTCGACGAGCCGGTTAACGCCACGAGCGGCGTGCTGCAGAGCGTCGGCATCGACGAGCTGCACGAGCGCTACGGCATCCTGATCGAGGCGACCGCCACTCCGCCCGGCATGGGTTCGTTGCTGTTGCCCGGAGTCGGGCGCCCGCTGGCCGACCAGCTGGCCCGGGCCGACCACCTAGCCACCCTTGGAGCGATGGTCGGCGACGCCCCGAACGGCCGGGTGCACGGCACAAGCCGCGCCCTGGTTCGCTACGACCTTGCGCACGCGGATGCGCGCCGGCTGCTGCGGGGGGTAGCGGCCATGGGCCGGGTGCTGTTCGCCGCGGGTGCGACCGCCGTGGTGACCGGGATCGGCGATCACCCCACCGTACGCAGCCCGGCAGCACTGGACGAGGCGGTCGTGTCTGCCCGGCCCGGCCGACTGCATGTTGCTGCCTTCCACCCGACCGGCACGGTGCGCATGGGCGCCGACGACCAGACGCACCCGGTCGACCCCGACGGCCGGCTGCGGGGTGTGGACGGGGTGTGGGTGGCCGACGCGTCGGTGCTGCCAAGCTGCCCCGAGGTAAACCCGCAGGTGTCGATCATGGCGGTTGCCCTTGCGGTCGCCGGGCGGTGCGCCGCCGGGGCCGGCGCCTGATCCAGGCTGCCGCAGTCGGCGCTCGGCCCCACCGCCCCGGCCAATCGACGCAGGACTTCGGCTCGAACCGCGGCACGCCCGTGCCGGTTCGCGGGGACGTCCAGGTACGCCGCCCCACCCACACCCACCCTGCTTCCCCAGAGAGTCACCCCACCCACCGAGCGTCCTTCCCTACACTGGAGCCGGCATGAACCTGTTTGCCGAGGCGTTCGTGACGATCCTGGTCGTCATCGACCCTGTCGGCAACGTACCGGTGTTCCTCGCCCTCACCCACGACGAAGCCCCGGCCAGCCGCCACCGGGCCGCCCGGCAGGCGACGCTGGTGGCCACAGCCGTCATCTACGTCTTCGCCCTCTTCGGCCAGGCGATCCTGCATGGGCTCGGCATCACGCTCGCCTCGCTGCAAGTGGCCGGCGGGCTGGTGCTGCTGCTCGCTGCCCTCGAGTTGCTGCACCCCCCGAGCGGTTCGGGACTGCCCTCTGGACGCAATGTCGCGTTCGTGCCATTGGGCACACCACTGCTGGCCGGTCCCGGGGCCGTTGCTGCCACCATGGTGTACGCCCAGCGAGCCCACGGCGCCTTCGGCGAGGTCACTGTCCTCCTCGCCTTGCTCGCCGTGATGGTCGTGGTGTTCCTGGCGCTGCGCTTCGCCACGGTGGTCGGCCGCATCGTCGGGGACAACGGGATCGATCTGCTGTCGCGGATCGTCGGCCTGCTCCTGGCCGCCATCGCCGTCCAGATGGTGGCGACCGGGGCCATGCACTGGGCGCGCTTCGGCGTGTAGAGCCACGCCGCTCGTCGATGTCAGCCGGGCTGACCGAGCCCGGCCACGTGTGCGGTCGGGACCATCACCGGCCCGCCCGGCTTCATCGGTGGACTCCAGTCACACCCGGGCCATGTTGCCGAACCGGGTGTAGTGATCGAGGAAGGCAAGCTGCACGTTGCCGACAGGACCGTTGCGGTGCTTGGCGATGATGATCTCCGCGGTGCCACGGTCCGGCGAGTCTGGGTTGTACACCTCGTCCCGGTAGATGAAGAGCACGACATCCGCGTCCTGCTCGATCGAGCCCGACTCGCGCAGGTCGGCCAGCACGGGCCGCTTGTCCTGGCGCATCTCCAAATTCCGGGAGAGCTGGGACAGCGCCACAACCGGCACGTTGAGCTCGCGCGCCAGGATCTTCAGGCCCCGGCTGATCTCAGAGACCTCGACCTGCCGGCTCTCAGCCCGGCTCCGGCCGGTCATGAGCTGCAGGTAGTCGATCACCACCAAGCCCAGTCCCTGGCGGGCCATGAGCCTGCGGGCCTTGGCCCGGATGTCCATGACCGTGACGTTCGGGTTGTCGTCGATGAAGATCGGCGCATCGCCGAGCCGCCCGATGGCGTCGGAGATCTTCGGCCAGTCGCTGTCGAGCAGCCTGCCATTGCGCATACGGGTGGCGTCGACCCGAGCCTCGGAGCACAGCAACCGCTGCGTGAGCTCCAGGTGGCTCATCTCGAGCGAGAACAGCAGGACCGGCTTGGTCATGTTCATGGCGGCGTGGTTGACGATCCCCAACGCGAAGCTCGTCTTCCCCATGGCAGGTCTGGCTCCGACCACCACCAGGTTCGACGGCTGCAAGCCGGCCAAGCGCTCGTCGAGATCCGCGTACCCGGTCGGCACCCCGGTGATGGTCTCCTCGCGTTCGTACAGGTGCTCCAGATGGTCGAGACTCTGCGCCAGGAGGTCGCGCAGCGGCGACAGGGTGTCGACCAGCCGGCGCTGAGCCACCTCGAAGACGAGGGTTTCGGCGCGGTCGACTGCCTGCTCGACATCCTCGGGCACGCTGTAGCCGAGCTCGGCGATCTCCCCGGCCACCGAGACCAGGCGGCGCAGCAGGGCATGCTCTTCCACGATGCGGGCGTAGTGCCCGGCATTGGAGGTGGACGGGGTGTTGACCTGCAGGGACACCAGCAATGACGGGTCGCCCAGGGCATCGGACAAGCCGGTACGCCGAAGCTCCTCGGCCACCGTGACCGGGTCGGCCGGCTCGCCACGGGTGTACAGCCCGGTGATCGCCGAGAACACGTGCGAGTGGGCCGGCTTGTAGAAGTCCTCGGCCGAGCAGCACTCGAGGGCGGCGGCGATGGCGTCGCGAGAGAGCAGCATCGCTCCCAGGACGGACTCCTCCGCCTCCAAATTGTGGGGTGGAACGCGTCCACCGACGGCCTGGAGCCGGCGGGGCCGGGAATCTTCGAGCGCTTGCGCCATGGTCCCCCTACCCTGCCGGACGGTGCTTGCGGAGCGTAAGACGGAGAACCTGTGCATATCCCGGTACGGACCGGGGATATGACTGTGGACAGCAGCACAGCCGCGCACGAAGGAACCGCCGCCGTGCTCCGCGCGCATTTCCGGCACTCACACGCATGACCCCGGCGGAGCATGTGGGCGCACGCAACCCGACAGGTTGGCCCGCCGGGGGGCTGGTCTGCGACCTCGGTGCGCCGGGACCGCCACCACCGCTACGGCCCGATCTGGGGGCTCGACAGGGGACCTCGGCGGCGGTGGGGACACCAAGCACGGGACCATGGTGCACGACGCCTGTGACACCGACGAAAGGGATCGCCCGACAGGTCGTGGACCGAGCCGGTCCGGCGAGCTGAGCACCACTCGACCTCCACGCGCGATCAGCGCGGTGGCGAGGTGCTCCCGCCGGAGCAGGTGCTGACCGGCGGTGCCTGCGCGCCAGCAGTGGTGGCAGCGGCTCGCCGGCGGACGTCGCCGACGGGCCGACCGTCAATCCTCGGCCGCGACGACCTCGATGGTCATGTGCGCGGCCACGCCGCTGCTCAGGTGAACCGGCACGCTGTGGACACCGACCGTCTTGATCGGCTCTTCGAGCTGGATCCGACGCCGGTCGAGCGCCACGCCGGCCTGTGCCTCGGCCGCTGCCGCGAGGTCCGCTGTGGTCACCGAGCCGAACAGCCGGCCGCCGCTGCCAGCCCTTGCCTCGATCCTCAGCGTCGCGCCCGTCAGGGTGCGGGCCACGGTCTCCGCCGCCTGGTGGTCCGCAGCCTCGCGGAGATCACGAGACCGGCGCATGGCAGCCGCCTGGGCTTCGATCCCCGGCGACGCGTCCACCGCCCGGCGCTCGGGAAACAGGAAGTTGCGGGCGAAGCCCTTGGACACCTCGACGATGTCGCCGCGCTTGCCGAGACGGTCCACATTGGAACGCAGGAGGACGCGCATCACACCACCTCTTCGCCTGTAGCGGCAAGCGCTGCAGCTGCCTGCAGGTCTGCTGCATCTGCAGCGCCGGCAGCCGGGGCGGCCGACGCGCCGGGTGCCGGCCGGGAGTCGGAGCGCTCACGCGCGCCGTCACCGCCACCTCGCGCGCCGTCGCGCTGGCCGTCACGACCGGAGTCGCCACCCGGGCCTCCGCGGCCCTGGCCACGACCACCGCGGCCACGGCCGGCCGAGCGCTCGGTCATCATGCGCTGGGTGTAGGGCAGCAGGACCAGCTCGCGCGCCGTCTTGATGGCGATGGCCACCTCGCGCTGATGCTGGGTGCAGTTGCCCGAGACGCGACGAGCCCGGATCTTGCCTCGGTCGCTCATGTACTTGCGGAGCATGCCGACGTCCTTGTAGTCGACCCACTCGACCTTGTCGCGACACAGCGCGCAAGGCTTCTTCTTCGTCCGCCGGGCGGCGTCCTTGGGACTGCGCCGGCTGGTGCTGCGGTCGGTGTTCCTGGCCATCTCAGAAAGGCTCCTCGTCGTATCCGTATCCCCCGGCGCTGCCACCGGCAGCGGGGGCGGCAGCCGGGCGTGGGGCGGCCGCCGTGGGGCGGCCGCCGTCACCGGGGCCGCGCCGCTCGTTCTTCGTCACCTGGGCGGTGGCCCAGCGGAGGCTGGGGCCGATCTCATCGGCCACGACCTCGACCTTGGAGCGCTTGTCGCCGTCGGGTGTCTCCCACGACCGCTGCTCCAACCGGCCGGTCACCATGACCCGCGAACCGCGCGTCACGCTCTCGGCGGTGTTCTCCGCCATCTCCCGCCAGCAGACGACGTCGAAGAACGATGTCGCCTCCTCCCACTCCTGGGTCTGGCGGTTCTGCCAACGCCGGTTGACGGCGAGGCCGAAGGTGGTGGTGGCCTGGCCGGTCGGCGTGAACCGCAGCTCAGGGTCGCGGGTGACGTTTCCCACCAGCACCACGGTGTTCCCGTTGGACATGGCTCCTCCCTTCGACCCGTTCAGCCGGCTTCGACCGGAGCCGGAGCCGGAGCCGATGCCGCCGGCTGCGGCGGTGCCGGCAGCGGCGGTGCAGGCGCCGGGCGGCCCGACCGGCGGTGGCCGACAGCAGCGTCGGGAATGCGGACGATCTTGTGCCGGAGGACCTCGTCGGCGAGCGTCAGGAACCGGTCGAGCTCCGCGGCGGCGGCCGGCTCGGCGCTGAACTCGACGAGGACGTAGTAGCCCTCGCGGCGGTGGCGCATTTCGTAGGCGAACGCCCGCTTTCCCCAGCGGTCGACCCGTCCCGGGGTGCCGCCGCGCGTCCGCAGCGCCTCGAGCCCCCGGTCGAGCACGGCGTTGACCGCCGTGTCCTCCGCTTGGGCGTCGAAGATGATGACTGTTTCGTATGGCCGCACGGGCGGCACACCTCCCTCAGGACCCGGCGCCTGTGCGCTCGGGGCTCCGCTCGGCGGAGCAGGGTCGTGATCATGCCCGCCAGGACGGCGGACCGGTCCATGCTAGCCGACCGGCGGTGACCCGCTCCCCGGGCCGGTGGCGTGGTAGGTCTCGGCGTCGGAGGGGAAGGACCCGGCACGGACGTCCGCGGCCCAGGCGGCCACGGCGGCGCTCGCCATGTCGTGGAGCTCGGCGTAACGGCGGACGAACTTGGCCGGCCGGCCGGTGCCAAACCCCACCAGGTCGTGGAAGACCAGCACCTGACCGTCACACGCAGGGCCGGCGCCGATGCCGATGGTGGGCACGGCAAGCCGGTCGGTGACGGCCGCAGCCACCACATCGGGCACGCCCTCGAGGACGACGGCAAAGCAGCCGGCAGCCTGGATGGCGCGGGCGTCCTCGAGCAGCGCTGCAGCCGCGGCATCGTCGCGCGCCTGCACCCGGTAACCGCCCATGGCGTGCACGGACTGGGGGGTGAGCCCCAGATGCCCCATGACCGGGATCTCGGCGGAAACCAGCGCTTCGATCACCGGGACCCGCCCGGCACCACCTTCGAGCTTGACCGCCTCGGCCCCGGCCCGCACCAGCACGGCGGCGTTGCGCACGGCGTCGACAGGGTCGAGGTGGTAGCTCAACCACGGCATGTCGGCCACCACCAGCGCCCGGGTACCGGCCCGGTGGACGGCTCCGACGTGATGGGCGACGTCTGCCACGTCGACGTGCAGGGTGTCGGGGTACCCGAGCACGGCGTTGGCCATCGAGTCGCCGACGAGGACGACGTCGACACCACCTGCATCGACGGCAGCCGCCGTAGGGGTGTCGTAGGCGGTGATCATGACGATCGGCTCGCTACCATCCGCTCGCTTGCGGGCGCGGACCGACGGAACGGTGACCCTGTCTGGCATGGCGCTCCCTCCTGGCCGTCCAGCGCACGAGGCTGCCGGCGGCATCGGGACCTGTCTGAGACGAGCGTAGCATCGGGGTCGTGGCCGAACCCGACCCCAGCGGCACGTCCACCGGCACACCCACCAGCACGTCCACCGGCGACCCCGCGGGTGCCGCCGAGCCTGCGTCGTGCGACAGCTGCGGCCGGGCCGACGCCGACCTGCAGGCAGTTCACCGCGTGTACCTGTTCTTCGACCGGCTGGGCGCCGTGACCGGCGAGCAGCAGGTGCCCGACGTGGAACGGTGGTGCCTGTCCTGCCGGACCAGCTACCCCTGGCAGCCCGCCTGACAGGGCTCCACGCACGCCCGCCTGACCGGCCCCCGTTCCTTCACGACCCGCCCGATTCCAGCCATCTGCCCCAGCCACCCGCTCCAGCCGGTCCCGCGCCCACCACCGACGCGATCCCAGCCACCCGCGTCACGACCCTGCCGATCCCGCGCTGCCCGCTCCAGGCACCGCCGTCGGCGCCGGAGCCGAGCTTGACGCTCCAAGCTCCTGCCGGCGGCGAGCCGACAGGATCGCGGCGCCGAGGGCGGCGGAACCGATCGAACCGGCCAGTAGACCGGCACGAGCCGCGGCGAACAGCCGGGGCTCGCCGGCGAAGGAAGCTGCGGCGAACAGCAGCGGCACGGTGAACCCGGCGCCGGCCAGCGCCGAGCCACCAGCCAGCCCGCTGAACCCGACTCGCCCAGGTCGGTGAACCCGGACTGCCCGAGCCCCCCCAAACGCCGCCAGCACGATGCCGGCGGGTTTGCCCACCATGCGCGCCACGACCACCCCGGCGAACACACCGACTGTCCCCGGCGCCGCGAGCAGCGGCCCCCGGATGTCGACGCCGACGTTGGCCAGCGCGAACAGCGGGAGGACGAGGAGGGCCGACACAGGGTGCAGCACCCGTTCCAGACGTGGACCGCTCAGGCGAGCCGACCGGCTGTCGGGCATGAGCGCACAGACGGGGGCAAGCACGCCGGCCAGGCTCGGCTCCACACCGCCGCGGGCGAGAGCCACCCACATCGGGACCACCGCGAGCACCACCGGCCAGGCCGAACGCCACCGGCGACGGCCGGCGACCAGCACCGCTGCCAGGGCAGCCGCTACTGCCAGAGGCACGAGAGCCAGGTGCGTACCCGACACGACAGCGAGAACGGCGACCGAGCCCACGTCATCGGCGACCGCCAGGGTGACGAGGAACAGCCGGAGCCCGGCAGGCACTCGGTCGCCGAGGACGGCGGCTGCCCCCGCCACCAGAGCGATGTCGGTAGCCATGGGCACGCCCCATCCCCGGGCCCCGGCCCCGCCGTGGACGACAGCGGCATACACCAACGCTGCTCCGGCCATCCCGCCGCCTGCGGCCGCCACGGGCACGACGGCTCGACGCCACGACGCCAGCGATCCGGCGTGCCGCTCCCGGCCGATCTCAAGACCGACCACAAGGAAGAACACCGTCATGGCGCCGTCGTCGACCCACCCGCGAACGTCGGGCACGATCGATCCCACACCGGCGAGCACGGCGGGATGGCCCCACACCGACTCGTAGCCCGATCTCCACGGGCTCGACGCCCACACCACCGCTACGACGGCGGCAACCGCCAGCAGCATCCCGGAACGACGCTCGTCCTGCCAGTAGCGCCCGGCACCGCGCAACGCCCGTCCCAGGCGGCGCGCAGCGGTGCGCGCCGGCTCGCCAGAACGATCGACATCGGCAGGGAGGGGGGAGGAGGGGCGCGCCATATTCGTCCGCCGACCAGGCTTCCCGGCACGCCGAACGCAATCCTACCAGTCGGTTGCCGGTTGCCGGTTGCCGGTTGCCGGTTGCCGGTTGCCGGTTGCCGGTTGCCGGTTGCCGGTTGCCGGTTGCCGGTTGCCGGTTGCCGCCACAGGCTCCATTCTCCTGGAACGGGTGTCATCGAACCGTGCCAGGCACGACAAGACCCGCGGTGGCCGAACGGCGCCCACCGCCGAGGGGGCGCGCCGGCCACAACCGCGGTCTCCAGGTGGCCGGCTGCCGGATCGCCCCGGCTCAGGTCGCGGTGGCCACGCCCTCGCTCCGGGACCAGGCCAGCCAGCGGGCCCGGTACGACACTGCCGGGTAGCTGAGCACGACGGTGACGAAGAGGACGAACGTCAGGATGTGCACGCCGGTGCAGTATTCGCAGATGTTCTTGATGAGGAACAGCTCGGCGATCACCAGGTAGACGACCATGCCGATCCCGGCGACCACGCCCGCCAGCCGCAGGCGCGCCAGCAGCACACCCGGCACCCTGAGGGGGCCGAGCCGGATGTCGGCTCCTCGCCACAGCCGCGGCAGGTTGAGCACGGTCATCGCGGCGTAGAAGATTAGGCCGAGAATGGCCACCGGGATGCCGAAGACGTACGACTGCGGACTGGTGGTGACCTTGGTGCAATTGATCAGGCCGCTCGTCGAGCAGACAAGCGCACCGGGGTTGTAGTGCGTATAGGTCAGGTACCCCGAGTCGGCCAGGGCCAGCACGCACAGACCGAATGCCAGCCACGGAACCCACGGCGGCGCCCCGGCCGGCGCGTCGTCGAGGCGTTCAGGGCGCGTTCCTCGATCGCGCGCCGGTCCCGACGCCCCTGAGGACCTGGGCGGGGTACCGGTGCGAGCAGCGGGACCGGTCGTTCGCGCCGTGGCCCCGACCGGAGCCGCCGGTGAGCGTCCGCCCGTGGAGACCGAGCGGTCCCGTCCGGTGGGTTCCCCGGACGCGGCCCCGCCCGATCGGCCGCCGCGCGCCACGGCCGGTCCCCCAGGACGGCGTGATGCCGCGCCGGTCGATCTGGTGCCGGACGGTCGCCGCTTGCCGCTCATCTCCCGCTCGTCCCCGTCTCCGTGGCCGGGGTCAGATCCCCAAGGCGATCGCCGCCTTGTGCACCCCGGGATTGGTGCAGACGGTAGACGGCTGCTGGCCGGTGAGGCTGCAGATGCCCGCGATGAAGTCGTTGGCCGTCCCCACGATCGCCTGGGTGACGGGGCTGTTGGCGTTGGTGAGGGTGGACGCGACCTGCTCCTGGGTCATGCCGGCCAGGAGCTGCGGATAGATGGGCGCCCCGGTGACCAGCACCTTGTTGCCGATGTCCACGAACGGCACGCCGGCCGAGTTGTCGTACTTGGCGTACACGGCCTTCTCCTGGGCGGTCAGCGGGGTCAGCACCGTGTGCGTGTTGACAGCCGTGGTGTCCTGGCTCAGGTACTCGACGGGCTGGAAGTTGACGTACGTGCTGGTGAACGTGGTGTGGGTGAAGTCGAGGGTGGGCGTGTCCGGGTAGCTGTCCCACGGCGACGAGGTGGTCTCACCGACGTTGGAGAACGTTCCGAACTTCGAGAACGCCAAGTACAGCGACCACCTCGTCGCCGCGCAGTAGGGGCAGAACATGCCACCGATGTAGAGGGCCGCGGGCAGCGGGCTCGAACCGAGCTTCAGCACAGGCTGGCTCTTGGGCGCGAGGCTCGGCCCCGTCAGCCCTGAGATCCCCACGGACTTCCACGCGCCCACCGTGTCCTGGACCGAGGCCGGCACCGAGGCCAGCTGGTTCAAGACGCCCGGTGCCGCCGTGGTCACGGTCGGCGGCCGCAAGCCGTTGGCGCCGGATGACGCGGTGCTGGAGCCGCCGGTCACCTTGACCAGGACGATGGCCACCACGATCACCACCACCAGGGCCACGGCGCCGATGGCGATGGTGGACGGCGACATCCGGCCGGGTCGCGGCGCCCGGGCCTGCACGGATCGGCCGGCAGGTGGACGACCCGGCCGACCGGGACCGGAGGGCGGGCGACCGCCGCCACCGCCAGAAGAAGCACGATCACCGCCCTGCGGGCGACCGCCAGACGAACCGCGGCCTCCTCCGCTGCCCTGCGGGCGACCGCCGCTGGCCGCACCGCCACGACCCCTGTCTCTGCTCGCCTCAGCTGCTGCGCTCACACGATCCCCAGTCGAATTCTGGTCGCCACCCCGGGTGACCGACCCTCGTCACGTCCCCTCCATGTTGCCGCATCGGCGATACCCGGTGGCTGCAGGCGCCGAGGGCGGCCTCGCGTGCGGATATTCCGGGTGTCCGGCCTCCGGCAACGGGGATGGGCTCCGGGCCGTACCACTGGTGTCCCGACCGGCAGCCCGACCTCGACCGGCACGGCGACCGTACCTGCCGGGCAGCGGCAACCGGGCAGCGGTCCCGGGCTCTTTCCCTCACTCAGCGCTCGAGCCGGCCCACCCCACGATCACGGGGAGCCGCTCCCTGGTCGGCTGCACCGGCACGGACGGTCGAGACCCGCCCCCGGCGCCTGCCGGCCGGGAACATACGAACCAGGTGGTTCCACGCACAGTCGGGGCAGACCTCGACGACGTAGCAGACCACCGGGTCCGCCCGCCGGAGCAGCCGGTCGAGCTCGGTCGGAGTCGCCGGGCACCGGCCTTGTGCAGGCAGGCGTGGTCCGAACACGTACGTGACCTGGACGAGCGTGGCCGATTCGCAGATCGGGCACGTCTCTCCGACCGGGACGCCGATGTGCCGTGCTGCTCGAAGGAGCTCCGGATGGGCGTCGCAGACGTCGGGACGCCCCAGGCGCCCTCGCTGGAAAGACCGAACCACCGCGTTGCGAGCCAGCCGGTACTCGACGCGGCCGCCGTCGCCGCTGGTGGGGAACCCTCGGATGCCCGGCGGCCCGAATTGCACGGGTTCAGGGTAGCGCCGGACGGCGCTGAACGGGCAGGGGCCAGGCACGGCAGCTGCAGCGGGCGACAGGTTGCCCGCGTGTCGATATATCGATACGATAGGTCGTACCGATGCATTCACCTGTGATCATCTCCGAGCCGGCACCGCTGGCAACGCCGGCGGTCCGACCGGCAGGGGCCCGTGCCCGACGTCGGGGGACGCGCTGATGATGGAGCTGGCCATCCTGGGCCTGCTCGAGGAGCAGGAGATGCACGGTTACGAGATCCGTCGGCGTCTGCGTGATGAGCTCGGGCTCTTCGCCAACGTGTCGTTCGGCTCCCTCTATCCGGCGCTCTCCCGGCTGGAGCGCTCAGGTGCCCTTGCCGCCGTCGAGGACGACCGGCACGTCGCCCCCGTCCCGATGACAGGGTCGCTCACCGGTGAGTGGGCCGCTTTGCGGGCCCGGCGCCCCGTCGGCACCAGGGGCCGGCGAGGACGAAAGGTCTACCGCCTCACCGACGAGGGCCGCCGCCAGTTCGCCATTCTGCTCGCCACCGAGCCACCGACGGGCGACGACACGCGGAGCTTCGGCCTCCGCCTGGCTTTCGCCCGCTACCTGCCGCCCCAGGCCCGCCTGCGCCTGCTCGAGCGGCGGCGTGCCCAATTGCTCGACCGCCTGGGCGCCGCCCGCAGCGCTGCGGGCGGCGTCCGCCTCGACCGGTATGCGCGCTCGCTCGTCGAGCACGCCGCCGAGTCGATCGAACGCGACGTCCACTGGCTCGACCGCCTGATCGAGGCGGAACGCGCCCCGGGCGGCGCCGGAGATCCGGGGAGCGCCTGGTCGCGTCCCGGCAGCATCACAGGCGCCATGCCCGATGACCGGCTCGCTTCGGCGGGCCCCGATCCGACCGCTCGCGCGGTCACCACCGGAGGAGACATTCCATGAGCAGCATTCGGGTGGCCATCGCCGGCGTGGGGAACTGCGCCAGCTCACTGGTCCAGGGCGTGACCTACTACCACGACGCCTCGCCGGAGGACGTCGTCCCGGGTCTCATGCACGTGGACCTCGGCGGCTACCACGTCCGCGACCTGGAGTTCGTGGCCGCCTTCGACGTCGACGCCACCAAGGTCGGCGTCGACCTGGGCAAGGCCATCCACGCCGGCCAGAACAACACGGTGCGCTTCGCCACCGTCGGCCACCTCGACGTGACCGTGCAACGCGGCCCCACCTTCGACGGGCTGGGCACCTTCTACCGCGACGTGGTGGAAGAGTCGCCTGCCGAGCCGGTCGACGTGGCCGCGGTCCTCGCCGAACGGCGGGTCGACGTGCTCGTGAGCTACCTGCCGGTGGGCTCCGAGGAGGCCCAGCGCTACTACGCGCAGGCCTGCCTGGACGCCAAGGTCGCGTTCGTCAACGCCATCCCGGTGTTCATCGCCAGCGACCCCGAGTGGGCCCGCCGGTTCCGTGACGCCGGCGTGCCGATCATCGGCGACGACATCAAGAGCCAGGTGGGCTCCACCATCGTGCACCGGGTGCTCACTCGGCTGTTCGAGGACCGCGGCGTGGCCCTCGACCACACCTACCAGCTGAACTTCGGAGGCAACATGGACTTCCGCAACATGCTGGAACGCGACCGGCTCCGCTCAAAGAAGATCTCCAAGACCCAGTCGGTCACCAGCCAGATCGAGAACACCGTTCTCGACGCCGACGACGTGCACATCGGCCCCTCGGACCACGTGCCGTGGCTGTCGGACCGCAAGTGGGCCTACATCCGCATGGAAGGTCGCAACTTCGGCGACGTGCCGCTCAACGTCGAGCTGAAGCTCGAGGTGTGGGACTCCCCCAACTCGGCCGGGGTCATCATCGACGCCGTTCGATGCGCCAAGCTTGCCCTCGACCGCACGGTCGGTGGTCCGCTCGTCGGCCCGTCCGCCTACTTCATGAAGTCGCCCCCCGTGCAGTACCACGACGACGAGGCCCACGCCCTGGTCGAATCCTTCGCCGCCGGGGGCACCGACCCGGTCTGGCCCGAGGGCTGATCCGGGCGGCACCCAGGCTCCCGACCGTGGCCCTCCTCGAACCCGGGATCACTTGCCGGCCCGGGATCGAGGAGCAGGCCGGGCACGCAGCCGACACGCCCCGACCGGTCCGACCGCGCCAGCCGCCTCATCGCGCCAGCGGCGCAGCCGCGTCAGCTGCCGTCGGCGGCCTGGTGCTCCTTCCACCAGGCGTCGAGCCGACGGTAGGCCTCCGCCTCGCCCAGTGGCCCCTCGTCGAGCCGGAGCTCCAGCAGGAAGTCGAGGGCCTGGCCCACCACCGGCCCCGGGCGCACGCCGAGGTGGTCCATGATCTGGCGACCGTCGAGGTCGGGTCGGATGGCGTCGATCTCCTCCCGGGTCCGCAGCTCCTCGATCCGGTGCTCCAACTCGTCCATGCGCCGGCTGAGTGCCCGGGCCTTGGCCGCGTTCCGGGTCGTGCAGTCGCAGCGGGTCAGCTCGTTGAGCTGGACCAGCAACGGCCCGGCGTCACGGACGTACCGACGGACTGCCTTGTCCGTCCAGCCCAGCCGGTAGGTGTGGAACCGCAGGTGCAGCTCGACCAGGCGGGTGACCACCTCGATGTCATCGTTGCCGTAGCGCAGCGCCCGCATCCGGTCGCGCGCCATACGAGCTCCGACCATCTCGTGGTGGTGGAACGTCACTCCCCCGGGCCCGAACGCCCGGGTCCGGGGCTTTCCGATGTCGTGCAGCAGTGCGGCGAGACGCAGCTGGCGGTCCGGGCTCGTCTTGTCCACCACCGCCAGGGTGTGGGCCAGGACGTCTTTGTGGCGGTGAATGGGGTCCTGCTCCAGGCCGAGCGCCGGCAGCTCAGGCAGCAGCTCACCGCCCAACCCGGTCTCCACCAGGAACGCCAGCCCGGACGAGGGCCGGGCCACCACCAAGAGCTTGTCGAGCTCGTCCCGTACCCGCTCCACGGAGACGATGGCGAGGCGCTCGTGCATCGCCCGGACCGCCGATACGAGCGCCTCGTCGGGAACGAGCCCCAGACCTGCGATGAAGCGGGCGGCGCGCAGCATCCGCAGCGGATCGTCGGAGAACGAGATCTCCGGATCGAGCGGTGTCCGCAGCCGTTGCTGCGCCAGGTCGGCCAACCCGCCGAACGGGTCGAGCAGCTCGGGTCCGTCGGCTCCCCCGACACCGGTCAACCGGAGTGCCATCGCGTTGACGGTGAAGTCCCGGCGCGACAGATCGACCTCGACGTCGTCGTCGAACACCACCTCCGGCTTGCGGGAGTCCGCCCGGTAGGCCTCGGCACGGTGCGTCGTGATCTCAAGCTGCCGGCCTGCGACCAGGCAGCCGATCGTCCCCCACGGCTTCCCCTGGAGCCACACGGCGTCAGCCCAGCCCTGGAGCAGGCGCTCGATGTCGTCGGGCCGGGCGTCGGTCGTGAAGTCGAGATCGCCCGCGCCAGTCGCCCCGCCAGCCGAGCCGGCCAGCACCATGTCGCGGACCGAGCCGCCAACCAGGTACAGCGTGAAACCCGCCGACGCAAAGCGCTCGGCCAGCGGGGCGGTCTCCTCGACCAGGTGGATCACTCGTTCGGGTACCACAGGCGCCTGAGGGTAGCGCCGCTGTGACCGGTCTCGTTCCCATCGGAGCCGCTGCCCGTCCAAAGACCGGTCGGCGGACCGATAGGCTCCCTCGGCGACGTGGAACGGACCCGTGCGAGCACCACCCCCGCGCGCCGCGGCGACTGGACCCACCCCGGTGCGCTCCCGGCCGCCTCCGGCTCGGCACGGCCGTTGGGGCGCCGGCGGATCGCCCGAGCACCTGACGGGCCGACAGTCGTCGGCCTGTTCGCCGTCGCCATCGCCGTCGCCGCCTTGCTCTCGGGTGGCCCGGTCGCCACCACTGCCGCCAGCCGCCTCCCCGCCCGGGCGACGACACGTTCGACCGGCACGCAGCCGGCTGCGCACCGTGCGGCGGCACACCACCTGTCTGCGCACCGTGCCTCTGTGCACCATGCCCCTGTGCACCAGCTGGCCGCACACGGCGCGGCTCCACCTGCACCGCCTGCCGGCACCCACACCGGAGGACCCGCTGCAGCGGTACCTGCGTCCAGCCCGCAGCCGGCGCTCCGCCTCGTCCACCAGGTGTGGACCGTCGGGCCAAGTCAGGCCTTCACCGCCACCGTGGCCATGTCCGGTGGGCGAGCAGACCAGCTGACGATGACCGTGTCCGTCTTCTCGCGGCTGCACACCCGGACTGCGCTGTCACAGACCCTGTCCGGCACCGTCAGGGGTGCCGTCAGGTTCCGGTCGGACCCTGTCCCACTCGCCTCGTTGCCCACCGCGAAGACAGGCCAGTACCAGGTCGACCTGGCGCTGCAGACGCCCGACGGCACGACCAGCAGCGCCACGAGCGGTGACACGGCTCCAGCCGCGTTCGGACCCGCCACGCTCCACTGCACATTGGACCAGCCTGGCACCTGCGGCGGCGTCTACCCGGTCGAGATCCAGGTGGGCCCAGCCGGTGAGGCCGCCAGCGCCACTCTGGTCACCGAGCTGGTGTACACCTACCCGGCTGGCAACCCCTACCACGCCACCAGCCCCCTGCGCGTCGCGTTGGTCGTGCCCTTGACGACCGCCGGCAGCGCCGGCACGCCACCCGCCGGATCCGTCGCGCAGCTGGAGCAGCTCGCCCGAGCTGTCACCTCCCCGGCGTCGGTTCCACTCACCGTGGTACCCGAACCCGCGGCGCTCGGTGCCCTCGGCCGCAGCCCCAGCGTGCTCGACCGACAGGCCCTGGCCGCGATGGACGCGGCGATCAGCGATCCGGCCCACCAGGCCCTGTTGCAGAGCTACGTGCCGGTCGACGCCACCGCCCTCGTCAACGCGGGGCTCACGGAGGAGCTGGCCGACCAGGTGAGCCGGGCATGCCGGGAGCTCGGCCCGCCGAAGACAACCATCGGCACCTGGGTCGCCGGCGCCGCTCTCGACGACGCGGCGGCAGCCGCTCTGTCGGCGTCGACCTGCAACCCGGTGCGCCGGCTGGTGCTGCCGGCATCGTCGGTGACCGGTGGAGGCTGCACGATCACCTGCACCACCCCGTTCACCGTCGACGCCGGTCAAGGCGGCCCCCTCACCGCCATGGAAGCCGACTCCCAACTGGCCAGTGAGATCACTGCCCCAACGCCCGATCCCGTACTGCAGGCCCACCAGCTGCTGGCCGACCTGTCACTCACCTACTTCGAGGCGCCAGGATCGGCCCAGGCTCGGGGGGTGGTGCTGGCCGTTCCCCCCGGTGCCGCCGTCTCGCCCGGTGCGATCGCCGACCTGGTCGGGGGACTGGCAGCCGACCCGGCCCTGACCCCGGTGACACTGGCCCAGCTCTTCGCCCAGGTGCCGGTGGGTGCAAACGGCCAGCCCGCCACGCGGCGCCTGATCGCCCCCGGCGGCACCCACGGCCTGCCGGTCCGGGCGCTGCAGGCGGCGCGGTCCCAGCTGACCGCCTACACGAGCGCGGTGGGCTCGACACCTGCGGGCCAACAGGCGGTCACCCAGCTCGCTGGGGATCTGCTGCGCACGGAATCGATCGATCTGCGCCCCGTCGAGCAGCTGCACGCCGTCACCGCCTTCGAACGCTCGCTCGGCGCCGAGCTGGGCCGGGTGACGCTGTCGGGTGGCGTGATCCGGCTCACCTCCAGCTCAGTCCTACGCGTGCCGATCGCTCTCGGCAGCACAACCGGGTTCCCCGTGGCGGGCACGCTCACGGTCTCGAGCGACAAGCTCCTCTTCACGCCCGGCGGCCAGTGCCAGGGCATCGACCGGGGGCCCGCCGGGTTCTCCGGTGTGTCGTGCCCCGTGGTCTTGTCGAAGGTCACCAACGCCGTGTACGTGTCCATGCGAGCCCGGATCGGGGGGGACTTCCGCGTCGCCGTGACGCTCGACACGCCCGCCGGAGGGCTGGCCATGGTGCACGGGCAGCTCACCGTCCGGTCCCTGTCCACCTCGGTCGAGGCCGTCGTCCTGTCCGTGGCCGCCGGCGCCGTGCTGCTTGCCTGGTGGGCCCGGACCGGGTGGCGAACTCGGCGGCGGGCACGGCACGGCCGGCACCCGCGCAGCGCTGGCAGCCCCGGCACGCCCGCAGGGGTGAACACCGGCGAACCTTCCCCCGGAACACCGGCGCCGGCGTGAGCGCGGGAGCAGGGGCGGCCGGCGGCGCTGGCGCTGGACCGGGAACCTCCGGCGGGGGCCCAGGATCTGGCGGCTCCTGGGCCGCCGGCAGCCTCGCCGGGGGCAGCAACGACCTCGCCCGGGCCACCGGGGTCATGGCCATCGGCACGCTGCTGTCGCGCGGGACCGGCCTGCTGCGCACCGTCGCCACCGTCTACGCCCTCGGGTTCGCCGGCGTGTCGGGCGACTACAACCTGGCCAACACCATCCCGAACATGGTCGTCGACCTGCTGCTGGGCGGCGTACTGGCGGCGACGTTCATCCCCGTGTTCGTGCAGCGCCTCGCCAGTCGGACCGAGGACGAGGCGTGGGATGCCATCTCCGCCGTCGTGAGCGTGGCGGTGGTCGCCATCGCCGCCGCGTCGGTGCTCTTCCTGGTGGCCGCACCGCTGGTCGTCGACGTCCTGACCGGGCTCGGCTCCGGCGCGCACGGCGGGGCCGATCGCCGCCTGGCGACGGACCTGCTGGTGCTGTTCGTCCCCCAGCTCACCTGCTACGGGCTGATCGCGCTGGCCACCGCCGTGCTGAACGCCCGGCGGCGCTTCGCCGCCCCCATGTTCGTCCCCATCGTCAACAACGTCGTGCTGATCGCCGTCCTGGTGGCGTTCCGCCAGCTCGTCGGCCCCGCGGTGGTCGGCGCTGCGGGGGGTGCCCAGGCCCTCCTGGCGCACCGCGGCTGGCTGCTGCTGCTCGGCGTCGGCACGACCCTGGGCGTCGTCGTGCAGGCCATCGCGCTGATACCGGCGCTGCGGGGGGCGGACCTGCACCTGCGCTGGAACCCCCGGTTCCGCCACGAGTCCGTCCGCACCGTCGTCCGCTTGTCGGGATGGACCTTCGGGCTGGTCGTGGCCAACCAGGTGGCGCTCACGGTGGTCCTGGCCCTGTCCGAGGCCATCGGCCCGCGGGCGGTGTCCGCGTACACGTACGCGTGGCAGTTCTTCCAACTCCCGTTCGGCGTGGTGGCCGTGTCGGTGATGAGCGCGACCGCTCCGGAGCTCGCCGAGCGGTGGACGCTGCACGATCTCGAGGGGTTCCGCCGGCGGCTCGCGACCGGCCTTCGGGCCATCCTGGCTGTCATGGTGCCCGCCGCGGCGGGCATGGTCGTCCTGGCCCGCCCGGCCGTCGAGCTCTTGGGGCACCTGACCCACCAGGCCGGGTCTGCCGGCACCGCGCAGGCCCTGTCCGTCCTGGCACTCGGTCTCCCCGGCTTCTGCGTCTTCCTGTACGCCATCCGTGTCCTGCAGTCGATACAGGACATGCGCTCGGCATTCTGGCTGTACGCGCTGGAGAACGGCATCAACATCGTGCTGGCGGTGGCGCTGTACCGGCCGCTCGGCGTGCGCGGCATCGCCGCCTCGATCGCCGCCGCCTACACCGTGGCGGCCGTCGTCGCCCTGGCCCGAGTGCGTGGGGAGGTCCAGGGCCTCGGCGGCGACCTGATCGGCGGAGCGCTCCGGAGGATCGGCGTGGCCAGCGTCGTCCTCATCGTGGCCGCCGCCGCGGGGGTCGACGTGTCCGCTTCGCAGACTGGGCCCGCCCTGCTGGGTCGCCTGGTGCTGGGTGTGGCGGCCGGCACGGCCGGCTATCTGGGCACCATGGCCGTCGCCGCGATGGCGGACAGACGGCGACGGCTGGTGCCTCCCACCAGGAACCGCCCCGGTGCGAGCACCACGGGCAGGACTGGCGCCGCCGCCGATCACCGGTCTTCGGGCACCGTCCCCGGCTCGGGCAACGGCTCGGGCGCTGACGCACGTGGTGGCTCGGGTGGCGGCCGGCTCAAGTCCCGGGCCGCCAGGACCCGAGGCCGGGTCCCGCCGGGACTGCCGGTCCCAATGGCGCCCGCGGGGCGACCCCCGAGCCGTCCGACGAGCCTCGGTCCGCTGCGGCGCGCCGGGGACGGGGGATCGGCACCCGAGCAGGACACCGGTCCGGACGACGGTTCGAGCGCCGGTCCCCCTGGCGACGGGTGAGCCGGGCACACCCCGAGCACGACCGGGAGATGAGCCCACCGGTCCTTCTTGGCGGCGGGTGGACCGGCAGGGCCGGATCGGATGACCGGGCAGCACAGGAACCGGTTTGCGTCCCTGGACAGGGCAGGCGCCAGCGGTAGGAGAAGCCGGAGCCGGTTCGCCCCGGACTTCCGAGCCGGTTGGACCCGGGCTCCTGCGCCGCCGCGTGGCAGACTCGGTCAATAGGCTCGTTACATCGAGCAGGATTCGATGGGCTGAGTTCGAGCGCAGCGTTGCGCTGCCCGGGTCGGACCCGCACAAGGAGAGGGGACGCCATGGCCGGCATCCACGTTGTCACCGACAGCGCCTGCGACCTGACACTGGAGCTGGCTGAGGCAAAGGGCATCCGCGTCGTACCGCTCACCATCCGCTTCGGGGACGAGGAGCTCGTCGACCAGGTGGAGCTGTCCGCCAAGGAGTTCTGGGACCGCGTCATCACCGGTCCCGACATGCCCCAGACCGCGGCACCCGCGCCGGGTGCATTCCAGCAGGCGTTCCTGGCGGCGGCAGACCAGGGCGCGGACGGGGTCCTCTGCATCGACCTGTCCTCGGGTGTGTCGGCCACCTACCAGTCGGCGTTGGCCGCGGCGAGCGCCGTTGGCGACCGGATCCCCGTTTCCGTCATCGACTCGCGCACCGTCACCATGGGCACCGGACTGCTCGCGCTTGCCGCGGCCGACCTGGCTGCCACCGGCATGCCACTTGCCGTGCTGACCGCCGAGATCGAGGCCATGAAGGCTCGCACGACCGTGCACGGCGTCATCGACACGCTCGACTTCCTCCGCCGGGGCGGCCGCATCGGCGGGGCGGCGCGGCTCATCGGCTCCATGCTGTCGATCAAGCCCGTCATCGAGGTGCGCGACGGCGTCGTCGAGGTCGAGTCGAAGCAGCGGACCCGGATCCGCTCGCTCGAGTACCTGGCCGGCAAGGCCCGCCAGGCCGGCGCCATCGATCGCATCGCCGCGGTGAACGGGGCCGCCGGCGACATCGAGGTGCTGCTCAGCATGCTCGACGGGGTCGAGAGCGTCCACGACCGGGTCGTCACCGACCTGGGGCCGGTGGTGGGCAGCCATGCCGGGCCCGGCACCATCGGGCTGTGCATCGTGCGGGCCGCCGACGCGTTGGGCCAGGACCCCGGGCCGAACGGGTAACCTCGCCACATGGAGCTGGGCAGCGCTGACGCGTCAACGGCCGAGGCGGCCGGCAGCGGCGACATCGCCGCCCGGGTCGCCGACACGATCGAGGCGGTTGTCGACGCGGTCCACGACAGGGCGATCCGGCCGTTGCTGCTGGTGGCCCGGGGCATCGTGTATGGGATCGTTGCCGGCACCATGGCGCTGGTCGTCGCCGTCGTGCTCGCCATCGCTCTGGTGCGGATCCTCGACGTGTACGCGTTCGGCAACCGCGTGTGGGCGTCGGATGCGCTGCTCGGTGCCGTGCTCTGCGCGGCAGGGGCGGTCGCCTGGCACAAGCGGCGCCCAGCAGGGGAGGAACGATGACCGAGGTTCGTGACGTCGTGATCGTCGGCTCGGGGCCTGCTGGCCTGACCGCCGCCATCTACTCAGCACGCGCCAACCTGTCCCCCCTGGTGCTCGAGGGCGAGCCTTCGTCCACCAGCGACCAGCCCGGGGGCCAGCTCATGCTCACCACCGAGGTGGAGAACTTCCCCGGCTTCGTGGACGGCATCCAGGGTCCCGAGCTGATGCAGCGGTTCCGCGACCAGGCCAGCCGGTTCGGTGCCGAGCTCCAGACCGTCAAGGCGACGCGGGTCGACCTGTCCTCCCGGCCGTTCGCTGTGTGGACCAGCCCCGGCGGCTCCGGCGAGCCGGCAGTGACCACCCGCGCGTTGATCGTCGCCACCGGAGCGCAGTCGCTCATGCTCGGTGTCTCCGGGGAGGACCTCCTGCTCGGCCACGGCGTATCGACCTGTGCCACCTGCGACGGCTTCTTCTTCCGCGGGCAGGAGATCGCCGTCATCGGCGGGGGTGACTCCGCTCTCGAAGAGGCCCTTTTCCTCACCCGCTTCGCCAGCAAGGTGACCCTGGTGCATCGCCGCAAGGAGCTCCGGGCCTCCAAGATCATGCAGGACCGGGCGTTTGCCAACGAGCGCATCTCGTTCCGCTGGAGCTCCGTCGTCACCGCCATCCAGGGCGACACGTCGGTGACTGGAATCGCCCTGCGTGACGTCGACAGCGGCGCCGAGGAGATCCTGCCGGTCTCCGGCGTGTTCGTGGCCATCGGGCACCGGCCCAACACCGACATCTTCTCCGGCCAGCTGGAGATGGGAGACACCGGCTACATCCGCACCTTCGGCGGCAGCCGGTCGAGCGTGGACGGTGTGTTCGTCTGCGGAGACGTGCAGGACGACGTCTACCAGCAGGCGATCACCGCCGCTGGATCCGGCTGCATGGCGGCCATGGACGCCGAGCGCTGGCTCGAGGTCCAGGGCCGGTGACCTGAGCCTGGCGCGCCCAATCGCCGCGGAGCGCCAGTGGAATGCCCTCGGGTGCCCGAGCGTTTATCAGACGACTGCAGCGGGCGAGCCATGACGACTCGCCGAGGAGGTAGCCCACATGAGCACCACGATGCCGACCCTCACAGACGCCACCTTCGACGAGCACATGGCGAACGCCGACGTGCCTGTCCTGGTGGACTTCTGGGCCGAGTGGTGCGGGCCGTGCAAGATGATCGCTCCCGTGCTCGAGGAGATCGCCGGAGAGCAGGCGGGCAAGCTCCAGGTGGTCAAGCTCAACATCGATGAGAACCTGGACGTGACTCGGCGCTTCGACGTGATGAGCATTCCGACGCTGCTGCTGTTCAAGGACGGGGAGCCGCAGATGCGGATCGTCGGTGCCCGCGGCAAGGCGCAGCTGCTTCAGGAGATCAGCTCGTACCTGTAAGCCCAGCCCTGCCCGGCACCGAGCCGGAGGACCCGGTGCCGGGACCCGGCACCGGCGATCCGGCGCGCCACCGAACCGCTTCGGGCGGCGGCGAGGGTTCGTCGGCGCGTGGCGCTCCACCGATCGGGGTTTCCGCTGCTGCGCTCCCGCTCCGTTCAGGCGACCGTGGAAGCGCGGTATCGGACCTGCAGGGACGGCTGACTCGTCTCGGCCTGCCGGTGGTCCCCGATGAGGACGGCACCTTCGGGACCGGCACGCGTGCCGCCATCGAGGCCTTCCAGCACCGCCGGGGCCTGCGGGTCGACGGCACCTGCGGTACCCAGACCTGGTCGGCGCTCGTGGAAGCCGGCTTCGCGCTGGGATCCCGCCTGGTCTACGACCGGCGACCGATGCTGCGCGGCGACGACGTCGCCGAGCTGCAGCGCAGGCTGTCGGCGCTCGGGTTCGACACCGGCCGCGTCGACGGGATCTTCGGTCCGGCCACTGCCCACGCCGTTCGCGAGTTCCAGGGCAACGTCGGTCTACCATCCGACGGCATCGTGGGCGCCACGACGGTCCGGGAGCTCGGTCGTGTCATGCCGCGGCACGCCGACCCGTCGCTCGTCTCCGCCGTACGCGATCGCGAGCGCCTGCTGCACGCGCCACGAACCCTTCTCGACCGCAGGATCGCGATCGCCGAGGCCGGCGGCCTGGACGTCCTGGTCACCGCCGTCCGACGGCGCCTGGTCGCCGCGGGCGCACATGTCGTACCGATCCTGCACCCATCGGGATCCGTCCAGGCCACGATGGCCAACGCCGCTGCCGTCGAGGTCTTTCTCGGGCTCCACCTCGATCCGCCCGAGACCCGGTGCGCCTGCCTGTACTACTCCGGCTTCAGCTACGAGTCCCTCGGCGGTCGCCGACTGGCCGAGCTGACCCAGGGACTGGCGGCAGCAGCGCTGGGGGTGCCCGCAGACGGCGCCCGAGGCATGTCGCTGCCAGCACTGCGCGAGACCCGAATGCCAGCCGTCCTGTGCGAGATCGGACCCGCCGCAACCGTCGTACGCCGCAACGGCGAGCTGGCCGACGCGCTGGCCGACGCGCTGGCCGCCTGGGCCGCGACCCCGGTCTGAACCGCCCCTGTCGCACCTGGACCCGCCCCACCGGCCCTGCCCCACCCTGCCCCGCTCGGCCCAACCGACCCGCTGCGCACCGCACGGCTTGGGTCCCGGGTCCTACAGCCCTACCGGGACCCGCCCTTCCCCGCCTGGACCCGCCCTGCTCAGCACCGCTCGGCTTGGTTCCCGAGCAGGAATCGCGTCGCGTGACACCGTCTCGTTCAGCGTCGGCTGGCCCTGTCGTCGAGGTTTGTCCACAGACTCGTGCACAGGTTGTGGATCACGTCCACCTACGATTTAGCGTAAGATGACCACCGAGCGTGGTATCTTGCTGGGCATATGTCCGGCTTATCCTCGTTGCACCACAAATCGTGGCCAAATTGGCCCGTCATTTCGTCAACGCTCGATCCTGTGGTGGAGATCGACCTGAACATCCCTCACCGTCCACCTCCGCCAACCATGAGCTTGTAGATGCGCTCCAGGTCTTCGAGCGTCGCGAAGTCGACCAGTACGCGACCATGACGTCCCCCCATCTCGACCTTCACCCGAGTATTGAGGTAGGTGGCCAAGAGCTCCTCGAGCTCAAGCACGCCCGGAGCCGGCAAGCGACGATGCACCACGTCGGCTCCAGAAGATCCGGCCGACGATGCGGTTCCCCCATCAGGCGCTGTGGCCGAACGAACCGCTGCCCCGGCTTCAACCACATCGACCACCTCGGGACCGTCCTCCAGCAGTTCGCCCGGCTCCGGCTGCATGCGCTGCCGGACCAGCGTCTCGACAGCGCGCACCGTCAGGCCGTTGGCGACGATCTCCTTTACCATGGACTCTTGCCACGCCCGGTCCGGCGTTCCGAGCAGTGCGCGCGCATGACCGGCGCTTAGGGTTCCTTCGGCCAGGGCGCGCTGCACGCCCGGTGGAAGCTGCAACAGCCGGAGGGTGTTGGTCACGGCAACACGGCTCTTGCCGACCCGGGTAGCAACCTGATCGTGCGTGTAGTTGAACTCGTCGATCAGCTGCTGGTACGCCGACGCCTCCTCGATCGGGTTGAGATCCTCGCGATGGAGGTTCTCCACGAGCGCCTGCTCCAGGCTGTGCAGGTCGTCGGCAGTCTGCACGAGCACACGGATCGTCTGGTGTCCGGCCCGTCGAGCCGCGCGCCAGCGCCGCTCCCCAGCGATGAGCTCGAACTGCTCCGACCCGACCTCACGTACAAGGACCGGCTGCAAGACGCCAAGCTCACGGATCGAGGCGGCCAGCGATGCCATCGACTCCTCGTCGAAGTGCTGGCGCGGCTGGTACGGATTGGGGCGAACACTGGCAATGGGAACCTCTCGCAACCCTGACCGGCGATCCCCCGACGCCTCAGTGGGGATGAGCGCACTCAGCCCCTTGCCCAGACCACTACGGCGTGCCACCGCTGACCTCCTTCGCCAGCTCTCGGTAGGCAATCGCCCCGCGGGAGCTCGGATCGAACACAGTGATCGGCTGCCCGAACGACGGCGCCTCGGATATCCGGACAGTCCTCGGGATGATGTTCCGGCACACTTTGTTCCCGAAGTGCCGGCGAACCTCCTCTGCCACTTGTTCGGCGAGCTTCGTCCGAGCGTCGTACATCGTCAGCACGATCGTGGTCACCTCCAAGCCCTCGTTCAGGTTCGACTGGACCAGGTGCACGTTGCGCAGGAGCTGCCCGAGCCCTTCGAGCGCGTAGTACTCGCACTGGATCGGCACCAGGACCTCGGCTGCCGCTGCCAGCCCGTTGACCGTGATCAGGCCGAGCGACGGCGGGCAGTCGATCATGACGAAGTCGAAGTCCTCGATGACTGACTCGAGCGCCTTCCGCAAGCGCAGTTCACGGCTGAACGTCGGTACCAACTCGATCTCGGCACCCGCCAGGTCGATGGTCGCCGGTGCAACGAACAGGTTCTTCAGGCTGGTCGGCTCGATGCAGTCTTCCAACGCGGCTTCCCGCATGATCACGTCGTACATCGACAGCTCGAAGTTCCTGCCATCGATCCCGAGCCCCGTCGTCGCGTTTCCCTGCGGATCGAGGTCGACGACCAGCACGCGATACCCCAATTCCGCCAGCCCGGCGCCGAGATTGACTGCGGTCGTCGTCTTGCCGACCCCGCCCTTCTGATTGGCGATGGCCATGATGCGAGGCGTGGGCCGCGGGATGTAGGCACCGTATGTCACACCATCCTCGACAGCAGGATCTTCGGCGGCGACTGCTGTCTCGCCGGGCACTCCGACAACCTCGCGTTCGGCATCAACCTCGGCGGCGGCTACAGCGAAGACCTTGTCGGAACCGCCACCACCAGGGCGATCGACGACGGAGGGAGCGTCCTCCGGGGCGTCCTCCGGGGCGTCCTCCGGGGCGTCCTCCGTCCCTCTTTCCTCGTCAACCAGGTCGGCGCTGTCGCGCTCGGCGCTCGCCGCAGTGCCGATCTCCGCCGCGGTTTCGGTATCGACCACCTGCGAGCGCTGGTTGCTCGCGGAAATGGCGGCTGCGGCCACCTCGTCGGGCGCACTCAGCGCTCCGCCTCCAGCCACACCATCCCCGCCGGACGGTCCCGCGTCGCCGTGCAACAGCGCTGGACCAGAACCGTCGTCTGCCGGGTGGCCCGCCGGATGCTCCGAGTCGGTCATGCGTTCCCCGCGACCGGCGGACCCTGGTGAAGACAACTGATCGGCTGCTGCAGACCTTGGGTGGGCAGCTGCCTTCCCCGGAGCAGCGGGACCGCTGGGCGGGCGGATCGGGCTCGTGATCCGAGCTCTCCTGCGTTTCGCCACGACGACTCCTCCATAGTGGTGCGGTCCCGTGAACCGGTGGGGTCGAGATCGGTCCGCGACCGACGACCACCCAGAGCCGGCCGACGTGCCCGAGGCCGAGACCATGCCCGTCGAACCCTATCGCACCACGGCGTGCTCCAACCTCCTCCCGCACATCACGATCGCAGACGATGTCTGGTCACTGTCGGACCGCCGGCCAGCCGTCGGGGACGGCGACCGCTCCTCTACGCGATGCACATCAGGGCCCCGCCTCGTTGTCGCGACACCTGTGCTGAGCTGCGGCGACGTCCGGACCCGCATCTGCGAACGCCCGTGCCGCCGGCGATGTTGTCGACTGTTCTGCGATGCGCGTGGGGCAGTGCCTTGTGTACTGGACTGGTCGGCGGCTGTCCGCGAGGAAACGGGGCGGGGATGGCACGTGGCTCGGGGTTCGGGCTGGGCCTGAAAGAATGAGAAAACGACTGAACGCGGGCACTGGGGGACAGACGGAGCGATTGGCCGAACGGGGGACCGGAAGCAGAACCGGGGGAGCCTTTGGAGACGAACGGATGACCACTGAGGACGCGGGCCTCGAACGACGACGGAGATCCAGAGCGGAACGGTTCCCCGGCCCCAGACCACGAATCGACCCCGGTGGCGTCCAACCGTGAACGCATCCGACGTTCCACGTGGAACACTTCGGTACCGATCTCTCAGAGGTGCGGCGGCGGGATCCCCCACCAGCCGGCCACACGCATTGTGCAAGTCGAGAACCATGGTCGTCGTGACGACGCCATCCGGCTCTCCCTTCGCTTGCGACGGCCTTGACGCAACCGCGCCTGCCGAATGCGGCAGCGGACGGCCCGAAGCGTTCCGATTGGCTCCAGCGTCGAAGCAGCCAACCATCGACGTACCGCACGACCCGCGTGTGCGCACGAGGAGCTCCGGTGTGTACCTGGATCTTGTTCCACGTGAAACACTCCGAACGTCGAACACGAGCCTCCCGCAGTCCCGCCCTTCACGTGGCGCACACCGCTCGAACCCAGCAGCACACGGAAGCGGTGACGAGTCCAGAAGCAACGCACAACCGAGTGCTCCCCTCCGAGCTCGTTGGCCTTCTTTCAGCCGAAGCTCGCGGCAAGACGGAGATTCCTGGTTGAGTTGGGTCAACGACATCGGAAGAAGTACCGTGCGACCGGCGCCAGTTCGTGAAAGACGCGGCAATCGCCGTACCATGAATAAGCAGGTAGAGGTCGTGCAACATCCGCTGCAGGCGAACCGCGTGGCGCGAAAGCCGCCCGACGACGAGCGATGCAGTGTCCACCAGACGGGGCGGGCGGCTCGCGGCGCCCAGTGCAACGGCGCCTGCAGCTGAGCCTGGAACCGGCCGACCCGCCCCCGAACCCCTCCCGGACCGCACGAAGTACCGCGCCACGCCTCGATGCGATGTGCTGCGTCGTGCCCCCTCTGAAGACCGGCAAACCGTACCGACCCGAACCCTTCCGAGCATTCGGTGCACATGGTGTGGACCGCTGGCCTCGGGAAGATCACCCGCGCAAACCAACATCAGGGTGCCTGGCTCCGTGCGTCAGCCCCCGTGCGCCACCGGCACGACACGGTAGAGCGGTCGCTTGGTCGCAATACCAACTCGGCGCGGGTACCGCTCCGGGCACAAACGGTCCTGCTGCAGCACGGTGAGGTGGACCGGGGACTGCACCGTTCGAACCGGCCGCAGGCCCAGCTCCCCAAGCGCGTCGACCGGCCACCGCCCAGGATCCTCATCGGGAGGCTCGGATACCACCAGGACACCACCGACCTGCAGAAAGGGGGCCGCGCACTCCGCCGTGACCGGCGGCGGACCGAACGAGCGGGCAACGACGACGCCGAACTCCCCGCGGAGCTGCGGATCCCTACCGGCGACCTCGGCCCGAGCGCAGACGACCGCGACGGCTGCGCCCAGGCAACACGCTTCGATGGCCTGCTCCAGCAGTGCACATCGCCGGTGGGCACTGTCGAGGAGCACCATCGGGCGACCGGGCCACCGGTGCGCGAGAACCAGTCCTGGAAGTCCACCGCCCGATCCCAGGTCGAGCACCGGGCTCGTCGCCGCGGAACCGCCCAGCTCCTCCACGATGTCGCCGAAGCTCCAGGCGTGCCGAATCTGGTCCGCCAGGGGACGGTCACCGAAGACGCCGAGCGTCCGTGCACGCGCCACGGCCTCCCACAACGCGGGAGCCTGCTCAGGCGAAATTCTGGGGTCGCCATCCCATCCCTGCCGCGGGAGCATCCCCTCGGGCACGGCACCCACCACCCCTGCAGGTGAACCCGCCGGAAGACCGACCGAACCCGGTGACTTCTCCGGCTCGGGGTTCACGTGGCCGGTCATACCCACTCCCACTCGAGCATCGCTTGCGGCGATGCCGAGCCGGACGAGCTCAGCCCTGACCGCCGTCGACCGGCGCGAGCACGATATGGCGCCGCGGGTCCTCGCCCTCGGAGCGGGTGACCACGCCCTCGATGCCGTTGACGGTGTCGTGGACGACCTTGCGGTCTGCGGCCGACATCGGCTCGAGCGCCTTGGCCGTGCCGCTGGCGAGCACCTCATCGGCGACGCCCTGCGTAAACCGCTGCAGAGCCTCTACCCGCTTGGCGCGGTACCCGGCGACATCGACAAGGATCCGGTCGCTCTGCCCACCCGTGATCTTCTGCACATAGGTCCGAGTGAGCTCCTGCAGCGCGGCGAGCGTCGTCCCACCAGGTCCGACCAGGGTCCCGAGCCCTTCGCCGTCGACGTCGACCGAAACCGTGTCCTCAGCGGTCTCCCGGATCGCCACGGAAGCTCGCAGGCCCAGCCTGTCCACCAGGCCTTCCACAAAGATACGGGCGGCGTCGCCCTGCTCCTGCAGCGTCATCTCGCCCACGGGGTCCTCCTTCTGGGCGCCGTACGACGGCGCCCGCTCTTCATCATCCACTACCGACGTGCCCACATCCTGCAATGCCGGGTTGCTCGTCGCTCCGGCGGACGCCGTCTTCTCGGCACCGCCGGCACCCGGGGTGGCCCGCCCCGATCGCCGGGCTCGTGGTGCGCCCGAGGCTGCCGTCTCCATGGGAGATTCGTCTGTGCTTCCATCGGCCGAGCCGCTGCTCGCCGAATTCCTGCTTGCCGGAGCACCTGATCCCGGGGAACCGGCGCTCTCGCCCGGTTCACCACCGGCCGCTGACCCGTCGCCAGCCCCGCCACGTCCACGACCTCCACGGCGACGCGTCCGGCTGCCACCGGCCGCCGGCGGCGTCGGATCGTCCGTCTCCGCACCTTCGGCTTCCCCCGTGCCTGCCGCCACGTCTCGGTCGCCGGCTTCAGGAGCCGCCGGCTCCGCCCCTGCTGCTTTCCGGTCCTGCGACCGTCCAGCTGCACTCCGAGACCCCCCGGTGCGTGCCCGAGACCGCGGAGCACTGCTGCCACTCGCTGCCGTCTCTTCGCCACCGCCGTCGCTCCCCGGCGTGGTGTCATCCGCGTTGCTGTCGTCGGCGCGTCCGCCACTTCCCGACCCTCGCTCGCCTGACCCACTCCGAGTCCGACCGTTGCTTCCGCCCGACCGCCGCTCCCGACCGCGCTTCGGCCGAGCCTGCACCGGCCGGACCCGGGCCCGGACCCGCGCCTCACCACGCATACGGCCGAACAGGCCAGGCTTGGGCTCGCTCACCACCACGAATTCAGCGTCGGTCTCGTCCACACCGAGCTGGTCCAGCGCGGCATCCTTGGCTTCCACCAGGGTCCGACCGGTCGTCTCTACCCACTCCATCGGTCAGGGAGCCTTTCTCGTCCTCTTGGTCGGTGCGGAGCCGTCGTCCGGACGCGATCCAGACGCTTGGCCGCGATCCCGCCCGTTCACACCGGATCCCGTGCCACTCCCCCTCGGTCTCTCCCCACGGGGCGTACCACCACCTGTCGGACCACCCGGGCTGGTACCGGGATCGGAGTCCGGCGCGCCGCCGGCCGATCCAGCAGGGCGGGGCTTGCGTGGCCGGCTCGCCGACCCCGGTCGTGCCGAACCGCCCGACCCGCCTGTCCGAGGGCCGCCCGAGGGGGCCTTGCTCCGGGGAGCCCCCGTCCGAGGCCCGCCCTTGGGCTCCCCGGTCCCACCAGCCCCTTCCTGGGGAGCCCGGGCCTGCTGGGCACCCGACGAACCGTCGCCCTTGCTGCCCGACAACGCGGCCCGCGTGCCCGGGCGCGAGCCACCCGAGCCGGTCTCCCCCGTCCCACCCTGCTGCAGGGTCCGCTGCTGCTCCAGCGCCCGCTGCTGGGCCTCGGCCAGGCGTTCCATCAACGTCTTCCGACCAGGCTTCGCCGTTCCCAGCCGGCCGACCCGGGCCGTGCTCGCCTCCGGCATGCTCCGGAACGCCCACATCTGCAGCCCGATCCGGCCGAGGGAGGAAACGACGAAATAGACGTTCACACCAGCCGATATCCGAATGTAAATGAACGCGAATATGAGCGGCATGTACTTCTGCATGGCCTGCATCTGCGGGTTGGACTGGTTGCCGCCGTTCCGCTTCGTCATCTGGTGCATCTGAAAGTACTGAAGTCCGATGGCGATGAGGATAAGCAGGATGAAAGGAACCCGATCGACCAGCGGATTGTGGCTGAAAACGGTGTCAGCCAAATTGAGACCGAACGACTTCATCACTCCAGGGTGCTTGAAAAGGTCCTTGTACATCCCCGTCGTGTGCCCGATGTACCGGGGTGCTGGCGTCAGCACGTTGTGGGGGCCCTTGACCGTATTGGTCAACCCGTTGATCACCTCATACAGCACGATGAAGAACGGGAACTGGATGAGCATCGGGATGCACCCACCGAGAGGGCTGACGCCGTTCTCCCGGTACATGGCCATCATCTCTTCGTTCAGCTTCACCTTGTCGTTCTTGTACTTCTTCTGCAGCTCCTTCATCTTCGGCTGGAGCTGGGTCATGGCCGCCATGGAACGGGTGCTCTTGATCGTGAGCGGTGCCGTCACCGCCATCACCACGATCGTCAACAGAGCGATGTCGATGGCGTAATTCGGGATGACCGAGTAGAAGGCGGCAAGCACCCAGGCCATGGCGTCGAAGAACGGCTGGAAGATCTTTCCCAGCGTGCTGGCCAGGAGTGGAAACGCGTGCACGGTCAGTCCTTCCTCAGTCGGGCACGGGATCGACCCCGTGCCCACCCCATGGGTGGCAGCGGGCCAGCCGTCGGACGGCGAGCCATCCGCCGCGCCCCAGCCCATGTCGTTCGATCGCCTCGATGGCGTACGCCGAGCACGTCGGCCAATAGCGGCAGGGCGACGGCCTGCCGACCCGAGCCAGTTGGTACCCGCGGACGAGCGCCACGCACGCCCGGCGCACGATCCTGGCCGGTAGGCGCCCCGGCCGGCCGGTGACCGGCCCGTCCGTCACGTGGTTGCCGACATCCACCGCGCCGATCTCCACGTCGGTCATGGCGTCGTCGCCTTCGGACACGTCACCTGCGCCGTCAGGTCCGACACGGTGGCGAGCAGCTCCTCAAACCGCAACGCGTTGATCCCTGGCCGCGCGGATACCAGGTAGGAGCCAGC
>JAKAYQ010000126.1 GCA_021826725.1 Actinomycetes bacterium
TCGTACCGAACGTGACCGCGGTCGCTGCGGACAGGTTGGTGCCGGTGACCACGACCGACGTTCCCCCGGCAGTCGACCCTGATGCCGGCGAGATCGCGGTGACCGCAGGCAACGGGGCCGTGATCGTCCCACTGGTAAGTGCGATCGGTGCCTGGTACGGGGGTGGGCTTGCGGTCGTACCCATCTGCGTCGGGTAGGCGTCGAAGTCGGCGGTCCCAGTGCCAGCCAAGCTGCTCGTGACGCTCGATTGGGTCACGAATTCGGTCAGGTACTCGTTAGTGACTGAACCGACCGCACCGCTCACGGTGAATTGCGCGGTGACCGTCGGCAGTGTCAGGTCCGTCCCACCGGGAACCACGATCGACGGGTTGAGCTCCGTCTCGATGTAGGGGTACGTCGTGCGGTAGTTGCCGGTCGAGATCTGTGCGGTGCACGCCGACGTGGCAGCCGTGCAGTACGTGGCGGTGACCTGCCCGGTCGAGATGGCATCGCCACCGGCGAGGGTGATGGTGCCAGGTACGAGGGTCAGGCCGCTCGGCACCGGGGTGATGGCAGTGACCCCGGAGATGCTGTTGACCGTGACCGCGGTCAAACCGCTCCCGCTCGACGTCGGCACAACCGTAGGGCTCGGCGCGTTGACGACGGTGACGACGGAGCCCTGCGGTGCGCTGGCCGGAGCAATGACCGAGATCCCAACGTTCTGCGTCTGGGCCACTGTCACCGTGATCGACATGCCCGTCGGCGTGACGTTTTCACCGACGGGCTGCAACCCCGCTGGGGGCACGTACTGGAGCGTGGCGGTGGAGCACGAGGTGTTGCCGACCGAGTAGCTGACTCCAGGGGCGCAGTAGGCGAACGTCAGGGTCTGGTTGCCCGTGGTGGACGTGGTCGGCGTGTAGGTGATGATGCCGGTGGTCGACGTCGTCGTGATGGTGGCTGTTCCGCTGGCTGGCGGGGTGACGATGGTCAGCGACGAGGTGTTGACCGAGGCTGCGCCGTTCTTTACCAGGGTCAGGACATTGAAGCTGCTGGCAGCAGGTGGGGACGGGGCGCCGGACACGGACGTCGGGACGTAGCTGGCATACCCGCCAACGATGACCGGCGCTCCGGACGCGCCGGCAGGCAACCCGGTTGCGAGCATCACCGTCGTGGTGGCGGCGACGGCCGTGACCATCAGGACACCGGCGATCGCCGAGATCCGGAGACCCCGGCATGCATGCTGTCGTGTCGTCTGCATTGGCGACCCCCCGATCGCCCCGAACGCCAGTGCGTCCAGGTCCGGCAGGACTCGCGAGTCCGGTCGGTCAGATCATCGTCGCAGGGTCACCTGCCGAAGTCAAGGCATCACTAATAGTGTGGAATTTTCCGATAAGGCAGACACACACTTCCGTCGATGCGAAAGCCACCACGTAGCGTGAGGTATCCGGGCCGGTAATGGGCCGCGCCGATGCCCCAATTCCTCGACAACGATCGCACTGGGAGCGCGCCGACGCAGGAACGTGGTGACGCGATTGCTGTTCCGCAGGGCGGCGAGGAAGCGGGCAGATCGACCGATGGGGTGCTCGTGGCCTGGTCGAGCAGGCCGGCTCAGGTCAGGTCGACCATTCCCGACGACGGGCTGGACGGCATCGCCGTCCAGCGCCGGGGGATCCGGCCGGCCCCCCGGGCTGCGGCACCAGCGTCGACGGCCAGGCGCATGGCGGTGGCCATACGCACCGGGTCCTCGGCCCGGGTGATGGCTGACGCCACCAGCACGGCGTCGCACCCGAGCTCCATGGCCAGCACGGCGTCGGACGCAGTGCCGATGCCGGCGTCCAGGACGACCGGCACACCTGCCGACTCCACGATGAGCGCGATGTTGTGCGGGTTGCGAATGCCGAGGCCGCTGCCGATGGGCGAGCCCAGCGGCATGACCGCAGCACAACCGACCTGTTCAAGGCGTCGTGCCAGGATCGGATCGTCTGAGGTGTACGCGAGGACGATGAAGCCGTCGGTGCACAGCCGCTCGGCGGCGTCGAGCAACTCGACGGGGTCGGGAAGCAGCGTGTGCTCGTCGCCGATGACTTCGAGCTTGACCCAGTCGGTGCCAAACGCCTCGCGGGCGAGCGTGGCCGTCATGACGGCATCGACCGCGGTGAAGCACCCGGCGGTGTTGGGCAGGACCACCACGTCGTGGGCGTGCAGCACGTCCAAGATGGACCCGGTTGCATCCGGGGCGATCCGCCGGACCGCGACCGTGGCGAGCGCCGTTCCCGACGCAGCGAGGACCTCGTCGAGGACAGCCAAGCTCGGAATGCCGCCGGTGCCGAGCAGGAGCCGCGAGCCGACCTGCTGCCCGGCGATACTGAGCGAGGACGCCGGTCCAGCGGCGTCGGTGGCGGTGAGGGCCGGGGCTGTCATCCGCCGGCCACCGCGGTGACGATCTCGATGTTGTCGCCTTCAGCGACGGCGGTGTCCTCCCACCGCGAGCGGGGGACCACCTCTCGGTTCCGGGCGACAGCGATCCCCGAGCGCGACGGGGCATAGGTGTCGACGACAGCAGCAACGCTCGTCCCGTCGGCAATCCGCTGACGCTCTCCGTTCACCAGCACGACCAGAGCAAGACCAGGCACGGCGGTCACCGTCGTCTGGTCGGCCGGTGTGGCGCTGGCGGTGTCGCGGGCGGTGGTCGTCATGGACGGCACCATTGTGGCATCACCACGACGTCGACACGGCGCGCTCCGTGCTGGGCGCAGGGGCGTGGAGAGTCGTGCGCATGCACGGGCCAGACGTGGAGCATTCGTGGAGGACCGGCGCGGCGGCAAGAGATCCGGACACCAGGACGTGGTGTCGCCGTGCTCCTCGATCAGAACGGTGCCAACGCCCAGACGGGGCTGCTTTGGACACCGACAGGCTGGAGCATTGGTGCGCCACCGAAAGAATCGATGGTTCCGGCGGCGGTGGTGGTCCAGTATCCGCCGCCCGGTGCGGCGGCGATCGAGGTGACGAGCCCGGCGCCAGGCGACGTGGCTGGGGCACCGGCAAACCGTGCCGTCCCGAAGCAGTAGACGCCGCCGCCGGCGCTGGCCAGCCAGTAGCCCTGCCCGCCGGGGGTGGATGCCATCGCCAGCACCGGCCCGGCGGGTCTCACCTCGAGGCCGGGAAGCGAGCCGAGGTAGCGGGCGTCGCCAAACGCGTAGACGGCGCCGTCCGTGCCGACCAGCCAGTAGCCGCCGCCGCCAGGTGTGGCGACCAGCGTGCTGATCGGAGCCTCCGGCCTGATGCCGAGGCCGGGAAGCGAGCCGCGGTACGGGGCGTCCCCGAAGGCGTAGACGGCCCCGTCGGCGGTGGCGAGCCAATAGCCACGCCCGTCGGGGGTGGCGGCGATGCCCACGGCGCGCTGGCGGCCGACATCGCCGGTCGCTGCGCCGAGGAACGGTGCGTCACCGAAGGCGAAAACGCCCCCGTCCGCGGCCAGCTCCCAGTAGCCGCCGCAGTCCGGTGTCGGGGCAAGGCCCACGACCGGCGCTGCGAGCGAGCGCCCGGCCATCGACCCCAGTGCGGTGATGGGCGCGGCTCCTGACGCGACGTCGGCCGTCACCGATCCGTCCCATTCGGCTATCCAGGCTCCGGTGCCGGCGGGGCACCGCAGCGTCGTTGGTGCCGGTGCCGTCCGCACCGTGATGGGTGGGGACCGCCCGCTCAGCGACCGGGTCGGGCTGACGGCGACTACCCACACGGTCACGGTCGTCCCACCCGGCAGGCCACGGATCTCGGTGGTGGTGGCATCGCCCGGCACGATCGTGCCGGAGCAGGTCGGGCATGGTGGGACGGTACCCACCAGGTATGCCGCGATGGGATCTCCGCCGACGCCCGCCGGCGCTGACCAGCTGACGGCCAGCCCGCCGGGCACCGGGGAAGCTCTGACGGAACCGGGGGAGCCCGGTGACGGGGGTGCCGAGCCGGATGGTCCGGCGCCTGACCCGGACGATCCCGACCCCGACGACCCGGACGATCCTGACGACCCGGACGATCCCGACCCCGACGATCCCGACCCCGACGACCCCGGAGCGGCAGCGGTGATCGTGGTGGAGGCCAGCAGGGCCGGAGCGACATAGGGCGGCGGCGCCGTTCCGGCAGCTGCAGCAGCGGCAGAGGTTGGGTATCCATCGAATGCCACCGTGAACGACCCGCCCGATGACGTGATCGTCGTCTGGGTGGCGACCTCTGCCAGCGACAGGCCTGCCGTGGTGCCGACCGGGCCGGTCGCTTCGAACTGGGCCGACACCGTGGGCAAGGTGACGCTGGCGGCCGGCAGGATCGTCGTGTCGAGCTGCAGCTCCAGGTAGGGGAAGGCGGCGGGAAAGTCGGCCGTGCCGGTCTGGGCTGTGCAGGCGGGGCTCGGCGCGCTGCAGTAGGTCCCCGTCAAGTGTCCGGTGGTGGTGGCGTCCCCGCCGGTCGTGGTGATGCTCCCGGGCACGTAGGTGAGGCCGGCCGGAACGGGAAGCACGGCGGTGAACCCGGTGATGCCCGACAGGGTGAGCCCCGAAGGAGCCGACGGCGTCGCGAACGGCCCGGGGGCACCCAAGATGGTCAGTGACGAACCCTGGGCGGCCTGCGCGGGCATGACCGCGGCGATGGCGAGCGACTGGTACTGCACCAGGGACGCTCCCAGCACGTTCACGGTCGCGCCCATGGGCTGCAGGGCCGCCGCCGGGACATAGGTGAGCGTCGCTGTGGTGCACAAGGCGGCGCCTGGGCTGTAGGCGACACCGGGGGCGCAGTAGGCGAAGGTCAGCACCTGTGTCCCGGTCGTCGCGGGCGCAGGCGTGAACGTCACGATGCCGCTCGACGACGTGGCCGTCACCGACGTCGTCCCGCTCGCCGGTCCGGTCACGATCGTGAGCGACGACGGGTCGACAGCGGCGGCCCCTCCGGTGACGAGCGTCAGGACGTCGAACTGGTTCGCCACAGGCATCTGGGGTGCGCCGGGCAGCGACGCCGGCACATAGCCCGCCGTGCCGTCTGCCACCACCGGCGTCGCCGTCGCTCCGGCGCTCCGGGCGACGCCGACGACTGCGCCGCCCAGCAGCACGGTGGCGACGAGGAACTGTGCGGCTACGACCGTGCCGACGCGCGTCGGGTGCGTCGCTGACCACCGTGCCATCTCCGGCTCCCCCCTCGTCGCCGAGCACCGCCGGTGCGCCCCGGCGGGGTCCCGTTCCCACCGGGGTCACCACGGACGTGTGCCGCCATGATGCCAGATCCTCGCCAGGAACCATATGGAGCCTCGGCTCGCCGTTGAGCCTGCAGGCCAGGTCGCTTCGACGGCTGGCGCCGTCCACGCACGCCAACGGCGGCGTCCGGCGGTACAGCGGTGGCGTCCGGCGGTACAGCGGTGGCAACCGGCGGTACAGCGGTGGCAACCGGCGGTACAGCGGTGGCAACCGGCGGTACAGCGGTGGCAACCGGCGGTGCGTCAGTGGGCGGCAGCGGCAGCGGGGCTCGCGCCGCCGGCAAAGCGGGCCAGGCCGAACGGGGCGACCTCCGGCGGGCCGGGATGCCCGGTGACAAGCGCCGCCACCGCGTCGGCGGTGAGCGGGGCCAGCAGCACGCCGTTGCGGTGGTGCCCGGTGGCGATCACCAGACCATCGGCACCGGATGCCGCCGCCGCGGGGCCGATGACCGGCGCGTTGTCCGGCGATCCTGGTCGCAGCCCGGCGGTGAATTCCGCGAATTCCAGCTCGCTCACCCCGGGCACCACGCGCAGCGCGTTGCGCAACAGCTCGTAGGCGGCGCCAGCCGTGGGCGTGGTGTCAGGGCCCATCTCCTCCATGGTGGCGCCGACGACGACCTCGCCTGTGGTCCGCGGCACCAGGTAGACGACAGAACCCTGGACAAGGGCACGAACCGTGCGGGTCAGCACCCGGACTGGGCCCGGCCGATGCTGCAGGCGGAGGATCTGGCCTTTGACGGGCCGGACCGGCGGTACGAGCCCGTCGGGGATGCCACCCACCAGGCTGGAGCGCCACCCGGCGGCGAGGACGACGGTACCGGCGGCGATGTGGTCCCCGGCGGCGGTCCAGGCACCGGTCACCGCACCGGCTGCGATCTCGACGTGGTCGACGGCGACCGGACACACCGTGACGCCGACGTGCGCCGCCGCCCGGAGCAGGCCGGCGACCAGTGCGCGGTTGTCGACCTGGTGGTCCCCGGGAGCCCACAGGGCACCGCTGATACCCGGCGCCAACCCCGGCTCGAGCTGCCGCGCCTGGCGCGATGCGAGCCACTCGACGTCGAGGCCCAGCGTGACCTGGAACCGGTGCAGCTCTTGCACGGACCGGCGGTCGTCGGCGTCGCCGGCGACCAGGAGCGTGCCCGTCTGCTGCAGCCCGACCTCCACACCGGCGGCAGCCTCCACCTCGACGGCGAAGCCGGGCCAGCGGCGGGCCGATGCGAGCGTGAGCGCCAGCAGTGGCTCTTCGCCGTAGTGGACCTCCGTGACCGGGGCCAGCATGCCGGCGGCCACCCAGGACGACCCCAGGCCCGGAGCCGGATCGCACACCACCACCCGCAGGCCGGCGTCCGCCAGGCGCCATGCGCAGGAGAGGCCGATCACCCCGCCACCGACGACGACGACGTCGGCAGCGGGCGGCGCCCCGGACGCCGGATGGGGAATCGGAGTGCCAACCACGGCGTGTATCGTAGAGCCACTGCAGCAGGGCCAACGTCGTCCCACGCGGCAGGCACGCCTCCGAGCGTCCAGATCCACGACCCAGGGAGCGTCCCGAGTGACGACGAGCGGTTCCTCAGCATTCGATCCCGTGCGCGCCGAAACGCGCGCGTCCGCCCACCGTGCCGGCGGGCTCTACGACCCGGCATTCGAGCACGATGCGTGCGGCATCGCTCTGGTCGCCGACCTGCAGGGCCGAGCCAGCCACCAACTGGTCCGCCACGCGCTCGACGCGCTCGAGGCCATCGCGCACCGGGGTGCCACCGGCGCCGAGGAGGCCACCGGGGACGGCGCCGGCATCCTGCTGCAGCAGCCCCACACGCTCTGGCAGGCGGTGGTCGAGGCGGACCTCCCCGAGCCCGGTGCGTACGCCACCGGCCTTGTGTTCCTGCCCACCGGCGCCGAGGACGCGGCCAAGGTGCGCTCGCGGATCGCCGACATCGCCGCAGCCGAGGGTCTGGCCGTGCTGGCCTGGCGCGACGTTCCAACGGACCCATCGATGATCGGCAGCATCGCCCACGGCACCATGCCCCGTTTCGGGCAGGTGGTGGTCGCGCCCGCCGGCCCCATGCCACGCACGCCGCACGGTGCGGTCGACAGCCTGGCGGTCGACCGTCTCGCCTACTGCCTTCGCAAGCGGGTGGAGCACGAGGTTCCCGGCGCCTACCTGCCGTCCCTGTCGGCGCGGACCTTCGTGTACAAGGGGATGCTCACCCCGGAGCAGGTCACGCCGTTCTTCCCTGACCTGTCCGACGAGCGGATGACGTCCGGCCTGGCGTTGGTGCACTCGCGATTCTCGACCAACACCTTCCCGTCCTGGCCCCTGGCCCATCCCTACCGGTATGTGGCCCACAACGGCGAGATCAACACCGTGCGGGGGAACCGCAATTGGATGCGGGCCCGCGAGGCGCTGCTTCGCAGCGACCTGATCCCCGGCGACCTCGACCGGCTCTTCCCGGTGTGCGACCCCCACGGCTCGGACTCGGCCTCGTTCGACGAGGTGCTTGAGCTGTTGCACCTCGGGGGCCGGTCGCTGCCCCACGCCGTGCTGATGATGATCCCCGAAGCCTGGGAGAACAACGAGCGCATGGACCCCGTCCGGCGGGCGTTCTACCGCTACCACGCATCGCTCATGGAGCCCTGGGACGGACCGGCAGCCGTCGTGTTCACCGACGGTACGGTGGCCGGAGCGGTGCTCGACCGCAACGGGCTTCGCCCGGCGCGCTACTGGGTCACCGCCGACGGCCTGGTCGTGCTGGCGTCGGAGGTCGGGGTCCTCGACCTCGACCCGACCACGGTGGTCCGCAAGGGTCGCCTGCAGCCGGGGCGGATGTTCCTGGTGGACACGGCCAAGGGTCGCATCGTCGACGACGACGAGATCAAGGACGAGCTGGCGGTCGAGCATCCCTACGCGGCATGGCTCGGCGAGCAGGTCTCGCTCGATGACCTGCCACCCAGGCTGATGCTGACGCCGCAGCACGCCTCGGTGATCACCCATCAGCGGTTGTTCGGCTACACGAACGAGGAGCTGCGCATCATCGTCGGCCCGATGGCCGCGTCGGGAGCGGAGCCGGTGGGATCGATGGGCAACGATGCGGCAATGGCCGTGCTCTCCGAGCGGCCGCGGCTGCTGTACGACTACTTCACCCAGATGTTCGCGCAGGTCACGAACCCACCCCTCGACGCCATCCGCGAGGAGCTGGTGACCGCGGCGCGATCCAAGCTTGGGCCCGAAGGGAACCTGCTGCAAGCGACGATGGCGTCGTGCCGGCAGATCATCCTGCCGAACCCGGTCATCGACAACGACGAGCTGGCCAAGCTGCGCTACGTGAACGAGCACGGTGAGACACCCGGGTTCCGCGCATTCGCGGTCGACGGGCTCTTCCCGGTGGCAGGCGGCGCTGCGGCGCTGGCCGCCGCCATCGACGACGTGCGTGGCCGGGTCAGTGAGGCCATCGCGGACGGGGCCAACGTCATCATCGTGTCGGATCGGAACTCCGACGCCGAGCTCGCCCCGATCCCGTCGCTGCTGCTCTGCGGAGCGGTGCACGAGCATCTGGTCCGAGAGAAGACCCGGACGCACGTCGGCCTGGTGGTCGAGAGCGGCGACGCCCGCGAGGTGCACCACATGGCGTTGCTGCTCGGGTACGGCGCATCGGCCATCAACCCCTACCTGGCCTTCGAGACCATCGACGACCTGATCGCCACGGGGGAGCTCGAAGGTGTGACCCCGCGCCAGGCGCGGCGCAACTACATCAAGGCTGCCTCCAAGGGTGTCATCAAGGTCATGTCGAAGATGGGCGTGTCGACCGTGGCGTCGTACACCGGCGCGCAGATCTTCGAAGCCGTGGGCCTCGGTCGCGACCTGGTCGACGAGTACTTCACCGGCACGGTCAGCCGGATCGGAGGTGTCGGCATCGACGAGCTGGCCGCCGAGGTGCTGGCCCGGCACCGCGCCGCGCACCTGCCGCGCCCGACCGAGCACGCCCAC
>JAKAYQ010000127.1 GCA_021826725.1 Actinomycetes bacterium
TGCCCGACGGACCGAGGAGAACCGTGACCGACGACCCCACCGTGCCCGACGAACCGACGAGAACCGTGACCGACGACCCCACCGTGCCCGACGGACCGACGAGGCCAAGGCCGGCCGACCTGGTGCTCGACTCGCTCACCCGCCGGATGCGGGCCATGCACTCGCTCTACGACGACGCGCTCTCCACCATGGACCTCGACCAGGTGAACCACTTTGAGCGCGAGGGCGTGCTGCCCATCGCCTTCAGCCTGTTCCACATCGCCACCATGGTCGACGCGTCGTTCATGCTCATGACCGGAACCCCGCCGATCTGGGACGACGAGTGGGAGGCCCGGGTGCGCCCCGCCATCGCGGACCACGGCAAGCACCGGACCGTGGCGGAGATGGTCAACCAGCGCATCGGCGACTACGAGGCGTTCCAGGAGTACCTACAGGCGGTCTTCCACCGTACCGACGAGTGGCTGGCCGGTCTCGACCCGGCCGAGATCAGCCGGCTGGTGATCCCCCGGCCGTTCCCCCCGCAGATCGCCAGCACCTTCAGCGCCCGGGTGGCGGGACCCGACGGCATCACGTTGCTCGACGCGGCGGAGTGCTGGATCTACCAGCACGGGCTGCGCCACATGGGCGAGATCGAGTTGGCCCGGGGCCTGGTCGGCTTGGGGGGCATGACGTCGTAACGCCAGGCATGACGTCACAGACCCGCCCTGATGGCAGGGTGGGCATGGCATCCAGTGCGCTCGGCGCCCTCACCGCTCCATGAACGCGGCAAGGGCATCGTTAAACGCCGCGGACGGGCGCATAACGGCTTCGCACAGCGCCGGGTCCGGGTGGTAGTAGCCGCCGAGGTCGACGGGCGATCCCTGCACGGCGAGGAGCTCGTCGACGATCATCTGCTCGCGTTCGGCGAGCGTCGCCGCCAGCTCGGCGAACGCGGCCGCCACCTCGGGGTCGTCGGACTGACCCGTCAGCTCCTGCGCCCAGTAGAGCGCCAGGTAGAAGTGGCTGCCCCGGTTATCGGTGCCACCGAGCCGCCGGCTCGGTGACCGGTCACGGTCGAGGAACGTGGCCGTGGCGCGGTCCAGGGTGTCGGCCAGCACCTGGGCGCGGGCGTTGCCGGTGTGCTCGGCGAGGTGCTCCAGGCTCGCGCCGAGCGCCAGGAACTCGCCCAGGCTGTCCCAACGCAGGTAGTTCTCCTTGACCAGCTGCTGCACGTGCTTGGGCGCCGAGCCGCCGGCCCCCGTCTCGAACAGTCCGCCACCGGCGATGAGCGGCACGACCGACAACATCTTGGCGCTGGTCCCGAGCTCCATGATCGGGAACAGGTCGGTCAGGTAGTCCCGCAGCACGTTGCCCGTGACCGAGATCGTGTTCTCACCACGGCGGATCCGCTCGAGCGAGCGGGCGATCGCCTGCTCGGGCGCCATGATGTCGATGTCGAGCCCGTCGGTGTCGAGCTCGGCCAGGTACGTGCGCACCGTGGCGATGAGCACGGCGTCGTGGGCACGGTCCTCGTCCAGCCAGAAGATCGCCGGGTCGCCACTCACCCGAGCCCGGTGGACCGCCAGCTTCACCCAGTCGCGGATGGCCACGTCCTTCGCCTGGCACATGCGGAAGATGTCGCCGCGCGCGACAGACTGCTCCAGCACGACAGCGCCGGTCTCGTCGACGACGCGCACGGTGCCGTCGGCGGGGATCTCGAACGTCTTGTCGTGGCTGCCGTACTCCTCGGCGGCCATCGCCATGAGCCCGACGTTCGGCACCGAGCCCATGGTGGCAGGGTCATACGCGCCGTTGGCACGGCAGTCGTCGATCACGACCTGGTAGATGCCCGCGTAGCTGCGGTCAGGAATGACGGCGAGCGTGTCGGCCTCGGTGCCGTCGGGGCCCCACATGTGACCGGAGTTGCGGATCATCGCCGGCATCGAAGCGTCAACGATGACGTCGCTTGGCACGTGCAGGTTGGTGATCCCCCGGTCCGAGTCCACCATGGCCAGTGCCGGACCGGCCGCCAGCTCGGCCTCGAAGGAGGCACGGATGTCCTGGCCGCCGGCCACGGTGCCGAGACCGTCGAGCAACGCCCCGAGGCCGTTGTTCGGATTGAGGCCCGCGGCGTCCAGCGCGTCGCCGTAGCGGGCGAACGTGTCGGGGAAGAACGCCCGCACCACGTGGCCGAAGATGACCGGGTCCGAGACCTTCATCATCGTGGCCTTCAAGTGGACGGAGAACAGGACCCCCTCGCGCTCGGCCCGCTCGCGCTGCTTCGCGAGGAATGCCTGGAGCGCGGCGACCCGCATGACCGCCGCGTCCACGACCTCGCCGGCCTGCACCGGAACCGCCTGACGCAACACCTGGGTGCCGCCGTCAGTGACGAGCTCGATGCGCAGCATCCCTGCCTGGCTGATCGTGGTCGAGCGCTCGGTGGAGCGGAAGTCGTCGCCGTCCATGTGGGCGACGTTGGTCTTGGAGTCCCTGCTCCACGGACCCATCCGATGAGGGTGGGTTTGCGCGTAGTGCTTGACGGAGGCCGGGGCACGCCGGTCGGAGTTGCCCTGGCGCAGCACCGGGTTGACCGCGCTGCCCGTGACCTTGTCGTAACGGGCTCGGACATCGCGCTCCTGGTCGGTCGCGGGCTCGTCGGGATAGTCAGGGAGCGCGTAGCCCTTCGCCTGGAGCTCGGCGATGGCAGCCTTGAGCTGGGGCGCCGAGGCCGAGATGTTCGGCAGCTTGACGATGTTCGCCTCGGGCGACTCGGTGAGAGCGCCGAGCTCGGCCAAGGCGTCGCCGATCCGCTGGGACTCGGTCAGATGCTCGGGGAAGAGGGCGAGGATCCGGCCCGTGAGCGAAATGTCGCGCGTCTCCACTTCGACGCCGGCTGCGGCAGCGTAGGCGCGCACGATCGGCAGGAGCGAATAGGTGGCGAGCGCGGGCGCCTCGTCAGTGTGCGTGTAGATGATCGTCGATTTGGGCACGACTGCCCCTTTCCCATCGGGTTGCGGTGGCCAACGTAGCCACGAACCCGCACCGCGCGCCCATCGTGGGCAATCTCGCAGCCGCTGAGCGGCGCTAGGGCTCGCAGCCCGCGGGGGATGCACTGGCCCACCGCTCGAAGAATTGCACGGCGGTGGGGTCGACCAGGGACTCGATGCTCACCACCGCGCTGGTCGGCTCGCCGGCGAGGATGCGCTTGACGGGAACCTCCAGCTTCTTTCCCGACAAGGTGCGGGGCACGGCCGGGACCTGGACGATCCGGTCGGGGACGTGGCGTGGCGACAGCTCGTGACGGATCCTGGCGGCGATGCCAGACCGCACGCGGTCGTCCAGGTCGACGCCGGGGGCGAGCACGACAAAGAGCAGGAGCTCGCCGGGGCCACCGCCCCGATCCTCCTGGTGCACGACGAGCGAATCGGCGACCTCACCCGTCGACTCCACCACCCCGTAGATCTCGGCCGTGCCGAGCCGGACTCCCCCGCGGTTCAGCGTGGCGTCGGACCGCCCGCCGATGATGCACGATCCCCGCTCGGTGAGCGTGATCCAGTCGCCGTGGCGCCAGACCCCGGGGAACGTCGCAAAGTAGGTCTGGCGGTAGCGCGAGCCGTCCGCATCACCCCACAGCCCGACCGGCATGGACGGCAACGGTTGGGTGACCACGAGCTCGCCCTGGCGGCCGACGACGGGACGACCCTCTCCGTCGAAAGCATGGACATCCGCGCCCAGCGCCCTGCACGAGATCTCCCCCGCCCACACCGGCACGATCGGGGCGTGCCCGACGAAGATCGAGCAGATGTCGGTCCCGCCGCTGATCGAGGCCAACGGGATGTCGGGACGGACGTGGTCGTAGAACCACGCAAAGCCCTCGGCCGGCAGGGGCGCTCCGGTGGAGCCCACGCTCCGCAGTGCCGACAGGTCCAGCTCCTCCCCCGGGGTCGCTCCGGACCGCCGGCACGCCATCAGGAACGGGGCGGATGCTCCCAAACAGGTGGTTGCAGTCTCCGCCGCCACGCGCCACAGGGTGAGGGGCCCGTCGCAGGTGGGGTTGCCGTCGAAGCAGACCACAGCGGCCCCTGCCAGCAGCCCCGACACCAGATAGTTCCACATCATCCAGCCGGTGGTCGTGAACCACAGCAACCGGTCCTGCGCGCCGAGGTCGTGGTGCAGTCGCAGATCCCGGAGGTGCGCCAGCAGGATCCCCCCGTGGCCGTGGACGATGGGCTTGGGCAACCCGGTGGTCCCCGACGAGAAGAGCACGTACAGGGGGTGGTCGAACGGCACCCGCTCGAACTCCAGGAGCGCCTCCTCCGCCAGCAGTGCATCCCATTGAATGGGTCCCCCACGGGGCGACGGAGCGGGGAACGCGTAGGGAAGCGACACCGTCGCCCGGAGGCTCGGCAGCGCGCCACGGATCTCCTCCACCTCGCCGCGCCGGTCGACGACCCGCCCGCCGTAGCGGTAGCCGTCGGCGGCGATGAGGACGACCGGCTCGATCTGGCCGAACCGGTCGATGACGGCGCGCACCCCGAATTCCGGTGGGCACGACGCCCAGACGGCGCCGATGCTGGCACAGGCGAGCATGGCCACGATCGCCTCGGGGACGTTGGGAAGGTAGGCCACCACCCGCTCCCCGGGGGCCACCCCCACCCGGAGCAGGCCGGCACGGGCGCGGGCCACCTGGCCGCGAAGCTCGCCCCAGGTGAGAGCCACCGGGTCGCGGGTCTCCCCACACCCCAGGATCGCCACGACGTCGTCGGGCCGACCGGCAAGCAAGTTCTCTGCGTAGTTGAGACGGCAGCCCGGGAACCACCGGGTGGTGTCCATCCGCTCGCCGACGCGCACCGTCAACAGGTCCCCTTCAGCCAGCACCCCCATGTACTGCCACAGCGTCGACCAGAACCGGTCGATGTCGGCTACCGACCAGCGCCACAGTGCCTCGTAGTCCGCCAGCAGCCCGAGACCGGCACCCCTGCTGGCGCCAGGACTGACACCCCTGCGGGCGCCTACACCCCCGCTGCCACCCGGAACCGTGCCCACCCCCACATCCCTGCTGGCTCCGGCATATGCACCCGCGCCGGCACCCCCATCGACACCCACACCCGCCCCGGTTGGCACCACCGTCCCCCGGGCTCGCGCATCCCCACCAAAGCCAGCGCCGGTACCGGCGCCAGATCCCGCTGCGAACGCCGCGAACCGGCCGATGTCCGTCGTCCGCAGGACGTCTGCGGACGGTGTCCACAGCACGCGCGGAGCTCGGGCATCGTCGGCATGTCCGGTCGGTGGCATGCGCTCATCGTCGCACCCCGCACCCAGCCGTGCCCGCCGACCGAGCTGACCAGGTTGGGAACCGACGCTACGACAGCACTCGGCGCCGGAAGTTGCGCAGGCCCAGCCACAAGAACAAGGCGGCGAAACCCACCATCACCGGGTAGACGACGTACAGGTGCATGTGTGGTGCCTGCGTGAACGCGGCACGCATCCCCTCGTTCACGTAGATGAGCGGGTTGGCCAACACCAGCGTCTGCAGCCACGGAAAGCCGCCGATCTTCACCGGAGACAGACGAGTCCAGCTGTAGTACGTGCCCCCGAGGAACGTGATCGGCAAGATGATGAAGCCGAACATGAGCCCGATGTTGCGCGGCTCAAAGCTCGTCCCGAGCACGAGGCCGAGCCCGGCCATTGCCACGGTGGCGAGGGGGACCAACGTCAGGATGATCGCCCAGTGCAGCGACAGGTGGGCGTGGACTCCGGCGGCGTGCACCACCGCCGCCATGGGCAGCACGATCACGGCCGACAGGATCCCCTGGGCGGCCCCCGACAGCACCTTGGACATGGCCACCAGCCACACCGGGCACGGCGCCTGCACTCGGTCCTCGATCTCGCGGGTGAAGCCGAACTCCTGGGCCATGGCCAGCGCGATCGACTGCACCCCCTGGAACATCACGGAGATGCCGACCACACCCGGGACCAGGATGGTGGCAAATGACGACTCCGACGCGGACCCGCCACCCCCGACGCTCTGCCCGATCTTCGGGAAGACGAAAAGGAAGACGAAGCACAGCAGGAACGGCTGGATCAAGGTGCGCAGAACGAACTCCCACACGTGCTTACCGAGCACCACGACATCGCGGAGCACCAGCGCATGCAGCGCCGTCCAACTCGCCGAGACGACCGAGCGCAACGGCTGGTCGCCGATGTGCCCGGAGGTGGCGGCGGAGGTGGTGACGGCCATCAGTCGCGCTGCTCCGTCTTATACCCGGCCACCAGCGCCGTCGGTCGCACCGGCACCCGCCGGGCCGCGTCCTCGGTCGTCGCGTGCATCAGTCGCGTAGCTCCTTGCCGGTGAGGTCGATGAACACCGTTTCGAGCGTCGGCTCGGCAATGGAGACGTCCATGACGTCGAAACCGCCTCGCTCGGCAGCCGTGACGATCCGGGGGAGCAGCCGGTCGGTACCGGTGACGTGCAGCTGCAGCTCGCCGCCGGACACGCGTGTCCGGCCTACCCCGTCGACCTCGGCAGCGAGGAACGACCCGAGCACACCCAGATCGCCAGTGGCCTTCACCGTGACGACGGTATCGGTCCCCAGCGACTGCTTCAGGGCGGCTGGGGTGTCGAGGGTCAGGATCCGGCCGTGGTCCATGATCGCCACCCGCTCGCAGAGGTGGTCAGCCTCTTCCATGTAGTGGGTCGTGAGGAGGATGGTCTGCCCGTCCCGGTTGAGCTCGCCGAGCAGCTCCCACAGGGCCAGGCGGCTCTGGGGGTCGAGCCCGGCGGTCGGCTCATCGAGGAACAGCACGGCCGGCCGGTGGAAGATCGCCCGGGCCACCATCAGACGCTGAGCCATGCCACCCGACAGGGCGTAGACCGACGCCTTGCCCCAGCGCGCCAGCTGGAAGCGCTCCAGCAGCTCGTCTGCGGTACGGCGGGACTCCCGGGCACCGATGCCGAACAGCCGACCGTGGAAGTAGAGGTTCTCCCACACCGTGAGCTGACGGTCGAGCGTGTTCTGCTGGGAGACGATGCCGCTGAGCTGCTTGGCCAACGCCGGGTGGGCGGCCACGTCGACCCCGCCGACGAAGGCCCGACCCGACGTGGGCACCACACGGGTGGTGAGCATGCCCGCGGTAGTGGTCTTGCCTGCACCGTTCGGGCCGAGCAAACCAAAGATCTCCCCGCGCCACACGTCGAGATCGAGACCGTCGACCGCCGGCAGCTCCGCACCCTCATAGATCTTGGTCAGGCGCTCGGTGTGGATGACGCTCGGCCTGTCCGCCGATGCCGGCACCACCGGCGCGCTCCCTGCCGATGCCTGCGCCGCGGCGCTCCCCCTGGACCCGGATGCGGACATCGGAAGCAGCTTAGAGGCACAGGTCGCCGGCACCGGGTGCTGCGCCCCCCACCGGCACCGCGTGCTGCGCCCCCCACCGGCACCGCGTGCTGCGCCCCCCACCGGCACCGCGTGCTGCGCCCCCCACCTTCCGGATACCGCTGGCAGGCTGCAGCGAGCTGCGACACCGGCTGCGGTCTGCCGAACCGCACGAGCCTCCGGACATCCCCGATAGCGTGCCCTCATGTGCTTCTCCCCCCAGGCCGATCTGATCGGGGGCGGAGTCATCGGTGTGATCGGGATCGACGTGGTCCGCCATGTCGACAGCCGCCGGGACCACCTGGCCCTGGCTGCGCTGCCACTCATTCTCGGCTTCCACCAGGTGGTCGAGGCCTTCGTCTGGTTGTCCAAGCAGGGTCACCTGCCATCCGCCGTGGGCACCGTCGCGATGTGGGTCTACCTCCTGATCGCCTTCGTCCTGCTCCCGGTCTTCGTGCCGGTAGCCGTCGTCCTGTTCGAGCCCACCACCCGCCGCCGGAGGCTGATGGCACCGTTCGTCGTGATCGGCGCCATCGTCAGCGTGACGTTGCTGGTGGCCATGGTCCGGGGTCCCGTCGGCGTGACGATGCGCCCCTACCACCTGGCATACTCCGTCCAGCTCGGTGGGGCGGGCCTGCTCGTCGTCAGCCTGTACGTCGCTGCGGTGTGCGGGGCGCTCCTGCTGTCCGGGTTCCGGCACGTCGTGATCTTCGGCGTCGTCAACCTCGTCGCCGTGATCGTGATCGCGAAGCTGACCGTCGACGGCTTCGCTTCGGTCTGGTGCGGCTGGGCCGCCGTCACCAGCGGCGTCATCGCCCTGCACATGCGGCTCAGCGGGCCGCTGCGACCCGGTCATCGCCAGTCGGATGCGACCACCCCCGGGTTGGCTGCAGGTTCCTGACCTCGAACGCGACGCCGGGGCAACGACACAACCGCATAGGGCTTCGGGCGGCTCGGCACCGGAGACCAGGCGCCGAGCCACCCGAAGCCGAGCCCGTCACCGGGTCACCACCGCTCAGCCACCCGTGGCCGTGCCAGCGTCCGCCGACGCCGGCACCCTGCCAGAGCACGCAGGCCCATCAGCCACTGGCACGCGCCCGCTGCGGTACGGCACTGAGCCGATGACCGCCAGCGATGCCGACAGATCACGCCGCGGCAGGGATGCCGCCGGCGGTGATGCCGCCGACGTCCGTGCCGAGCGCAGCGGCAAGCACGTCGGCGATGTCGTCGGCGAGATGAACGGTCATCTGCCCCCGCACCGGCTCCATCACGTCCTCGAGGTCGGGACCGTTGCGCTTCGGCAGCACCACTTCGCTGAGCCCGGCCCGGTGAGCGGCAAGGACCTTCTGGCGCACGCCACCGATAGGCAGCACCTTCCCTCGAAGGGTCACCTCCCCGGTCATGGCGACGGGCCGGGCCGGGATGTCGAGCAACAAGCTGACGAGAGCGGTCACCATGGTGACCCCGGCAGAAGGGCCGTCCTTCGGAACCGCTCCAGCAGGAACGTGCAGGTGGAAGCGCCGCCCGGAGAAGGCCGAGGCGTCGATTCCCAGCTCGGCGGCGTGCGAGCGCACGTAGGAGAGGGCGATCTCCGCAGACTCTTTCATCACATCGCCGAGCTGGCCCGTGAGCGTGAGCCCGTCGGGGCCGTCCATCGACGTGGCTTCGACGAAGAGCACGTCGCCCCCGGCCCCGGTCACCGCCAGCCCTGTCGCCACGCCCGGGACGGTGGTCCGGTCGGCGACATCGAAGAAGAAGTGCGGGCGGCCCAACCAGGCGCGGACATCAGCGGCGCCCACGACGACCGGGGTCGAGGCG